>CAYWRF010000225.1:0-1530 GCA_964460495.1 uncultured Pseudomonadota bacterium | reverse complement strand
GGGATCGGCATCCGGTATTATTTCTTCTAGTTGTTAAAGGTCCTCTTCAGCCGCACAAGCCGTGTGGTCCGACTCTTGGAGGCGGTCGGGGTCGTCGGCTCCGTTTTCTTTCTGACGATGGGTAGGGGCGTCCGCCTGTCGGCGGACGCCCCTACTACGTTCGGTTTCTACCTCTTTCTCCTCACCATCTATCTCTTCATCCGGATCTGCGACGCGATTCCTTGGTACCCGAAACAGGAGACCCCATCCGGTTATTCGAACCGACAGGTCGGGATCCGGGTCCACTTCCAGAAGGCGATCGTTCCGACCTCGTACGTCTTGTTCATCACATCGACGGTCTGTCTGACTACAGGTGGGGCGTCCGCCACTGAGTCTTGGTGGACGCCCCTACAATTCGCCACGGTCATTTTGGCAGACCTCTGCCTATTGCTCGTGGCGTCGGTCAACGGCATTCTGATCTGGTTTCACTTAAGGGATAAAGAGCAGATGCCGGTCAACTACTTCAGCCTCAACAAATACCTCTAAACCCCTTCCCCGGTTGCGAAGTTTTCGTACGGCTGTTAGGTAACGGTCATGGTCGTCTTAGGGATCGAGACGTCGTGTGATGAGACGGGGGTTGCCGTGGTCCGGCTGACCGGACCCCCCGACCGACCGAGGCTCAAGGTCCTCTCCGAACTCGTCGCCTCGCAGGATGAGATCCACACCCCCTATGGCGGGATCGTCCCAGAGCTCGCCAGCCGACGGCATATCGAGATCCTCCGGCCGATGGTTGAGGAAGGGCTGGAACGGGCTGGGATCAGGAAAGAGGGCTTGAACGGCATTGCGGTCACCCATGCCCCCGGTCTGGTCGGGTCGCTCCTGGTCGGCCTCTCGTTTGCCAAGGCGTTCGCCTTTGGGCTGAAGATCCCCTTTGTGGGGGTAAGCCACCTCGAGGGACACCTGAACGCCCCGCTGATCGAACACCCCGAGATCCCGTACCCGCAGATCGGACTGATCGTCTCGGGGGGGCATACCGCCCTCTACTTTGTGAAGAAATTCGGAGAATATCTCTTTCTCGGCGGCACGAGGGATGACGCCGCCGGTGAGGCGTTCGACAAGGTCGCCAAGCTTTTAGGGCTTAGATACCCGGGGGGACCGGTGATCGACCGGTTGGCACGCCAGGGGAACTCCTCGGCAGTCAAATTCTCAAAACCGACTCTTCCCAGATATGACTTCAGTTTCAGTGGCCTTAAAACCGCTGCCAGAAAAATCGCGCATAACTTGGAGGGGGTCCTGTCACGGCCGTATCCCACAGCGGTTCTCGTCCCGCCGGCAGCGGGACTGCGATCCGGTGGGGGTCCCCCTCCGGCCGTGCCACCCCCTCCCCTCCAGGACCTCTGCGCCTCCTTCCAGGAGACCGTTGTCGACCACCTGATCGAAAAGACGATGAAGGCGGCAAGAAACCGGGGCTGCAAGACGATCATCGTCACCGGCGGGGTCGCGTGCAATTCAAGACTTAAAGAGAAGCTCGCTGAGGCTTGCGAGAAGAGC
>CAYWRF010000224.1:0-1540 GCA_964460495.1 uncultured Pseudomonadota bacterium | reverse complement strand
GTGTACGGTTCGTGTTTTAACAAATGAAAGGATTACAACAGCCGCTGGGAAGGAAGCTTCCCGAGCGGTTTTTTGTTGCCATCTCCGGTTGTTTCGTTCACATTAAAGGAGGCATTTGAATGGTAAGAGGAGTCGTGAAGTGGTTCAGTGATCAGAAGGGGTACGGGTTTATCACGCCGGAGAATGGCAAAGATGTCTTTGTCCATCATACGGCCATCAAGGGGGAGGGGTTTCGAACCCTCCGCGAGGGCCAAGCCGTTGAGTTTGACATTGTTCAGGGACCGAAAGGGGAACAGGCCGCAAACGTGACAAAGGTCGCCTAACGCACTTCTGAGAGCTCAAAGCCCCCGCCATCCATTGTGGCGGGGGCTTTTTTGTGCTATGATGAGGGCTTAAGCCAAATAGGAGGAACGATGGATCGGGAGATACGAAAAAAGGTGCTTCGGAAGATCCCTTACGGCTTGTACATCATCGGCGTCAAGAGCGGGGAGGAGGTCAATGCCTTCACCGGGAGCTGGCTTTCCCAGGTCTCTATGAATCCCCCCCTGGTCGCGCTCGGGGTCGATAAGAAAAGTAAGTCTTTTGCCATGATGCAGGAAAGCAAGGTCTTTAGCGTCAGTTTCCTGACGAAGGGCCAGAAGGAGATTGCAGAGCACTTTGTCAAACCGGCCCACCGGGTCGGAAATAAATTAGGCGAGATCCCCTTTACCCTCGGCCGCACCGGGACCCCGGTCCTGGACCACTCCCCCTATTACCTGGAATGTGAGATCCGCGAGATCGCAGAGGGGGGCGATCATGCCGTCGTCATCGGGGAGGTGGTAGAGGTGGTCTTGCGGGAGGAGTGCGAGCCCCTCATCATGTCCGACACCCCCTGGCATTACGGAGGGTAACGATTGGAAGTAACCGATGAAGAACGTCGTTTCGATTATCTTAGGAGGGGGGAGGGGAGCCCGGCTCCTTCCCTTGACCAAATACCGTTCCAAACCGGCGGTCCCGATCGCTGGAAAGTACCGACTGATCGACATCCCGATCAGTAACTGCCTCAACTCCGGCTTTGACAAGATCTACGTCTTGACGCAGTTTCTCTCCGAAAGTCTGAACAAGCATATCACCCGGGCCTACAAACTGGATGGATTCTCGGGGGGGTTCGTCGAGGTGGTTGCGGCGGATCAGTCGATGGAGCGGACCGACTGGTTCCAAGGAACCGCCGATGCGGTCCGACAGAGCTTAAGGCACTTCAGTGATCCCCGCTTTGAGTATTTCTTCATCCTCTCCGGGGACCAACTCTATGCCCTCGATTTGAAGGAGGTCCTCAAGACCCATCAGGAGCTTCAGGCAGAGGTCACGATCTGCTGCAAGCCGGTGCCAGCAAGCGAGGCGGGCCAGCTTGGAATCATGCGGACCGACAAGAGCGGTCGGATTATCGAGTTTATGGAAAAACCCCAAGATCCGGAAGTCATCCAGCGGTTTTCGGTGGAGCGGGAGGGGAGGCCCCACGTCCTCGCCTCCATGGGAATTTATCTTTTCCACAAGCAGGTCC
>CAYWRF010000223.1:0-1540 GCA_964460495.1 uncultured Pseudomonadota bacterium | reverse complement strand
TCTCCCCAACGGGGCGAGGGAGAAAAGGAGCGCATTCAACTGCGGAATTTTGGGAAGAAAATTCCTAGCAACTTTCCTGGCGGTCAGCCGATAAATAACTCGATAACTGAAGTAGCGGTAAAGCGATGGGTAACGGGGTCCAAAAGGGATACGCCCTGATCCTCAACGGGGATTCGGAGGCCCGGCATGTCGAGAATGTCAACCGGGCGGTTCGACTCCTCCGCTCCGAGGGACGATGTCACATTGCGGTGGCCGGCGCCAAACGACCCTCACATCCCGTCGAAAGGTTTGCCCCCGCCACAGAGGCGGGTCTTAAAAAACTGATCGCCGGTCTCAGCCGCACAATGGACGGCAACGATCTCCTGGTCGTCTACATCACCGGTCACGGCAATAAGCGGGATGGGGTTGAATGCGCGGGTCTGCGGGACGTCTGCCTCCCGCTTAACCGCCTGAGCGCCCAGCTCGATGAGATCCGTTATGGAAAGCGGATCGTCGTCATGGATCAGTGCTACGGAGGCGGTGCCCTCCCGTTCTTTGCCAACCGCCGCACGGCGGTCATCACGCAGGCCTCTCCGGGACAAACAGACAGCTGCGAACTCTTCGCCCCCTTCTTTTGGTCCAAAGATGTTACCGATGAAAATAGAGACCGCCACGTCAGCATTGAAGAGCGGTACCGATATGCGATTCGGAAGGGAAGAACCCCTACCCTGACCCAGTTCTACAATCCTGCGTCGCCGCTGACCCTTGTCGGGAAAAAGGGGAGAACCCCTTTTTCGAAACGGGTGATCGAGGTCCGTAACGGCAAGGCGCTGAGGCCCCTTTTAAAGAGGCTCAAACCGGGGGAGCTTGCCCTGGTGACATTTTCTGCCGATTGGTGTCTTCCCTGCCGGGTGTACAAAAACGATTTCGCGAGACTCGCAAAGAGGTATCAGGGTCGTTTCTTGATGATCCGAGCGCAGGGGGTCGGGGGAAGCGAGGCCGATTGGAAGGAATTTTATTCCGATCTTAACAGTTTTCCGACCGTCGCCTTTATCGATCACAGGGGATCTGTGACGGTGGTCGGCGACCGGGATGACCCGATCGCCTCCCTCCTCTATGCCGCCGGCTACGATCCCGAGGAACAGGTCGAGATCTATCAAAGGCAGCTCCAAAGCGGAGATCCAAAAAAGCGAAAACAGGCGATCATGGGCGTCATAAGCATGGGGAAGAGTGCCTCTCCCCTCCTCCCCGATCTGATCGACGTCCTTCGGCACGATCGCGACACTGACGTACTCGTAACTGCCATGAATGCGCTGAATCGCATCCCATTGGATAAAAAAGCGGCTGGCAAAGGGATCCCGAAATTGACCGAAATGCTCTCTGATGAGATGACACAACACACTGCCGCCTTTCTCCTGGGGCGCCTCGGCCCCGCCGCCTCCCCGGCGATTCCCGCCCTGGAAAGGGCCCTCGTCGCCTCAATCAGCGATGAGGAGCATGAAAATGCGTTACGAGATGAAGACCTCTCAACGGAAGAGGCGAAAGGACACGTTAGGAACGG
>CAYWRF010000222.1:0-1546 GCA_964460495.1 uncultured Pseudomonadota bacterium | reverse complement strand
CGGGACCCTCAACGGGATTTTCATTGAGGCGATTGTGGAAGGAGATGAAATCGTGGTTCCCCTGAAAGAACGGATTGTAGGCCGCGTCGCCCTCGACAATATCGTCGACGTGGTAACCGATAAGGCAATCTGTGAGGCGGGTCAGCAGATTACGGAGGAGCTTGCCGATCAGATTGAATCTGCCGGGATCGAGAAGATCCGAATCCGGAGTGTCCTGACCTGCGAGGCGAAGCGCGGCGTCTGCATCAAGTGCTACGGCCGCAACCTCTCCACCGGTCACCTCATTGAACTGGGTGAGGCGGTCGGGATCATCGCGGCCCAATCGATTGGGGAGCCGGGGACGCAGTTGACGATGCGGACCTTCCATATCGGCGGAACCGCAAGCCGCACCATCGAACAATCGCACATCGAATCAAGGAATGAAGGGATTGCGAAATTTCACAACCTGCGCGTGGTCTCTTCAGAAACGGCCCCTGAGGAGTTTATCGTTCTCAATCGAAACGGACAACTGACCCTGCAGGATGAGGCGGGGAGGGAATTGGAGCGTCACTCGATCCCTCAGGGGGCTGTGTTGAAGATCAAAGAGGGGGATTCGATCAAGAAAGATATGGCCTTTGTGGAGTGGGATCCTTATATGTCTCCCGTCCTGACAGAGGTCGCCGGCGCGGTTAAATTCGAGGATATTAAGCAAGATGTCACGGTTCGGGAAGAACTGAATCCGGCGACCGGGCTGGTCGACCGGATTGTGATGGAGCATCGAGGAGAGTACCACCCTCAGATCCTGATCGTGGATAAGAAAAAGGAGGTTTTGGCGATCTACTCGATTCCGGCCGGGGCCCATATCCTGGTCAAGGACGGGGAGGAGGTTCGGGCCGGGCACCTTCTGGCCAAGACCCCGCGTCAGATTCAGAAGACAAGAGACATCACCGGGGGTCTCCCCAGAGTGGCGGAGCTCTTTGAGGCGCGCCGTCCGAAGAATCCGGCGATCATTAGCGAGATCGACGGGATGGTGGAATTCGGCGCCTCCAAGAAGGGGCAGCGGCGCGTCATTGTGAAGAGCCCCACCGGGATGAAGAAGGAGTACCTGATCCCGCACGGGAAGCATCTCAACGTCTACAAGGGCGATCGGGTGTCTGCCGGTCAGCAGCTGGTGGACGGTCCGGTGGTTCCGCAGGATATCCTTCGGGTGAGCGGGGACAAGAAGCTTCAGGAGTATCTGGTGAATGAGGTACAGGAGGTGTACCGTCTCCAGGGGGTCCGGATTAACGACAAGCACATCGAGGTGATCGTCCGTCAGATGTTGAAGAGGGTCCGGATCGAGGATCCGGGAGACACCGAGTTCATGATCGGGGCGCAAATCGATAAGTTACAGTTCCAGCATGAAAACGAACGTGTGATGAAGAAGGGGGGACGGCCCGCAAGTGCAACCCCGATCCTGTTAGGCATTACCAAGGCGAGTCTCTCAACCGAGAGCTTCATCTCGGCCGCCAGTTTCCAGGAGACGACCCGCGTCCTGACCGAGGCCTCCGCGGGCGGGGCCGTCGAT
>CAYWRF010000221.1:0-1557 GCA_964460495.1 uncultured Pseudomonadota bacterium | reverse complement strand
GTCTCGAACCGACGAGCCAGGATACCCGGGGGAACGCCCCCCACGGCCGTCAAAAGGACCAGAAAGACCGACGAGGGATCCTGAACAAGGGGCATCCGGGAAGTCTATAATTTTTTTAAAAAAAAACAAGCAACTTTTCTTGACCGGGATGCGAAATGGGGTTTGTATGGCCATTGATCGGGCCGACAATTCAGCAGCCCTCGCCACAGGGGCCGGTCTCTTCTCGATGGGGGTGATGGGGTACGAACGGGTTGCCCCGACACTCGGCTCCTTCTTCCTCCGCGCCTCAAACAGGTCACGTTTCTTTCAACAAAACTATGCAAGGGCCGACGGACTCTCGGCGGCGGCAAGGCTGTTCAGGTCCGAGGCCTCCCTGCTGAAGAGCCCCGGCTTTGGCCGGCTGAAGATCGCGGCGATGGTCGCCGGGATGGCGACAATGGTCCATGGGGCGCTCTCGGCGAGGGAGAGGCTTCTGGAGGGGACGAGCGAGAATCGGCGCCAGGACAGGTTCTTCTACGTAAGCGGCGTTTTTGGCGGGGCAACAATCATCGCCTCCGCCCTCTTTGGCGGTCTCCCGGCAATCCAGTTTCTCACGATGGTCGGCGGGGTGGCGGTCGACGCGATCGGTCTCGGGATCTCGGCGGTTGATGCGGTTCGTGGAAACCCCGGCGGCGGCTGGGGGAATTTTGCCACACAGGCTGCTATCACCTACCTCTTTGGATGGGACAGGAGGTCGCGTGCCGCCCTTTCAGCGGCGGCAGACCGGTTCTTTTCCGGGCAGGTTGGGCCGGCCTTTGCGACGGCGATGGTCGGTGGCCGGTCCTCAGTGGTCCGGGTTGAAAGGAACGACCCGGTTGTCCCGCATACCCATTTATCAACGGGTGGCGCTGCAGAGATCCCGCCTGGTGCCGAGGGGCTTCCTCCCGAGATCGTCAAGGCGGTGATGGAGAAGGGGGGAGGGGATTTCTCGAGGCCGGTTCATCCCTTTCAGACAAATAAGAATATTTCGTCAGAGCGACTTGCCGCTATACGGGCAGATTATGACAGACAGCTAAGGGTTGTTCGTCCTGGCGGGGAGACGGTTGATCTCGTTGAGATGCCTGCAGGGGCTGTCGCGGCAATGTCCCCAAAACTCCTCTCATCCGACCGGAAGATCTGGGTTGAGGGGCTTCGTCAGGTCTACGACCCCCGCCTCGATGGGACGGTCGTGATCAACACACCGGGTCAGGTCCTACGCCCGCGAGGGATTGTTGTCCTGTTCCACGGCGGTTCCACACTGCGGTCAACCCCCGAGTCATGGATCGAACCGGGCTGGTGGTACAACGAGCAGGGGTTTCTTGTCGTCTCCGTCGCCCAGCCGTTTCATGAGTATGGACCCTCCTCCGATCGGTTTCTGGATTTGCAACATAAGATGGAGTGGATTCAAAGGATCGTCGACTGCGCCGGTGATTACTACCCGGGCTGTCGGGATCTCCCAAGGGTCCTTATCGGTCGGAGTCTCGGCGCCAATGACCTCCTCGAGTATGCGGTGAGATACGGCTCCGGGTCCAACCGGGA
>CAYWRF010000220.1:0-1607 GCA_964460495.1 uncultured Pseudomonadota bacterium | reverse complement strand
TTTCTTCATCCTTATGCCAGCTCTTCTCGAAACCGTGAGTGTCACAGCAAAGTAAATATGTCAGGGTGACTGACGGTTAATTTTCCAAGGGTCACAGTTTTCAAGCGGCCTGCCTTTCCGATAGTTTTTGGGTATATCTGAGATCCTCCCAGTGGGAGATCGTTGATTGTGGGGCATTCTGCCGGGCTGGTTGAGGTCCGAATCGGGCGACGCGCTGATTTTTGTCATAGATCTCGATCTGGTCGGTGATGAGGTGACGGACCTCGACCTGTCGTTTTGCGAAGGATCGTTTGAGTTTCGAAAGAGGGATCTGAAGCCGGTGTCCCTTCCAGGAGATCGTATTGTCATTGGCGACGGTTCGCTTTTCCTTGAGGCAGAGGATTTGCTTGAGATCGATCTCAAGCGGGATCGGTCTCCAGGCAGGGTTCGGATCTTTGGGTTCCCTGGTGAACCTCCGGTTGTGTTGGGGGATGCACTCCCCGAGGGTGGCATTCGCCTCGGCCTGATTTCTATCCCCTTTGAGTCTCATTTCGGAGACGAGCCGGTCCTGGAAGGTCCCCCACAACCGTTCGATCCTCCCCTTGGCCTGGGAGGAGTAGGCGGGGATGAGGCGGATCCCCAGTTCTTCGAGGGCTCGTCCCAACTGGGTCTTCGGTTTTTTATTCAGGAGCTGTTCCTCCTCGGTCGGTTCTCTCCCGGTCCAGAAGATCGAGTGCCGGTCGGCGTAGATCGAGAGGGGGAGCCCCTTTCTCCGGAACAGGTCATGGAAGAGACGCATATAACCCAAGGTTGTTTCGTGAGGCGCAAAGAAGCAGTCTTCGGGGACCCAGCCGGTGGCGTCATCGATCGCTCCGATCAGGGTGAGATAGTCGCCCCGTCGTCCCTCCAGCCAGTCATGGAACGAGCCGTCGACCTGGAGCATGATCCCTTCCTGGGGCATCGGCTCTCGCCGGCAACGGTGTCGCGACCCCCGTCGCTTTCGGACGGATTCCACGTTCGCTTCCCGAAGCCATTTCCGGACCGCCTCCCGGGAGATGGAGATCCCCTCCACCTCGGAGAGCTTCTCGGTGAAGTGATGATCATTAAAACCGATGTATTTTCCCTTCCGGAGCCGGATCACTCTTTGGCGCATCCTCTTTCCCAGCCTCCTCCCGCAGGGTCTCCCCCGATTTCCATGGGCCATCCTTCTCTCCCCCCATCGCCGGAATCGGGCCTTGAGCCGAAAGACCTGCCTCTCGCAGATCCCCAGAAGCTCTGCCACCTCCGGAACCGTTATTTCTCTTCCCACTGCCTTTTTAAGGGCGGCAACCCTCTGTTGCTCTCTCATGGTCAGGTGTATGGTTCTCATACCCTGACATAATCACTTTGCCGTTAAGACCTGACATTTTCATTTGGCTACCACATCAACTGAGAATGGGATTGACGCGAACTCGGTTTTGAATTAGGTTTGATCATTGAAATTCAAAAAAATGAATTGCGTGATGATCTTCAGGCAGTTTGCCAAATGCTGACAAAATTGATTCAGAGCTTGAAAAAGGAAGATCAATGAATTCAATGGATTTGAGAGATTTGGTCGATCTTTACGATTTGCAACCTCACCCAGAAGG
>CAYWRF010000219.1:0-1638 GCA_964460495.1 uncultured Pseudomonadota bacterium | reverse complement strand
GGGCTCGAGGGGTCAATCGCCACCACCCCGACCTTGAACCCCTTCTGACGATAGAGGGTGATGACCTGATCGACCAGCGTGCTCTTGCCGGAACCGGGCGGGCCGGTGACACCGATCACATGGGCGTTGCCTGACCTCTGCTGGACGCGCGCCATGATTGGAAGGAGTTCCGAGGAACGGTTCTCGATCAGGGAGATCAACCGGGCCAGTGCCAGACGGTCGCCCCGAAGCATCCGATCCACTAGAAGGTCCGGTCTCAAGAGGCCCTGATTAGATCAGTTTTTCATTCAAAGACAACCGGATTTGTGATGAAGTGGATCCGATGGAGATACGAAAGGGGCCCCTCGGTATCCGGATCCTTTGTCTGAACCTTGAGGAACTTGGAGCAATCGATCTCGACCGTACCCGCAATCTGGGCGGGTTCATTTTTATTGATCTTCACGGGAGGATCCATTTCGAGTTGAACAATATCCGCCTCGTTCCGGGAAATCCGCTGGAGCTTCTTTTTCTTCCCGATCGCTATTACAAAAAACTGGGACGCCTTTATGCCGGTTGTTCCGTATGGAAGCCGGCCAATCTCCTTCTTGGCGGGATCCGGTTTTTCTATTTTGCCAGAGAGCGGGAGATCCGCCCTGCCGGGACCGCCCTGATCCCACGGGATCAGGTCCCTGACAGCTCGGAGGTGGCAAGAAAATCGGCGTTTCGGGACCTCTTTGGAGCGCTCGAGCAACTGGCGAAGAAGCTTCAGGCATGCCGCGGGATCGTCTCCGCAGATCGGGTGCCACCGGAGAAGATGATCCAGATGGGATGGGAGGTCTATAAACCGGCCGGACTGGGCGAGCTCCTCCGACTCCGCTTTTTCTATCTGCCCGGGTGGGCGAAAACCTTCTATATCCGGCATTTTGCCCCCTGAAAAGGGGTGGTGACTCAAGACCACCAGACCGGCCCTCTCCCGTCCATCTCCCCTCCGTCCCGGTGTCCGGCACGCTTATAAGTCAATGATATTTAATGCTATTTATTTATGCCCCATCGGCATGGGGATTGCACAAATACAAAACGAGGAAAGAATACTATGTTAGGTGGACTCTTAGCAGGTGCAATGATCGGTGGGGCGGCGCTCTACAGCGCCTGGCAGCAGGCGGGGGCTGCAAGTGACGCGGCGGCGACCGCTTCTGCGGCGGCGGTTCGTGTCGCCCAGATCGAGGCGGAGGCGTCGCGCAGGGCCTCCGAGATCGAGGCGCAGGCAAACGAGCGGGCGGCGGCGATGGAGATGTATGCGATGATGCAGTCGATCCGGATGCAGCAACAGGTCGCCCGCCAGCAGATGGAGCAGTCGGAGCGATTTGCGATCCGTGACGAGCTCCGGATGGTGACCGGTCAGGCGGTGACCGACACCTTTGAAAAGGTCTCGAGTTCGTTTGTCGCCTGGGCCCAGAACAACAATATCGCTGAGGAACAGAGACTCCGGGAACAGTTTGGATTGATGGACGATCCGCGATTTGAGCCGCCGGCAGAGGTCCGCAGCACTTACGAGTTGATGACGACCGATCTCCTGACGGGTGAATCGACCGAAGAGGAGAACCCGTACCGTCTCTCGACCGATGAGGAGTGTGAGATGGATCGCGAGATAGACGACCT
>CAYWRF010000218.1:0-1677 GCA_964460495.1 uncultured Pseudomonadota bacterium | reverse complement strand
GTCCCATGTCCAGCTCCCTTTTTCCGTCGAGACATACCACCGGAAGGCAAAGAAGCTGCCTACGAGGGCGCCGGCCAATAGGGGAAATTTATGCCGCAGAAAGTCACTCATGAAAACGACCACCTTCGTGAGGAGGGGGAGTTCAATCCCGAAATTTTTGAAAAGATCCGAAAAGATCGGGACAATCTTCAGCAAAAATGCCGTGACGATCAATACAGAAACTGTCACCAGGATCATCGGATAGATCATGGCCGAGATCACCTTTTGACGGACCGCCTCTTTGTTCTCAAGATAGAGGGCCAACTGGTCAAGGGTCTGGGCCAAATGTCCTCCCGCCTCTCCCGTCCGGACCAGATTCACGAAAAAATCCGAGAAGATCTTCGGGTGTTTGGAGAGGGCGACATAAAAGGGCTGTCCCGCCCGGATCTCTTCCCGCACCGCCTCCAGCGCCTTTTGGAGGCGATCCGAGGAGGCCTGCTGAATGATGACATCAATCGCCCGCAGCAGGGTGACCCCTGCCCCGACCAGGGTGGCGAGCTGGCGGGTCGCCAGAATCAGATCCGAGAGCTTGACCGCCTTGTGGCGTCTGCGCTTGGCGACTTTCTTCTTCGGCTTCTCAAGCTCCTGGACTTCTACGATCTGGGTGACCAGAAGTCCGGCGGCCTGGAGGCCGGCCAGGACCTCCTCCTGATTCCCGGCCTCTTTGACCCCTTGCTTGGATTTTCCCTCTTTATCGCGAGCGGCGTAGGAATAGAGTGCCATGTTACTCGCTCTCCAGCGTCATCCTCAGAACCTCCTCGATGGAGGTCAACCCCTCTTTGGCCTTTTGGACCCCGACTTCAAACAAGGTCCTCATCCCGAGTTGCCTCGCCTTCTCTTTGATGGAGAAGGGAGAGTCCCCCTTGGAGATCATTACCTGAAGTTCCTCCGTCAGATTGAAGAGTTCGTACAGGGCGAGTCTGCCCCGGTAACCGGTCTGACGGCAATGCTCGCATCCCTTCGCCCGGTAAACAACCGTATCCGCGGTCAGCCCGAATTTCTCGGTGACCCCGGGGGTCGGTTCGTACGGCTCTCTACAACGGTCGCAGAGGAGACGGATGAGCCGCTGCGCAGCCACCAGCCGCATCGCATAGACCAAAAGATAGGGCTCCACCCCGATGTCGATCATCCGCCCGACCGCTCCGACCGAATCGTTCGTATGGAGGGTGCTCAACACCAGGTGGCCCGTGAGGGCGGCCTGGACACAGATCCGGGCTGTCTCCAGATCCCGGATTTCTCCGACCATGATGATGTCAGGATCCTGGCGCAGGAAGGACCGAAGGGCATTGGCAAAGGTCAGTCCGATCGCGGGTCGGACCTGCACCTGGTTGATGCCTTCGAGGCGGTACTCGACCGGATCCTCCACGGTCAGAATGTTAATTTCAGGGGACTTAAGCTCGTTCAGCGCTGCATAGAGTGTGGTCGTCTTTCCGCTTCCGGTAGGCCCCGTAAGGAAAACGAGTCCGTACGGGCTGTGAATCGCAGACCTAAATTTCTCAAGCGCCGGGGGCTCAAATCCCAACTGCCCGAGGTCCAGGGGGGTACTGGTCTTGTCCAGGATCCGGATGACAACCTTCTCACCGTGAATCGTCGGGACCATGGAGACGCGCATGTCAATCATCCGGTCCCTCATCCGTA
>CAYWRF010000217.1:0-1678 GCA_964460495.1 uncultured Pseudomonadota bacterium | reverse complement strand
GTGAGTATGCAAACGCCGAGGCGGACGTGACGGGCAACATCGCCAAGGAGGAGGCGGCCATCCGCGAGGTCGGGGGGGAGATGGTCTTTACCACGGAACCCTCCTTCAGCTCCAGCACCCTCATTAACCAGTTCTTTCAAAGTCTTCCCCTTGAGACAGAGGAGTTCCTGCGCAACTTCCGCAAACACCATTCGGCGGACGAGGTGATCGGGTACCTGGAGGGGTTGTCAGACCTGCGGGTCTTGGTGATCGGCGAGGCCATCTATGACCAATACACCTATTGCCTCCCGTTGGCAAAGCCCCCCAAATCAACCATTGTGGCGGCCAAATTTGCCTCAGAAGAGGACTTTCTCGGCGGGGCCCTTGCCGTTTCGAATCATATCGCTGGGTTCTGCAAAGAAGTCACGCTGATCACCTGCCTCGGTCCCGAAGAGAGGTACTTCCAGTTTATCCGCTCAAATTTGAGACCGAACGTCCAACTCTGTGCGCTGCGGACCCCGAATCGGCCGACGATCTTAAAACGCCGTTTCCTCGAACCTACCTTTCTGACGAAGATCTTTGAGATCCAGCATCTGGATGACACCCCCCTCCCGGCTCAGACGGAAAACGACCTCGACTCCCTCCTGTCGCAGCATCTCCCCAACCACGACTTGGTGGTGGTCACCGATTTTGGCCACGGCATGATGACTGAAAAGATTCGGGAGGCCCTCCATTTCTCCAAGAAATTTCTCGCCGTCAACGCACAGACCAACAGCGCCAATCTGGGATTCAACCCCATTACGAAGTATCAGCGGGCCGATTATGTCTGCATGGATGAACCTGAGTTAAAACTTGCGGCGCAATCCCCGTACGGAGAGGCGCCGACCCTCGTCGAGAAGATTCGCCGGCAGTTACAGACCCCCCATGTGATGGTCAGCCTCGGACCGGAGGGGACGATGTTCTTTTCGGAAGGATCGGTCTTTAAGACACCGGTCCTCTCGACGCGGGTCGTGGATAGGACAGGGGCGGGAGATGCCCTCTACGCGGTCACCTCCCCGTGTGTGTATCGGGGATGTCCCCCCGAGGCCTTGGGCCTCATCGCGAACTGTGTGGGGGCGATTGCCATTGAGATTGTCTGCAACCGGGAGTTTGTTGAGCCTGTGGTCTTGAAGAAATTTATCCACTATCTTCTGAAATGACAAAGACGCCGGGGACGACTCAGGCGAGTCAAGCGGCATCCGCGAGAACGTACGGCTCCGGGGCACTCCAGTTTATTCAGGAGTTGAACCAGATCCGGGACAGGGTCTTGGTCACGGGTGCCAGGGGAAAGACCCTTCCTCTGGAAGAGGGCCTGACGGAGGCGATGGGGCGGATGCTCTCCTGCAGCCAAAAGGGGAACAAGCTCATCTTCATCGGAAACGGAGGGAGTGCTGCCATCTCAAGCCACCAGTCTGTCGACTATTGGAAGAATGGGGGACTGGAGGCGATCGCCTTCAACGACGCGAGTCTCCTTACCTGTATCAGTAACGATTACGGATATGAACGGGTCTTTGCAGAACCGATCCAGCGTTTTGCACGCTCGGGGGATACCCTCTTGGCGATCAGCAGTTCCGGAAAATCTACGAATATCCTCAAGGCGGTTGAGGCCGCCCGCAAGGTCGGCTGCGGAGTCCTTACCTTCTCCGGATTTGACGCCTCG
>CAYWRF010000216.1:0-1699 GCA_964460495.1 uncultured Pseudomonadota bacterium | reverse complement strand
ATTGGGTCCTTTATCGACATATGCAGGCGGTCCTGTTGGGACTCCATGTCGGTGGAAACCGCCTGATACTCCAGACCTACCGACCAGGACCGTTTGAACCGTTGAAGGGGATCGAGTGGGAATTCGATCTCTATCCGATCCTGAAGGTTGTCTTTCGGCTCAAGCCGGCCGGGGAGGCAATGGTCCCATTGACTCGGAGCGAAATCGATCTCTCCCCCTTTGTCGTCGATGCGGCCAAGAGAAAACCGTTTTGGGACCCGGGCAGGGTCGACCGGATCCCTGCCTCCGTGATTGCTGCTGCGAGGAGAGACGAGGATTACTTTACGATCAGGAAGAGCCCCCTTCCCGGCCTCGATTTCGACGTCCTTGTCGATGACATGGATTTCAGCTGGTTTGAAAAGGGTGGTCTTGGCCGCCGGTGGATCAAGGCGCCTCAGACGGCAGAGGGAACCCTTGAGGCGCTGGTGAGTTATTTCTCAAAACCCCTTCCCCCCCGAAGTCCCGAGGTGGAGATTTGGCTTGCCGGTGCAAAGTGAGAATATTGGCGGGCCTCATCGGAAAGTCGTTGGGGAAATTTTAAAAGCCCAACAGAAACCGGACTCCCTCTGTAACGTGATTCATCGTTTCAGGAGACAAGGGGCCCAATTCCTTGAGAAAGAGGGTTCGATCGACGGTGTGAACCTGGTCCAGTAAAACATCCGATTCTTTTTCAAGTTTTAATAAGGCGGATGCTTCAATCCTGACTCGCAGGATATTTCCTTCTCTGATCTGCGTCGTTAAAGGAACAATCACCACACCGGGAGACCCTGCTTGCAAGACATCGGTCGATTCAATGACAATGACGGGACGAACCTTCCCCGGTTTTGATTTCCGGGGCGGATTCATATCCACCAGATAACAGTAACCAAATTTAATCTCTGGAGGCATGGCGAAGTTTGGCAAATTGCTTTAGCGTTGAGGAGGCTTCTTTCCGGTAATCTTCAAAATAGCTTCTCAGGACCCCCAGTTGCTTATCTCGCTTGATTTCATGATTATAAGATTCAATGGCCCGATTGATATATTCCGTTTTGGAACGAACCCCGGCCGCGGGAATCAGATCCTCCATCTCCTTCTCCAAACGCGGTTGAATGTTCAGCTTGAGAGACATATCTATACCCCTAAATATACCCCCTGATAAGGGGTATCGTCAAGGGGCATCCTGCCCATCGCTCTTGAGAGTCCCATCTACCGACTGAATTTCCTGAATCGGTTAAAATACTTCTCGCTGACCTCCGCCTCGAGGCGAACCCCATCCTTTTGATCTCGACGACAGAGGACACGGCTCGTCGCATAAAGAAGCGAGACCGCAGCCCCTTGACTGTAAGGGATCAGGAATGAGGCGTGGCGGAGAGATTCGGCCAACTTTTGGTCGATCGCCTCAAGAAGCCGATCGATCCCCTCCCCACGCAGGGCCGAGATGAAGAAATCACCGGGCCCCGGTTTCCAGATGATGTTTCCATCCTGATCGATCTTATTGAAGACCCTCAAGGTGGGGTGATTCTCGAGACCCAATTCGCTCAAAACCCCGTCAACCACCCGGATCCTTTCGGCCGGATGGGGGGCGGAGGAATCAACGACATGGAGGAGGAGGTCGGAGGCGGCCGCCTCCTCAAAGGTGGCGCGAAATGCCTGAACGAGCTGATGCGGGAGTCTCCTGACA
>CAYWRF010000215.1:0-1718 GCA_964460495.1 uncultured Pseudomonadota bacterium | reverse complement strand
GGGGTTCAAGGTCGGGGTGGTGGCGATTGACCCCTCGAGCCCCTTTTCCGGAGGCGCCGTCTTGGGCGACCGGATCCGGATGCAGGATCACGCAGGGGATGAGGGGGTCTTTATACGGAGCCTCGGGAGTCGCGGGAGTCGCGGCGGTCTCTCGCGGGCGACGCGGGATGTGGTCCGTCTCTACGGTGCCTTCGGGATGCAGAAGATCCTAGTGGAGACGGTCGGCGTCGGCCAAACGGAGTTGGACATCATGGAGGTGGCCGACACGACGATCGTCCTGCTGACCCCTGAATCGGGCGATACGATCCAGACGATGAAGGCGGGGATACTCGAGATCGCCGATCTCTTTGTCGTGAACAAGGCGGATCGGGAGGGGGCCGATCGGCTCCAGATGGAGCTCCGATCGCTTGTCGAGATCGGTGGCTCAGACCAGGGTTGGGACCTCCCGGTCCTCCTCGCACAGGCATCCAGGGGGATCGGTATCCGGGAGCTGGTCGATCTGGTGGAGGATCATCGAACCTATCTCCGGAGCCAACAGAGGAAGGAAGGCGATCAGACGTTTCGGGAGGAGACGTTGGAAATTGTCCTGGACGAGTTGAGAAAAAAAATTAAGATCGGGCGAGTCGAGAATCCCTACCAAGCGGCATCGGAGATTCTCAAGGAGATCCCATGGCCAAGATTAGGAGTCTCAACCCATCGACCGCGGAGCTCATGGCCGAGATCGAACCGGCGGCCGGGGAAAAGGTCCGTCAGGCGGTAGAGAGGGGATGTGCCGCCTCCGTCTCCTGGCGGCCCCTCTCTTTCAAGGAACGTGCCTCGTTTATTCTGAAGGCGCGGGAATATCTGCGGCAAAACCTCGATTCGATCGCGACGCTCATTTCCCGTGAAAATGGAAAACCTCTCCCCGAGGCGCTCTCCGCTGATCTCTTCCCGGTCATGGATCTTGCCACCTACTTTGCGAAGAATACTGAAAAGATTCTCAGGCGGGAACGGATCTGGCTCGGCAAGTGGTCCTTCATGGGTCGGATCAGTTATATGGAGTATCAACCGCTGGGGGTCGTCGGGATCATCGGCCCCTGGAATTTTCCGTTCTCGATCCCGTGCGGTCAGGCGATCATGGCGCTGATGGCGGGGAACGCGGTCGTGATCAAGCCTTCCGAGCTGACCCCTCTGACCGGCATGAAGATCCAGGAGATCTTTGATGCGGTAGGTCTGCCGCCCGGCGTGCTTCAGGTGATCCCAGGAGATGGGGCAACAGGCGCGGCGCTGATCCAGTCGGGGGTGAACAAGATCCTTTTTACCGGCAGCACCGCAACCGGTAAAAAGGTGATGGAGCTTGCGGCCAAGTCCCTCACGCCGGTCGAGCTCGAAATGGGGGGAAAGGATCCGATGATCGTCCTTGAGGATGCCGATCTCGATGTCGCCTCAAGCGCCGCGGTCTGGGGCTCCTTTGCGAATGCCGGTCAGGTCTGCTCCTCCGTGGAGCGGCTCTACCTCCATGAAAAGATTGCGCAGCCCTTTTTGGAATTGATGGTCCAGAAAACCCAGCGTCTCCGGCAGGGGGAGGGGACGAGGGAGGGGGTTGATCTCGGTCCCCTCGTCAGCGAGAGACAGCGGCAGATTGTTGAGGGACAGGTGACGGAGGCGGTCCAGAAGGGGGCCAGGGTTCTGACAGGTGGCAAGCGTGACCTGAACCGGGGAGGCTTCTTCTATCCGCC
>CAYWRF010000214.1:0-1737 GCA_964460495.1 uncultured Pseudomonadota bacterium | reverse complement strand
AGGTGGCCATCTTCGCTTTCGCATCGGCCACGAATGAACGGATGGTCGCGTCGGTAGTTGTGGCTGATCCCGGGGTGGGTGTTGAGGCAGGCGATTGCCGTGGACAGTTGGTCTTCCGGGATTTTCATAGCGTCAAGGGAGGTCTGGTAGCCGAGGCTTACGGCATCGAAGATTGCCGAGATCTGACGAATGACCCGCTCCTTCTTCAGGCGGCCGATCCTTTCCAAGACCTCCGAGGAGGTGAGGTTGAGATCGGTGGCGATCTCCACAAACGGTGTCCGGGAGAGGGGGACTGATTTCTGAAGGGCATTGAGGATCTGTTGGTCCCGAGGATCCATTACCATGATTCTACCGGAGCCCTCCGGCAAGGACATGACGGGAATCATACGACTCCCTGTTTAGGATCAGTGGGTTCTGGCGGCAGTTCCGGCTTGCCCGGCCTCCGGGAATGAGGCATCAAGAAGTGGTGGAACGAACGGCCATCGAAATGACCGACCTGAGCAAGCGTTACGGGGCCCAGTGGGTCTTGTTCCACTTGAACGGTGTCATCCGCCAAGGCGAATCGGTGGCCCTCTTTGGGAGAAATGGTTCCGGGAAGACGACGTTGCTCAAGATGTTGGCGACCCTGATTCCGCCGTCCGCAGGGGGGATCGAAATTTTAGGTTCCGACGCTGCCCTTCAAAAAAAAGAGATTAGGAAAGGGATCCGATTCCTGGCCCATGAGAAACAACTCTACGGGTCTCTTAGTGTACTCGAGAATCTGAAACTTGCCGCCGGACTCCGCGGGTTGTCTCGCAGCAAGGGCCTCAGGCAGATTGAAGGGATTCTTGATTGCCTCCGAATGAAAGATTTTCAGGACCGTCGCGTTTCCCAGCTCTCTGAAGGGATGAAAAAGAGGGTGGTCCTGGCAAGGCTCTTGATAGGAGACACGGAACCGGATTTGATTTTTCTCGACGAACCTTACCCCACCCTCGATACCGAAGGGCGGGAGATCCTGGATCGGCTGATCCAGGAATGGAGAAAAAAGGGGAAAACGATCGTCATTGCGACCCACGACCAGCGTCGCACCCTCGAATCTGTCGATCGGCTTCTCGTCCTTGAAAACGGGCGGATCGGATATGATGGCGGGCCTAAGGAGATCCCGTGATCCTCTTGGCGCGACAGATCCTCGGCATCTTTTACAAGGACGTTGTCTCGGAGGTGAGGGAGGGGCACCATTTTCTCTCGATCCTTCTTTTTGGTCTTTTGTTGGTTCTCCTCTTTAGCTTTGCGTTGAGCGTCGATCCCGATCTCATGCGCCGGATGGATCCAGGCCTCTTCTGGCTCTCGGTCCTTTTTACTACGATCCTCGTCCTCCAGGACTCCATGCGTCGCGAATCGGAGGATCGGCAGTGGGACGGGCTGCTGCTTTTGGGCGTCGATTCGAGGGCACTTTTCTTGGGAAAATTCCTTTCCCATCTTACCTTTGTCGGGATCCTGCAGGCGGTGCTCGGCATGGCAATGGTGGTGTTCTTTGATTTGTCTCCTCCTCTGTCTCTTATCCCTGTACTTCTGCTCGGGACCCTCGGGATTGCGACACTCGGAACCTTTTACGCCGCGCTCACCGCGTCTTTGAAAGAGGGGGCGGTTCTTCTGCCAGTCCTTCTCTTTCCGATGATGGTCCCCGTTTTACTGGCCGCGGTCCATGCGACGGAGTTTGCCCTGGTAGGCGATCTCTTTGGTCAGAAGACCGCTTGG
>CAYWRF010000213.1:0-1738 GCA_964460495.1 uncultured Pseudomonadota bacterium | reverse complement strand
CTTGCGTTCCTGAGCGGTCGCGTACGAACCCGACCTTATCGTTCATCAGCCGTCCTAGTTCGGAGTGGATCCTCCCTGAAGAATCCTTCGACGAGCCTCCTGCAGTAAGCGCCGCAAGCCCTCTTTCTTGATCAGAGAGCTGGGTCGCCGGAAAACTCCTCTTGGACGCCGACCTAGCGTACTCTGCCGCGGCCTCTCCGACCTTTTTTCCGAAAACCACCGCCTCCGTCAGCGTGTTGCCGGCCAAACGGCCTGCGCCGTTGAGACCGTTGCAGGCGCATTCCCCGGCCGCGAACAGACCCGCTACCGATATCTTCCCCGCGGCGTCGGTCTCGATGCCCCCCATCGGACGATGGGCCGCAGGATAAATCGGAACCGGATCCTTTGTGATATCCAGGCCCGCAACAGCGCGCACCAACTCATGGGTTTGGGGGAAGCGCGAAAGGAGTCTCTCCTTGCCGATGGGTCTTAGGTCCAGAAAGATGGCCCCGCTGCCATTTTTCGTCGCCTCTGAAATCGAGAGACAGATCTTGTCTCTGGGAAGCCCTTTTGACTCTAAAACCGATTCTCCCTTCTGGGAGACAATCTCCGCCCCCTCGCCCAGGGCCGCTTCGGTAATCAAAAGAGCCTGGTTCTTGGGAAAAACCGTAGGATGGAACTGAATCATTTCCATGTCTGTCAATTGCGCCCCGGCGTCGTACGCAAGGCTCTGACCGTCTCCCGTAGTTCCGACAGAGGCGGTCGAGGGGAGATAAAGCCGGGTGAAGCCTCCGGTGGCCAGGATCACGGCGCGCGCGGCGAAGGAGTCAAGGTTTCCGGATCTCAGGCCGAGCGCGACGGCTCCGAGACAGGCGCCTCCGTCCACAGCCAAGGATGTGACAAACCACTCCTCAAATGAAGGGATCTCTGCTCGTTGAAATTGCTCGTGGAGGACCTGAAGGACGATATGTCCGGTCCGATCATCCGTGTAGCAGCTTCGACTCTTACTGTTGGAGCCAAACCTCCGACGATCCAGTCTTCCTTCTCCATCGCGATTAAAGGGGACGCCCATCCGCTCCAACCAGATGACATCCTTTGAGGCCTCCTGGGCGAAGGTTTGGACGACGCTACGATCGCACAGACCATCTCCGGCGAGGAGCGTGTCCTCGGCAAAGCTCTCCGGCGAATCATCCTTACCAAGGGGAGCGTTGAGACCGCCCTGGGCGATACCCGAGTTGGTCCTCAACGGATGAACCTTTGTGATGAGGGCTACCGAGGCTCCGACACGTTTTGCGGCAATAGCGGCTCGTAGTCCCGAGGCTCCTCCACCGATGACCAAGACATCGAATTCTGGCACGAAAATTCAGTCCCTTCGTTTGTGTCGCCTTTATAACAGACCACCCTTTGAGCGTCAAGGTAAGCGAAGCTTTCAGCGTTCAGCAATCACCCTTCAGCAAAAACTAGCCAAAGATATTTGAAATTTTCTAGACCCTCACCTTTAATCCTCTCCCTTCGGAGACTGTGTCGCAATGTCATTCTGAGGCTCAAGCCGAAGAATCTCTGCAATCTAACTTGTTGATTTGATGAGATTCTTCACTTCGTTCAGAATGACAAACATGGCGTTTCCGTTATTACGACACAGTCTCTCGAGGGAGAGGGTAGGGTGAGGGTGAAGCTGATCGCTGATAGCTATTTCATTCTTTCTCCGGTATTCCCGGCTCGGTCATGCGCCAGGGGTCGAGGATCTTATCGAGCTTGT
>CAYWRF010000212.1:0-1773 GCA_964460495.1 uncultured Pseudomonadota bacterium | reverse complement strand
CCACAGCGGGTAAGGGGGTAGCGGCGGGTCAGGCGCGGACGGTCAGGCCGACCTCCGGGTTGATCTCTTGACGCGTGAAAGGGGACGACTGAGCGGACTGGCACGACATGCCCGCAAGAGCCGGATCCGTTTCGGCCCACTCCTCGAACCGTTCAACATCCTCTTCCTCCGGATCAAAGAACGAAGGGGACGGACTTTTTTGGAGGAGGCGACACTCAAGGTTCCGCTCACACGGCTCAGCCAAGATCTCCATCGACTGACCGTCGCTTTCTATTGTGTTGACTGTATTCGGACGGCGGTCCCCGAGGGAGCAGTGGAGGCTTCTCTCTTTGACCTCTTGGAAGACCTCCTCTGCAGCTTGAATCGTGGGACCGATTCCCTGATCTGCCGTCTCCTCTTTGAGCATCGGTTGATGACCTTGCTCGGGATTCGGCCCCTTTTGAACGGCTGTTTCCAGTGTGGGCGATTGCCAGATCCCACCTATTTTGTCTTTAAGGAGGGGGCTCTCTTCTGCAATGGTTGTCTCCCGACCCAAGGCTCTTACGTCCGTCTCTCGGGGGCAGCGGTCCAAATCCTCCAACGTTTCAGTGGCGTGGCGCGACCGTTCGATGTGGAGGCGACGATCGACCGGTCTGTCCTGGGAGAACTGGATCAATTTCTTCCTAGACACCTGGAGTACCACCTCGGTCGGTCCCCCCGGGCCCGAGATTCGCTCTCGCTGGCCTGAAAGCCCCGGACAAGCCGGGGCCTTGCCCACCCGTTGCTTCTTGGTGTCAAAATCTGCTAGGGTTCGCACCGATGGGTGGAGCTTCCCGACTCAGGTTCCTCAAGGCCTACCGGGCCTTTTTTGTTATCCTGGCCTCCTACCTCTTTTTTGCGCTCCAGAAGCGGATTCTGGGGGAGGGGTGGGGGGCCGACCGCCGCCTGGACGTCCACCGCCGGAATGCCCGGCGGATTGAAGAGACGATCCTGGAACTGAAAGGGCTCTTCATCAAGGTGGGGCAGATGCTCTCCATCATGACCAATTTTCTCCCTGAGGCGCTCACGCAGGAATTGCAAGGCCTCCAGGACGCCGTCCCTCCGCATCCGTATCAGGCGATCGAGGAGCGTTTTGTCCAGGAGTTCGGGAAAAAACCGCGGGAGGTTTTTGCCGCCTTTGACGAGGAACCGATCGCCTCCGCCTCCCTCGGCCAGGTGCATGTCGCCCATCTGAAGGATGGTACGAAGGTGGCGGTCAAGGTCCAGTACCCTGAGATCGATGCGATCGTGAGGAGTGATCTCGGGACCCTCCGGAGGATCTTCGGGTTTTTGCATCTTTTCTTCCGGTCCTACGGGCTGAGAGAAGTCTATGCAGAGATCGCCGATGTGATTCTCAAGGAGCTCGATTATCTATACGAAGGCAAAAACCTCGAACTCCTTCGTAAGAATTTTGAAAAAGAACCGGATATCGTCTTTCCCGATATCTTTTGGGAGCAGTCGACATCGAAGATCCTGACGCTCCGATTCATGGAGGGGATCAAGATCGCGGCCACGACAGAATTGAAGAAGGCCGGATGCGACCTCCGAGAGATCGCGACGAAGATCATTCATGCCTACTGCAAACAGATCTTTATCGACGGAGTCTACCATGCCGATCCGCATCCCGGGAACCTCCTGGTCCAGGTGAACGGCGGCCCCCGGATTGTTCTGGTCGATTTTGGGGCGACGGCACGGATCTCTGAGGAGATGCGGAGCGGCATCACCCTCTTTGCCGAGGGGTTGATTAAAAGGGAT
>CAYWRF010000211.1:0-1797 GCA_964460495.1 uncultured Pseudomonadota bacterium | reverse complement strand
GGGATGTCGATCAGGCGACCAATGAGGAGGGGGATCAGTTTGGCGCCGCGCTCGCTGCGGGGAATTTTAACGGCGACGATTACACGGACCTTGTCATAGGGGCCCCTGGAGAGTCACCGGGATCTGATCCCAAATCGGGGGCTGTCTTCCTGTTTTTGGGCCGCCGTTCGGGATGGGGTCAGGGGAAGACAATCTCCCAGGAAGACCTCCCGGGTGCACGAAACGAGGCAGGGGATCTCTTTGGTTTTTCACTCGCTGCCGGCGAGATGACAGGAGACGCCTTTGACGAACTCATTATCGGCGCCCCTGGAGAACGGCCGGCCGATCATCCGCAATCTGGAGCTGTTTTTCTTTTCAGGGGAAGCCCCGCAGGACCGGTGAACGGAAGGGTCATCACACAGGAGGGTGCTGGAGGCTCCAATGATGAAGGCGACCTTTTCGGCACGAGCCTCGCGGTCGCCGATCTGGATCAGGACGGCAAGAAGGATCTGCTGGTCGGGACACCCGGTGAAAGACCCCAGGGGGGACCGAAGGGGGGGGTTGTCTTTATTTTTCCGGGGAGCAACGGCGGTGTCGGCGCGGGGGAGTGGATCACCGAGGATAATTTTGGAGGACTACTGGAGGACGATGATCAGTTCGGATTTGCCATTGCCGCAGCGGATATCAATGGTGACAAAGCGGCCGATCTCTTGATCGGCGCCCCTAAAGAGACGCCACGGAATGATCCCGCTTCAGGGGCGGTCTTTTATCAGACGGGCCGGAGAAGGGCCGCCTGGCTGACCCACGGACCGCTCCTCGGGGCGGTTTCGGACCGGGCGATCAGGATCTGGGGCCGTGCCGATCGCTCTTCATTCATGCGCGTCCAATACCGTCGGCCCGGCCACCCTTCCTGGACAACGTCGGAGGCGATCGAGCTCCGGGAGTCAACCGATTTCACAGGTGTCGTGCCGCTGAACAACCTACAGGCAAATTCTGACTATGAATACCAGATCCTCCTGAACGGCACCGTTCAGCCCGGCTCACAGTCAACCTTTAAAACAATCCCGCCTCATGACGCGCGGACGCGACTCCGATTTGCGTTTGGTGCCGACATCCGGTTCGAGCATAAACCGTACGCGATCTTTGATAAAATCTTGCTCAAGAATCCCGATTTTATGATCCTGATGGGGGATCAGGTCTATATGGATTACCCCGTCCTGATTCCCGACGCGCTCAAATCCTATCGTCAACGGTACCAGGAAAACTGGGCGGAACCCCATTTTCGGAGTTTGATGAAGAGGATCCCGCTCTTCATGACATGGGATGATCATGAGATCCAGAACAACTGGGACAACGGGACGACGGGGCGCTACCGAAACGCCCGCAGGGCCTATGATGAATATCAAGGCTCCCACAACCCGCTGACCCGGCTTTCAGGGCAGCTCTATTATTCATTCCGATCCGGTGGTGTCGGCTTCTATGTGATCGATGCGCGAACCTTCCGGAGTCCCAACAACACCCGTGACAACCCCTCCAAAACGCTCCTCGGAAGGGAACAAAAGGCCGACCTGAAGAGCTGGCTCCGAAACTCACCGGAAAAATTCAAATTCATCGTCTCACCGATCCCCTGGAACGATTTTACAACAACCGGTCATGATTCGTGGCGCGGGTTCGGCCGGGAAAGGGAGGAGATTGTCGATTTTATCCGTTCCGAGTCGATCGGGGGGGTGATTCTGCTTACGGGCGATCAACATTGGACCGCCATCTGCAGGCTATCAGATCTCAACTCCTACAACCTCTATGACCTCAGTCCGACAC
>CAYWRF010000210.1:0-1816 GCA_964460495.1 uncultured Pseudomonadota bacterium | reverse complement strand
CAGTATAAAAACAGGTCGACCGCGATGAAAGTCCTGAAGGCGCGGCTCATCGAACGGGAGCGACGCCTGAAGCAGGAGAAGACACAGGCGGCGTACGGACAGAAGCAGGAGATCGCTTGGGGAAGCCAGATCCGGTCGTACGTCTTTCAGCCCTATCAGATGGTAAAAGACCACCGGACCGACGTGGAAACCTCCAACACGGCGGCGGTCATGGACGGGGAGATTGATCTTTTTATCCAGACCTATCTGGAATCGAAGGTGAAGCGTGCCCTCGGGGCGGACGTTCCTCCCGCGCAAGGAGACAGCGATGCAAGCCAACGTTAGATACTTTCTGGAGGCCGTCAGCAAGCGTCAGGCGATTTCGTTCGAGACCAAGATCTATGCCCTGATCGACGAATGGGACATCCGCTCGCCGATCGAGCAGATGATGTACATCGCTCTCTGTCATCTCTATTGGGACCTCATGAACGATTACTTCATCTACAAGACCAACAAGGAGGGGCAGATGGTCGAGAAGGTGATGCTGCGTCTCGCCATCGGGCATGCGGTCCGGATCGGAGAATTCGAAGTCGATTTCTTGATTATCTACAAGACGCAAAAAGGGGACATGCGCATTGTGATCGAATGCGATGAGCTCTCGCCTCAGGAGAAGGTGGAGGAAGAACGGAATCTTGACGAGGCGAAGGACCATTCCCTTCACGAAGACGGCTATCACGTTTTGAGATTTACCAAGGAGCAGATCATGAACGACGCCCTCGCCTGCGCCCGAGAGGCCTATAACCTCATCACCGATTAACATGTTAAACCCGAAATTCGGATTCAGGATTTTTGTTCTGGTCTGTTTATTTGTCTCGTGGTCTCTATTGTCAGGTTGCCGCGGTTTTCTCGAGGAATACAGTCCACGTCCCTACATCCCTGTCGGCCAGAGCGAATAAACCGGATGGTCAGGGGGCTGGCCTGCGGTCTTCTCCTTGTCTTTTCCGGCTGTGCCTCCTTTTACAACGTCGCCACCGGTCGCCAGGAGTATCTTCTGTATGATACCGACCAGGAGATCCGGATGGGGAGGCGGATCTCGCGCCAGGTGGAGGAGCGGATGGCGTTCGTTGAGGACCAGCTTCTCCAAGAGCGGGTCAACCGGATCGGACAGAAGATCGCCGCCGTGAGCGACCGGAAGGACCTCGTCTATTTTTTTAACGTCCTCGATCTTGAGCCGGTGAACGCCTCGGCGCTCCCCGGCGGGTACGTCTATCTCAACCGGGGGCTGGTCGAGAAGACGGAAAGCGACGATGAGCTTGCGGGTGTCATCGCCCACGAAATCGGACATATCGCGGCCCGCCATCAGGTCAAACGGTTCCAGACCAGTCTCGGGTACTCTCTTCTCCAGGCGCTGGCCATCGGAGCCCAGGTCGATCCGAAGGCGATCCGAGGGGCCAACATCGCCTTCTCCCAGCTCTTCCTCGCTTACTCCCGCAACGATGAGCTGCAGGCGGACCGGCTCGGGGTGCGCTACGCCAAAAGGGCCGGATACGACCCGGCGGCGATGATCCGGTTTCTGGAGAAGCTCGATAGTTTGGAGAGAAGGACCCCGCGTCCGCGGAGCTATTTAAGGACCCATCCGTACGTCTCAGACCGGATCCGGGTCGTCCGCGAAGAGATCGAGGGAAAGATCACGTTTGGAGACTACATCAACCTTCAAAAAGAGTAATCAAGGGTAAAACGACTGCTTCTGGTCAAGGAGAAATATGCTGGGAGTTTTGAAGTGGATCATCGGAACCTCAAATGATCGGGAGTTGAAGCGGCTCTGGCCCGCCGTCAA
>CAYWRF010000209.1:0-1822 GCA_964460495.1 uncultured Pseudomonadota bacterium | reverse complement strand
CATGAAGAAGATCGCGTCGGCACCGGGAACGACCACCTCGGCCGGACCGGATCAGCCGGTGATCCTTACGGTGGAGATGCAGGTGGAGGGGGAGTCCCAGCCATTGGGAGAGTTTCTCGGTTCTCTGCGCAGACAGCCCAGCCTGGGAACGGTTTCCGTGCGCCGGATTTGGATAAACCGGGAGGAGCGCCTGTTGCCCAGGCTTCGCACCCAGCTGTTCCTTGAGTTGGCCTTGGGGCAGGCCAAGGGTCGGTGACGGTGAATCGAAGAGAAAAATGGATTTTGGCAATTTTGGCCGTGGCGGTGGTGGCTGTCTGGAGTCGAGCCCTCACCGTGAAACCGCAGCGGAAAACCCAGGAGCTCCGCCCAGCGGCTGCGGCTGGCGGAAGCCGAACCACGGCCTTCGGGCCGGCGGTTCCACCGAGTCTGCCGCCGGCGGACGCTCCTCAAGGCTGGGGGGCTAGCCCGTTCCTCATCGAGCGGGGTCAGACACGGGTTTCCACCGTGCTCATACCGGTGGAGACAGGGCAGCCGGAATCCTACTCCTTAAACGGCATCCTTTGGGACCCGCAGATGCCGACCGCCGTTGTGAATAACCGGGTCCTCGGCGTGGGCGACCGGATCGGATCCTGGAAGGTTGTCCGAATCCAGAAGGATCGCGTCGTTCTCTCCGATGGTCATTCGACTCAAGAACTGACCGTGCAGTAGAAATTTCCCTCTTGCACTTTTCTCGTTTCTTCAGCCATACTTTTCATGGAAAGTTGTTTCGGATAGAGAGGCGAGGACCTGTCTCAGGGCACACCCGAAGCGATTCGGGGTCGCAAAGCTAACAGGGTCCGCCAAGGGTCGAGAGGCGGATTGCCAGCTGCCAGGTCAAAGATCCAATCAGGCCCTCGCGTGACATGCGTGGAGGGCCAAAGGGATGTCCGGTTTTGGAAGGGGCTACGGAATTGCCGCGTTGGGGGTTGTCTTCCTTCCGGTTGTATCCGTCATCTGCACCGACACCTCCATTGCTGCCGTAACAGCTCTTTCCGAATCCGCGCGATCCGGTCCCTCCGGAGAGAGGCTCTCTACCGAGAACCTTTCTCCCAGCCGGGGAGGAATATCCCTGGAAGCGCTTGTCCAGCTCCACTCCACGCCTGAGCGCGTGGCTCAGTTCCTCCGCGAGAGGGTCGTCTTCCGGGACGATGTGCGCCTGTTCGGTTTGTCGGACTATTGGCAAGACCCCCAGGATTTCCTTTCCCGAGGGCGAGGGGATTGCGAGGATTACGCGCTCCTGGCGCAGGCGGTCTTAAGCCGACAGGGAATGGAGGCTTTTGTCTTCAGCCTCTATGGCGAGGAGGGTTATGCCCACACCGTCTGCGTCTTTATAGAGGGCGGACGATACAACGTGATCAACCAGGACCGCCTGCTCCGATACAGGGCGAACTCTTTGGAGGAAGTGGCGGGGTTGCTCTGCCCCCGCTGGAGATGGGGAGCGGTTGCGCAGAAGCAGGGAACGCGGGGCAGGGCGGTTCGTCTGGTTTATCCTGTTGGTTTAGATGACATCAAAATTCGAGATTGATTTGGGCGGGGTTTGTCACTAAGATAGAGAGCTAAGCTCCCCAGATTTACTGAAGAAGGCAAACCCGGCCAACCGCAAGGAAGGAGACATGCGATGACCACAGCGTGGGCATTCGTGATGGTCCTATGGGGATTGGGCCTCGGGCCGGGGGTTTCTGGCATGACCGAAGGGCACCTTCTCCGCTCCGGAGCGGGCTACCAGGCGCCTTCGGAAGACCACGGTCGTGCCACCCTACAGATGGAGAGGCGACACACGGAA
>CAYWRF010000208.1:0-1829 GCA_964460495.1 uncultured Pseudomonadota bacterium | reverse complement strand
ACGCCTGGTTCATCCCATGGTACACACTGAGACAGCTGAGGCTCCCGGTACCCTTGTATTTGAAGAGTGTCTCCCTCACCGCCGGTGTCGCGGGACTCCCCCCCTTAGGCCTTGCCCTCCTCCTGACGCGCCTTCTGCCGCCAAACACGATTTTGCGTCTCGCGGGGGAGGTCCTTTCGGTCGCCCTTTGCTTTCTCCTCTGCTTTTTCTACCGGCACCGCAAGGCGACCCTCCCATCACGATCCCCGGCTTGATCGACCTCGCTTAAAGACAAATCTTGTTGTCGAGACGGTCCTCAACCTGGTATGTTTGTTTCAATGAAACGGGTCTTGATTACCGGAATTACAGGGCAGGATGGTTCTTACCTCGCGGAATTCCTTCTCAAAAAGGATTATCAGGTCTTTGGTCTCGCGCGGTTTTCCCGGACAGGAAGTTTCGAGAATATCCGAACGATCCTTCCCGACATCAAACTCTACGATGCGGATCTGATCGAGTACACCAGCCTCGTAAAGATCATTGAGCAATGCCGACCCGACGAGGTCTACAACTTTGCCTCGGTTTCCTTTGTCCCCTCCTCCTGGCACACACCGGTGTTGGCAGCGGAGGTGAACGCCGTCGGTGTCACACGCCTCCTCGACGCAATCTGTATGGTGAATTCCAAAATAAAATTCTATCAGGCCTCCTCGAGTGAGATGTTCGGGCACGTCGTTGAATCGCCGCAGAACGAGAGCACCCCCTTTCGTCCGATCAGCCCCTACGCCGTGGCCAAGCTTTACGCCCACCACATCACCCAGACCTACCGCGAGGCCTACAAGATCCCTGCCTCCTGCGGGATCGCCTTTAACCACGAATCCCCACGCCGAGGACCCAACTTTGTCACCCGAAAGGTGACGCGGGGGGCCGCGGAGATCAAATTGGGAATCTCCAAGGAACTCCGAATGGGAAACCTCGAGGCAAAAAGGGACTGGGGGTACGCCCCGGATTACGTGGAGGCGATGTGGCTCATGCTGCAGCAGCCGGAGCCGGATGACTATGTGATCGCCACAGGGAAGACTCACAGTGTTGAGGAACTCCTCGAGTGCGCCTTCAGTTATATCGAACGACCATGGCAGGAGCATGTGCGGCAAGATCCAAAACTCTACAGACCGACAGACCTCCACCTGCTCCTGGGCGATGCAACGAAGATCAAACAAAAACTCAACTGGGCCCCCAAGAAGTCCTTTGAGGCGATGATCCACGAGATGGTGGAGCACGACCTCTCCCGCCTCAAGTGAGGGAGAGAACCCTTTTCTTGATCTCGTAAAGCTTGGAAGAGAGGAGGCTCTTAAAGCGGTGGACGCCGTAGGCGGTCGCAAGAAAGGGCCAGGGCCAGGGATTCTGCAATCGTTCTCGAAGAAAGCGCCGATGCCGTCGAACGATGAAGAGGTGGTTCCTCAGGATCCAATACTCCCGTAACAAGAAGGGAGGACCATGAATCCCCCCTCCCTCGGTGGGATTTTGAAAGGAGACGGTATGGGGACAAAAAAAGGCCGAAAACCCCGCCTCGCCCGCTGTCATTAAGAAGTCGGTCTCTTCCCTCCACGGAAAGCCCCGTCGGAAACCTTCATAATCCTCCTCAAAGAGGATCTTCCCAAAAACCTCCCGACGGGCCAGAAAATGGGAGAGAAGGAGGGGCGTCTTGGTATCTTCCGAAACACTCCGGTCACAATAAAATTCGATATAAAAGGGGTCCCAGAGAGCCCCCTTGAATTTTCCCGCCCGCTCCAGGGCGTCGGCATCGGATTCCCCCCACTCCTTCCAGATCTTCCTTCCCTCAATCAGGTCAGCAC
>CAYWRF010000207.1:0-1832 GCA_964460495.1 uncultured Pseudomonadota bacterium | reverse complement strand
GGCGTGCCGTTTCTTGATCACGCAGGAAATTTTAATCTCGTAGGTCGAAATCATATCAATGTTGATCCGCTTGGAGGCAAGCGCCTGAAACATCTTTGCCGCGATCCCGGAATGCGACCGCATCCCGACGCCGACGACCGAGACCTTGGCGATGTCGTTGGCGAAGATGACGCCTCCCGCCTTGATCCTCCGGGCGACTTTCCGGGAAACCTCCAAGGCACTGTTTAACTCTGACTGGACCACCGTGAAGGAAACGTCCGTCGCCCCCGTGCGGCTGACGTTCTGGATAATCATATCGACGACGACGTTCGCGTCGGCCAGCTCCTTGAAGATCTTTGCCGCCAATCCCGGGCGGTCCGGGACATCACAGATGGTCACTTTCGCCTCCTGCCTGTTCAAAGTGACCCCGCTTACCACAATGTGCTCCATCGCTTTTACCTCCCGCGTCACCAAGGTCCCCTGTCGGTTGTTGAAACTGGAACGGATGTGCATCGGAATTTCGTATTTCTTCGCGACCTCCATGGAACGGGTCTGCATGACCTGAGCACCGAGGGAAGCCATTTCCAGCATCTCATCGTAACTGATCCGGTCGAGTTTCCGAGCCGACGGGACGATCCTGGGATCGGTCGTATAGACGCCGCTGACGTCGGTATATATCTCGCACATCTTTGCACCGAGCGCCTTGGCGAGGGCGACCGCGGTCAGATCCGATCCCCCGCGGCCCAGGGTAGTAATCTCCTGGTTGAGGGTCACCCCCTGAAACCCTGCGACAATGACGACCTTCCCGCGGCGGAGTTCTTCCTCGATCCGCTTGGTATTGATGTCAACGATCCGCGCCCGCGTGTGCGAGCTGTCGGTCAGGATGCCGACCTGTGCGCCGGTAAAGGAGATCGCTTCCGCCCCCAGCTTGTGGATCGCCATCGCCAGAAGCGCAACCGACATCTGCTCTCCGGTTGAGATGAGCATATCCATCTCCCGCTCGGAGGGTTTGTTGGTGATCCTGCGGGAAAGTTCGATCAGCTCATCGGTCGTGTCGCCGAGCGCGGAGATTACCACGACGACGTCATCCCCGTTTTTTTTCTGCGCCACCACCCGCTTCGCGACCCGCTGGATCCTTTCGGGATTCGCTACGCTCGACCCGCCGTATTTTTGCACGATCAGCGCCATCGTTATCCTTTCACAATAAAGGTCTCCATCAACCGATGCCCCTCATCAACAATGAAACCGGTCTGTGCGGCCTCTTTTTCGGAATAGGCCTTCGCCCTTCCGGGGGGGATGTCTTTCCCGTACATCAGAAAAGGAACCGGATCCCCCGTATGGTCCCGTGTCGAAACGAGCGTGGCGTGATCCGGCATGACAAGGATTCTGGCATTCTTATTCCGTCGCAACCCTTTGGCGACGGTCCCGACGATAAATTTGTCGAATCTTTCGATGGCGCCGACCTTTTCCCGGATGTCTCCGCGGTGTCCCGCCTCGTCTGTCGCCTCCAAGTGAACCAGGACCAGGTCCTTCCTCTTCAGCGCCTCCAACGCATACTCGGCCTTCCCAAGGTAGTTGGTGTTGTAGTAGCCGGTTGCGCCGGGAACCGAGAGGACCTCGAATCCGACCAGCCGTCCGAGCCCCTTCACAAGATCGATCGCCGAAATGACCGCCCCCTCAACCCCGAAGCGCTCTTTGAAACTCGGCAGACGCGCATGCGTCCCCGGCCCCCAGAGCCAGATGAGGGTCGCCGGGTTCTCGCCGAGGTCGAGCCGGACCTTGTTCACTTCGTGGTTCGGGAGGATCCGGCCGGAGGTCTCGATCAGCTCTTTCAGAACCTCCGCCCCTTCTCC
>CAYWRF010000206.1:0-1833 GCA_964460495.1 uncultured Pseudomonadota bacterium | reverse complement strand
CATGCCTTCACTGTATCCATATTATGCCTGCATGTCAAGCCTTCTGTCTTAAGACGTCCTGAAACGGAAAAAACGTAAGCGATCGCCGAACCGCATCTGCAGTGATAAGGGACGCTGTTGACTAGATGGAGTAATTATGGAGCGAAGGTTTGTTCGAACTGCGACCCCTCAACTAGAGCCCGAAGGCGTGGCAGGCGATCGCGGCATGATCGACATCGGCAACCACCAGCGTCTTGCCCAGACCCCCCTGCCGGATCCTCTTTTTAAATTTGTCCTCTGTCACACCCTCGACCGCCTCAATAAGTTTTTCCCGTATCTGGGAGATCCTGACTTGAGAAATCGGCGGGACCGCTCTCAAGTCCGCTTCATCGACATGAAAGACGCCGGAGAAAAAACGAAACATCTCGCCTTCAAGGAGAGGGGGCAGTTCGACAGACCGATTCAGGGCCCTTGCCATATTGCTGTCGATCTCGAACATCATTCGGGCCAGCTCCAATCGGGTCACTGAGGGATCCCTCTTCATGATCTCTTCAACAACCCTTCGGTTGTAGAGGGGAAGGTTAAAATTTTGAACCGGGATCCCCAGGGTTTCACCCAGGCGGCGGATAAAACCCTCCTCCTCCATCAGGGAGGCCTCCTCCGCCCCGACACGCCGCACATAAAGTTCCCGGGCCGCACGATCCTCCTCGGCATCATAGGGAAGTGTCGTCAGCACAAAGAGACCCCAGGAGGCGGGATCAGCGGCGATTTTCTCAAGGGCCCCTGACTGAATAAGCTTCTTTGCAAAATGACCCCCGCAGAATTGAACCCCGCCCACAACAACCCCAAGACCCAGTTCATCACTCGGAACAACGACCATATCCAAATCGGTATCCGGGCAGGCAATATGAGTGATGCGCCTGGTCTCAAGGAACCGGTCGGCCATGTATTGAAGAATCTCTCTCCTTAATTTTCGATACGGTTGATTCCCGATCCCCAATTCGAAGTGAGGGATGACCCCGCGAGCCAACTGTTGTTCCTGCGAGGTAAAGACGCCATCGTACTTGATCTGACCCGGCATCAGGAAGGCGCCTGCAAAATCCTTGAGCGCTGCAACGCGTTCGTTTTCAGGACAGAGGCCGTTTGTATCGTCATCCTGGGCGAGGCACTCTTTTAGGTATGTCTGTCCCGGACCCGAATAGCACTTTTCAAGGAACCAAAAAGTCCCCAGGGTCAAGGCAGCAATTCTGCAGGTGAGGGTAGACATCTTAAACCTTCTAGGGCCTTCCCCCAATCGAGCAACCGCAACCGCGCCCTTGGTCGGGTTCCGGGCTGGTGATTTTGGTCGGCATGGGCGGAGGTGGGCGGTTAGGTTTCAGAAGAGGAGGGGTCGGGGTCACCGTTTTTGTCGTGCCGGGCCTGCCCGTCTCCCTTTCTTCGGGCTCGACCTCAACCTCCGTTGTATCGAGATCCCTCTCTGTCGGGATCAAACAAAAGGTCTTCATCGACATAAAGTCCGCCACAGAGCCATCCGGTCTCCTTATCACCTCAACAAAATCGATGGTGTGCAGGCCCCCTCTCATGAGGCAATCGAAATCACCCCTATCCTTCAGTTTCCTGGTACCACGAGGGGTGACCTCTGTCGGCTTCAAACCGGGAAAGGTCAGATCCATCCCCAACCGGGCACCGACCTCCAGGAGTCTGGCAACCTCCATGTCAAAGATCGGATACCTCCGGTCTGGATGGAATATATTTTCCTTAAAGTATTGGACGTAGTCGGGGAACTGAATGATGTGGGCATAGGAATCAAGATTGAATTTACCGTACGCCTGTAAAAAAAGGAAGTGGTCCGGA
>CAYWRF010000205.1:0-1846 GCA_964460495.1 uncultured Pseudomonadota bacterium | reverse complement strand
CGTACACCTCTCTCGATGCCGCCGTGCTGACCCGGTCGATCGAGAAGATCACCGCCCACTATCGAGAAAAGGGGTATCACCTTGCGGAGGTCACTACGGAATATCGTCCGGACACCAGCGGCAAGGAGCTCGTCTTTCATATCCGGGAGAACCGGCCGGTCCGGATCCGGCGCGTCCGGTTTCTCGGGAACAAGGCGTTCTCGGATCGTGAGCTTCGGAAACTCCTGCGGAGTCGGGAGAAATCGCGGTGGTCGTGGCTGACCTCCAGCGGACAGTATCAGGAGGAGATGATCCAGAGGGATCTGGCGGTCCTGATCTACCACTACCAGAATCACGGCTACCTGAAGGTCAAGGTTACGGCGCCCAAGGTTTATCTCACGAGGGACAAGCGCTCTCTCGAGCTGACCTTTCATGTCGCGGAGGGGGTCCCGTACCGGATGAGAAAGGTGGCGATCGAGGGGGATATCCTGACGACCCCGGAGGAGATGAACTCTCTCATTCAGACGAAGCCGGGAAAACTCTACTCCCGCGAGAAACTCGAGGAGGACCTTCGTCTGTTGTCAAGGCTTTACGGCGATCAGGGGTATGCGTTTGCCCTCGTGAATCCGTTTATTGAGGCACAGGACGAGGAGAAGAGCGCCGATCTGACCTACTACATTGAGAAGGGGCGCCGGGTCTTTGTCGAGAAGATCAACATCTCCGGCAACACGATCACGCGCGACAAGGTAATCCGCCGTGAGCTTCAGGTGAAGGAAAACACGCTCTACAACGAGACGGGGCTCCAGGAGTCGCGGCGTCGCCTTGAGGCGCTCGGCTTTTTTGAGGAGGTGAATTTTGCGACCCCCCGCGGCTCCACGGACGACACGATTGTATTGAACGTCACCGTGAAGGAGAAGCCGACCGGAACCTTCACGATCGGGGCCGGTTTCTCCTCGGCGGAGAGTTTTATCTTTAATGCGGCGGTCTCCAAAAACAACTTCTTCGGTTTCGGTGTGAGCGGCCAGCTCGCGATGGAGCTCTCCTCCAAGAGACAGCTCTTCATCCTTTCGGCGGAGGACCCCTATTTTCTGGATTCCCGCTGGATCCTCGGCGTCTCCGGTTTCCGGACCGTGAATGTCTTCAACGACTTTGACCGGCGGTCGTTCGGCGGCTCTCTCACGCTGGGGCACCGGATCTTCGATTATTCGATCTTTCGCCTCATGTACCAGATCGAGGATGTCGATGTCGGGGATTTCAGGACCGCGGTCCCGGCCCGATTTTCCGAAAACCTTTCGGGATTAACCTCCAGCGCGACCGCCTCCCTGCAGCGGGACACCCGGAACAACCGGTTATTCCCCTCCAGGGGGATGTTGCAGAGCCTTTCCGGCGAGTTTGCAGGGCTTGGCGGTGACAGCGATTTCATCAGGGTGATGGAAAACTTTCGTTACTACTACCCGATCACCTCTTCGGTCGTTGCGAAGTTCAATCTGGCGGTCGGGAACATTGCGAGTCTGAACAACCTCCCGGTCCCTCTCTTTGAGCGGTTCTTCATGGGAGGGATCAACTCGCTTCGCGGATACAACCTGAGGTCGATCGGCCCCTCGGTCCTGATCCCCGATTCGCCGGCCGGCGGCGACAACCGGTTCGTCTTCGGCGGGAACAAGCAGCTGCAGTTGAATTTTGAGCTGGAGCTCCCTTTGTACAACCCGGCCGGGTTCAAGGCGGTCGGTTTTGTCGATTCGGGGCAGGCGTATGCCGAGGATCAGAATTTCTCTCTCCGGTCTCTCCGGACGAACTACGGTTTCGGGTTCCGGTGGAACTCGCCGATCGGCCCGCTCCGTTTCGAATGGGGCCTCCCGATCAAGAA
>CAYWRF010000204.1:0-1883 GCA_964460495.1 uncultured Pseudomonadota bacterium | reverse complement strand
GCCGGGCGATCGAAACGCTCAAAAAGACGTTGATCGACGAAATGCTGATCGTCTCCGCAGTCATCCTGCTGTTTCTCTGGCACGTCCCGTCGGCTATCGTCCCGATCCTGACGATCCCGATCTCGGTTCTGCTGGCCTTCATCCCGTTTTACCTGATGGGGCTCACCGCCAACATCATGTCGCTGGCCGGCATCGCAATCTCGGTCGGGGTCCTCGTGGACGGCGCGATGGTGGAGATGGAAAACGCCTACAAGAAGCTTCAGTTGTGGGTGACCGGCGGGCGCAAGGGGGATTTTCACGAAATCCGACTCCAGGCGCTGAAAGAGGTCGGGCCGTCTGTTTTCTTCTCGCTCCTCGTCATCGCGGTCGCCTTCCTGCCGATCTTCACGCTGGTGGATCAGGAAGGCCGTCTCTTCAAGCCGCTCGCCTATTCCAAGAACCTCGCAATGGCGATCGCGGCGCTGCTTGCGATCACCCTCGACCCTGCCCTTCGGATGCTGTTTACACGGATGGATCCGTTTTCGCTCCACTCCAAGTGGCTTACGCGGATCGCCAACGCCGCAGTGGTTGGAAAATATTATCCGGAGGAAACCCACCCGATCAGCCGGCGGCTCTTTGCGATCTACGAACCGGCCTGCCGCTTCGTATTGAAGAACCGGGAAAAAACCTTGATCGGCGCCCTCCTGCTGATGCTGACCACCGTTCCGGTATACTTTAGGCTCGGCTCCGAGTTCATGCCTCCACTCAATGAGGGGGCCATTCTTTATATGCCGACCACCCTCCCCGGGATCTCGGTGACGGAGGCCCAACGGATCCTGCAGGTACAAGACCGGATCTTAAAAACTTTCCCGGAGGTGGAAACCGTCTTCGGGAAGATCGGCCGGGCAACAACCCCGACCGATCCCGCCCCGTTCTCGATGGTGGAAACGACGGTCGTGCTGAAGCCGAAGAACGAGTGGCGCAGGGTGAAGCGTTGGCCGATCGGGAGCCGGCGGATAACGTGGGAGGAACTGATTGACGAGATGGACCGCTCCCTCCAGCTCCCGGGCTGGACCAACGCCTGGACGATGCCGATCAAGAACCGGATCGACATGCTGGCGACCGGGATCCGGACCCCGATCGGGCTCAAGATCTACGGGGCTGATCTGAAAAAGATTGAGGAGATCGGCACGCACCTCGAGGCGGTCTTGAAGAAGGTGCCGGGGACTCGGAGTGTTTACGCCGAGCGGGTTGCAGGGGGGTATTTCGTTGATTTCGACCTCAAGCGGGACGAGCTCGCCCGCTACGGACTGACGGTGGCAGAGGCCCAGGAGGTCATTACGGCGGCGATCGGCGGGGAGGAGATCTCCACCACGGTAGAGGGGCGTGAACGGTACACCGTGAACGTTCGATACGCCCGGGAGCTGAGCGATGAACTGCCGGAGCTGGAAAAGGTCTTTTTGGAGACGCCCGCCGGGGCGCAGATTCCGCTCTCGGCGATCGCGGAGATCCGGATGTCAACCGGCCCGGCAATGATTCGGGACGAGAACGGGATGCTGGCCGGATACGTCTATGTCGATATGGCGGGGCGCGACATCGGCGGTTACGTCACCGACGCGAAGGAGCTAGTCCGCGAAAAACTCCAGCTCCCGGAGGGGTACACGCTCCAATGGAGCGGCCAGTACGAGAATATGCTCCGGGTCCGGGAGCGGCTCAAACTGATCCTCCCCTTGACGATCTTCATCATCTTCTTCCTCCTCTATATGAATACGAAGTCAGCGGTGAAATCAGGGATCGTGCTGCTCGCCGTCCCGTTTTCGCTCGTCGGCGCGGTCTGGCTGCTCTGGGTCCTCGACTACAACCTGTCTCTTATACACATCTCCGAGCCCACGAGACTAGGCATG
>CAYWRF010000203.1:0-1896 GCA_964460495.1 uncultured Pseudomonadota bacterium | reverse complement strand
TCACCTTCATCAGGGCGATAAGTTTCTTCTCGTGGATCGCCTTGTTCCCTTCGAACCCTATCTTCCGGATGACCGGTTTCTCCGTAACGCGGAAGATGACCCGAGGGCCCTCCGGCGTGTCCTCAACCTCTACCTGGACGTCGGTAAAAAAACCGGTGGCGTAGAGGCGTTTCAGATCCTCATCCAGCGCCTTTTGGGAAAAAGGCGTCCCTGCCCGCACCTTAATCTTTGAGAGGACTGTCGCCTCGCTGACCGCGCGGTTGCCCGAAACGCCGATACTCTGAATCAGCCGGGAGCTCTCCCCTTCCTCCGCCCAGAGCTGCGGGACAAGACATACGAGGCAAAGGACAAAAACGGCACCCGGTCGAAGTCGGCTCAAGCGATAGGTCCTATTCTGCTCGTCGGCTCAGGTTCTCGAAACGCGCAAACTCCTTGAGAAAAGTCAGGTGCAGCGAACCGACCGGCCCATTGCGCTGTTTGGCAATCATAATTTCCGTGATCCCCTTGTTCTCCTCGGTCGGGTTATAGTAGTCTTCCCGCAAGAGGAGCACCACCAGATCCGCGTCCTGCTCGATGGCACCCGACTCCCGCAGGTCGGAGAGGCGGGGTCGGTAGGTCTCGCGGCGCTCCGGGGCGCGGGAGAGCTGGCTGACCGCCACCAGAGGGACATTCAACTCTCTCGCCAACGCCTTGAGGGAACGGGAGATCTCCGAAATTTCCTGCTGCCTGTTCTCGGATTGAACAGACCCCTGCATCAGTTGGAGGTAATCGAGGATGATGAGCTGGATGTCGAACCGAGATTTGAGCCGCCTGGCTCTCGCCCGGAGTCCCAGGATTGAGATAGCGGGAGTGTCGTCGATAAAAATCTGCGCTTCGGAGAGTTTCCCGGCCGCGCTCGCCAGCCGCGGCCAATCCGCCTCCGAGAGAAAACCGCTGCGGGCCTTCTGGATGTCGACCCGCGCATGGGAACAGAGCATTCGGTGTACCAAGTGCTCTTTCGACATCTCCAGGCTAAAGATGGCAACCGGCTTCTTCTCCACAACTCCGACGTGCTCCACGATGCAGGTGGCGAAGGAACTCTTTCCCATAGAGGGGCGACCCGCCACGACAATGAGGTCCGCCGTCTGAAGTCCTGCCGTCATGGCATCGAAATCTTCAAAACCGGTGGCAAGCCCCGTCACGTGCACCTTACGTTGATACAAGTTGTCGATCGTCTCGATCGAGCCTTTGATCACCTCTTTGATCGGAACAAAGGACGACGTGATGCGTCGGGTGGCAATGTCAAAGATCATCCCCTCCGCTTTATCGAGAAGGAGATCGGCGTTCTGGGATCCCTCAAAACAATCGCCCGCGATCTGGGTAGAGGTCTGAATCAGTTGGCGGAGGATATGTTTCTCCCGAACTATACGGGCGTAATGCTCCACATTGGTCGCGGTCGGGACAAAATTGGCAAGAGAGGCAAGGTAAGAAGCCCCCCCGATCTGGTCGAGAACGCCTTCCTTCTTCAGTTGATCGGTGAGGGTAACAAGGTCAACGGCCTGATGCTGGCCGTAGAGAGAAAGGATTCCGGCAAAGATCTTCCGGTGGGAGTCCCGGTAAAAGGACTCCTCGTGAACGAGCTCAATGGCGCGCCCGACCGCCTCTTCCTCCAAGAGCATCGACCCCAGGAGCGCCATCTCGGCCTCGAGATTCTGCGGAGGAATGCGGTCGACCGACAGCTCTGTTTGTACCTGCTGAATGGCCACGGATTATTCTTTCACCACCCAAATCTTGACGGTGGCCGTGACCTCCGGGTGGAGTTTCACGGGAATTTGGAACACCCCGAGGGAATGAATCGGTTCCTCCAACACGATCTTTTTCCGATCCAACTGCACCCCTTCCGCCACAAAGGCCTCG
>CAYWRF010000202.1:0-1932 GCA_964460495.1 uncultured Pseudomonadota bacterium | reverse complement strand
TCGAAGAGGGGTGCAAGCTGAGGGCGAGCGACATCTTCATTGAGCCGATGGAAAATGAACTGAGGATCCGGTACCGGGTGGATGGGGTCTTGAAAGTCGCGACCTCCCCCCCGAAGAGCATGCAGGAAGCGCTCGTTTCCAGGATCAAGGTCATGTCGCACCTCAATATCGCCGAGCGCCGGCTCCCGCAGGACGGTCGGTTCCTGGCGACAATCCAGGGGAGAGATGTCGATTTCCGCGTTTCGACCGTCCCTTCCAGTTACGGTGAGAAGGCGGTGCTGCGCGTGCTGGACAGATCCCAGGCCCCCCTCGACGTAGAGAAGCTCGGCTTCCGGCAGAAGGCGCTCGAGGATTTGAAAAAGGCGGCCGCCCGGCCCCACGGGCTCATCTTTGTGTGCGGTCCCACCGGAAGTGGGAAGTCCACCACCCTCTACTCTGTCTTGAAATTCGTCGACACGCCGGAAAAAAACATCGTCACCGTCGAAGACCCGGTGGAATTTCAGATCGAGGGAATTAACCAGGTGACGGCGCGTCTGGATATCGGGCTGACGTATGCGGCGGCGCTCCGCTCGATCCTGCGTCAGGACCCGGACATCATCATGGTCGGGGAGATCCGGGACTACGAAACGGTGGACGTCGCGATCAAGGCGGCCCTCACCGGACACCTCGTCTTGAGCACCCTCCATACGACGACCGCCTGCGGCGCGGTGGCGCGCCTTCTGAACATGGGAGTGGAACCGTTTCTCATCACCTCGGCGCTGACGCTGACCTGTGCCCAGCGCCTGGTCCGGAAGTTGTGCAAAGACTGCAAGAAACCGTACCGCCTTGAACCTGCCGTCTCCGGGAAGCTGAACCTGCCGGTCAAAGACAAAAAGGACCTGACCCTCTATAAAGCCGTCGGCTGCACCCAATGTTTCGGAACCGGCTATCGGGGGCGGCTTGCGATTTTGGAGACGGTTCCCATCACACCCTCCTTAAGGAGTCTCATCCTCCAGCGGGCCCAGGAAAGCGAGATTTCCCGGAAAGCGAAGGAGGAAGGGATGATGACCCTTCAGGAAAACGCCCTCTCGGAGGCGGTAGAAGGAAAGACTTCTTTGGAAGAGGTCTTGCGGGTGACGACCGGGACGTAACGATGGTGGAGAGTTTCAAGGAAAGACTGACATCTCTTTTGCTGAAGAGCAAGCTCATCAACCAGAGCCAGCTCGAGCGGGCCCTCTCGCTCCAGAAGGAGAGGGGGGAGAGTTTGAGCCGGATCTTGGTAGAAGAGGCCTACGTCTCAGAGAAAGACCTTTTGTCTCTTTTAAGCGAAGAGCTCAACATCCCTCCCTTTGACCTGTCCCGTTTCAAAATCGATCCGGAGACCGCCCGTCTGGTCCCCGAGCGGATCGCCCGCCAGTGCCATCTGATTCCGGTCTCGAAGATCGGGAAAATCCTTGTCATCGCGATGTCGGATCCCCTGAACATTTTTGCGCTGGATGAGCTGAGGATGGTCACCTCCTACCAGATTGACCTCGTCTTGAGCACAGACAAGGATATCCTGGCGGCGATCGACCGGGTCTATGCGTCGCAGGACGAAAAGCTCTCGCGCATCCTCGACGGCGCGACCCTCGAGCCAACGGTCGGGCTGCTGGGCGATCAGGAGGAAATCGACCTGGAAGCGATCGCCAGGAACCCTGAGAAAGTTCCGATTGTGGAAGTGGTCAACCTGATCCTCATGGAGGCGATCCAGAAACGGTCGAGCGATATCCATCTGGAGCCGGCCGAGGATGCCCTCCGGGTCCGGTACCGGATCGACGGGAACCTGATTGATACCCTGAGACTCCCGAAACAGACCCAGAACGGCGTTCTGACGCGCCTCAAGATCCTCTGCGGCCTCGACATCACAGAGAGCCGTCTCCCCCAGGACGGCCGTTTCCGGATCCGGTATTCGGG
>CAYWRF010000201.1:0-1943 GCA_964460495.1 uncultured Pseudomonadota bacterium | reverse complement strand
TGAACGCGCTCTCCGGCAGGTGTCTGGCCTTTCTCTCGATCAGCCAGGCGTAAATCTTGTCCGTCAGGGATTTTGATTTCTCCTGTCGTAAAACCCCAAGCTCCTCATACGTCTTCGCCTCATGCTCGATCCCGAACAGATCCTCCATCAAGTCCAAAATCTCATCCGACTCGGCGTACAATTCCCGGATATCGAAAAACTTCCTCCGCCCGTGGGCCCAGCAAAACGCCAGCGTGATCCCGTCTTTTTTCTTGAAATGGTCGTAGCCCCCATAGGCGTCCGAAAGCATCGGTCCTTTGTATCCCTCCAGCATCTCGTCCGCCACCTTCCCCGACCTCGTCGGCTCGAACCGATAGAGGTTCCCCGCCTGGTTCGACATCGTCCACATGTATCCGTCATCATCCTCGCCCTGGATCGGCCACGGCGTCTCATCCATGTGTACGCACAGGTTCGTAGATAAAATGTCTTTCCGGATCGCCTCCGTCACCGGCTCCAGATGCACCGAGACCGCCTCGCAGAGATTGTAGAGCGTCTTCGTCCCGACCCCCTTGAGGCCCAGCGATTCCATCTGCCTCGTCTGGCGCTCCAGCGGCAGGTGGTACTCGTACTTGTCCCGGACCACCGAGAGCGCAAAGTCGATCGAGTAGGAACATCCGGGAAGGAGTTTCTCGGGCCCCTTCGCCGTCACGATGATCTCGTTCTCCGTCCCCTTCGAGGGCTCGTACCGATACTTCTTCCTCTTGTGTTTCGTCAGGATGTATTGCCGCTCGACCACCGTCACTTCCGTCGAGTCCTCGGTCAACCCCGCAATCTCTTTCCATTGGGTCGCATCTTCAGGCAACTCCCTCACACGCGCCTCCTCCAGGATCTCTTCGACCGCCATCTCGTGCACAACCCCCTCATTCTTGAGTGTCTCCTTCGACTCCACGGCAGGAGCCGGCACCAGCGACTGGCTGTGAATGAGAAGTTGTTCGTCTTCCTTCGTTCGTCTCGGACGATCCGGCGAGCGCGTCTCCGCCCCATGACCGAAGACGAGCTTTTGAAAGATCGTTCGCTGACACTCCATCTCCAGCTTGAGCTGATTCTTCTCGGCTTCGAGTTTGAGGAGATAATCGACTTTCTTCTGAAGTTCTTCGGCCTTCTTCCAGCCCGCGATCGTCAGCATCCTCAGCACTTGAACGTTGTCTTCGCTCTCTGCGATATTCTCGATCGACACCTCTCCCGCATAGCACAGACGCTGGTTTCCTCAAAAACAAATCAGACGGTCGCTTCACTTTTTTCCGCTTTTTTCGAATAACGTGCTGGCGATAACGGCAACGACAGACGCGAACCCTCCAGAATCAGCGATAACTCCGCCGTCGTCATCTCGTGCGTCTCCCAAAGGTCCTCCACACGCATGAACCGGCCCGTCTCCAGCCGCTTGTGCATCAACACCAACCCCGTTCCGTCAAAGAGCAGGACCTTCGCACGCCGCCGGTTCTTGCCCAAAAACAAGTACAGATGCCCCTCCAGAAGGTCGTTCTTCATCTCTTCCCGGATCAGGTGGGACAACCTCTCGAACCCGGATCTCATGTCGAGCGGATGATGGTAGAGAAAAACCCGAAGACCCCGGTGGTTCAAAAACATTACAGAAGCCCCTCCCGGAGAAACCATCGAAGATCGGAGAGGCCCAGTCCCGCGATCTCGCTCCCGTGACGGGTCCGGACCAGGAGGGCGCCCGCCTTCTGTCGGAAGCCATTCCGAGGCTGGTGACGCTCTCGGACCGAGACCAACTTCAGTTCCGTGAAACCCGACGCGCCGTCTCCTGTCTCCCTCCGGCGCCAGTCGTAGAGGGAATAGGGACTGACACCCGTAGCTTGTACGATCTCATGCCGGGAAACCCCTCCCGACCAAAGTGCCAGCGCCTTTTGCCGAAACTCTGTCGGCCATCTCATCCGCCGCCC
>CAYWRF010000200.1:0-1959 GCA_964460495.1 uncultured Pseudomonadota bacterium | reverse complement strand
ACCCTTGTCGATGATCCTGGCTTTTTGGAGCACCGGTTTCAGGATGATCCGATTGGACTCTTCAACCACCTCGAATTCTGATCCCTGAACGATACCGAACCGTTCACGAACCTCCTTCGGCAGCACGAGCCTTCCCTGTTTGTCGATCGGGACAGAAAATCTTTCTGAGGCCATAAGAAGAGGATACGTCCTTTATTGCCATTTGTAAATGGTATTTTGTAACACCATTATTGGATGCCATCACAGGTCAGAAGACCCACTCAAACGCTCGTGTTGAAATCCTTACCGAGATCGAGTAGCAGGTTCGTCTATGGCACTCAACTTCCCCTGGCACCTCGTCTCATTCCGTCACCCCCCCAAGGATCAGGTCCATATCGGGATCTTGGAAGGGGAATCGGTCATTGACCTGAACAGCGAGTGGGTCGCCTCCGGGAGACCGGTCCCCGAAGGGATGAGGGAGGTCCTGGAATGGCACTCACGAGAAGACCTGTCCGGTTTTTTGGATCAGGCGACAAGAAAAAGGAGAGGTCTCTTTTCCAGAAAGGATGTCACCCTCCTCGCCCCGATAACAAATCCGCGGATGTTCTATGACTTTCTGGGATTTGAAAAACATGTCCGCCAGATCCGGGAAAAACGAGGGGCCGTTGTCCCCGAGCTTTGGTACAAACGGCCGGCCTACTATGTCGGGAGCGTGGCGCCGGACAAGCTCTTTGGAGAAGGGGAGGTGATCTTTCCCCGTTTTGTGGAGAAACCGGATTACGAGTGTGAGGTTGCCCTCGTGATCGGGCGGCCGGGGAGATTCCTGGAGGTTGCCGAGGCGGCCCAATTTATCCGGGACCACTGCTTTTTTACACTCTTGAACGACTGGAGCGCCCGCGACTACCAGAAGCTTGACATGGATCTCGGGCTCGGCGTCTCACACAGCAAGTCGATTGCAGGGACCAGTTTCGGTCCATGCCTTGTTCATGCCTCCCGGTATCAGTTTGACGCACAGGGGAATCCCGACATCCGGATCCGTCTCGTCGTGAACGGAGAGGTACGATCGGAGGCGAACTATCAATCGGTCACTTGGGGCTTTGCAAAAATTCTTGCGTTTCTCGGTCAGGAGAACATCTGTGTCTTTACCGGCGATATTTTAGGCTCCGGAACGATCGGGAGTGGCTGCATTGCCGAATTTGGACCCAAGCTCGTTGACGGCAAGGAGGTCGAGCCGGCCAAACTCCCGTGGCTGAAGTCGGGGGACACTGTCACACTGGAGGCGGACAAGATCGGACAACTAACGAGTCAGGTGAGGCTTGTATAGTTCCAGGATCCGTCTTGTCGCGGTAAATTTGCCGGGGAATTTTTGGAGCCCATCCTCCCGAAGGCGCGGGGCGTGCCTTTCGAGGTAGTTGTCCAAGGTTGAACGATCCTTGACCCGATAATGGATCGTCCAGAGGATCCTGGTCTTATCCTGGAGCCCTTCGTCGCCTGGATCTCTTTCAAACCACTCAGCCGATTCGAACCGGCCGACACGAACTACTTCCTTGATGTGAGGCTTGAGCCACTCGGCAAAGGCCGGCGCTGGCTCCTTGTCGACCGAGAGATTGACCTCGTAGATCAGCATTTCAGAGGTTCCCGCGTCTTGCCTGTTCCCGTTCGATCGCCTCAAACAGCGCCTTGAAATTGCCGACACCGAAGCTCCGGCCCCCTTTGCGCTGGATCACTTCAAGAAAGAGGGTGGGGCGATCCTCAACCGGTTGGGTGAAGAGTTGCAGCAGATAGCCGAATTCATCACGATCGACCAGGATCCCCAGACGGGCCAGCGTCTTGATATCCTCATCAATCTTCCCAACCCTCTCCTCGAGCGTCTCGTAATAGGTCGACGGGATTCTTAAGAATTCGACACCATTCTCCTTCAACTTCGCAACCGTCTCGATGATATCATTGGTGTGCATCGCGATATGCTGTACGCCGGCG
>CAYWRF010000199.1:0-1967 GCA_964460495.1 uncultured Pseudomonadota bacterium | reverse complement strand
ATCCCCGCCGTCAATTTTGTCTTGAGTCTTAAAACCAGCCTTTTGCAGGATCCCCATAGGGCCGGCCTATTGCCGGTTCAGGATGCCATTCTCCTTTCAGGGGAACCGGGCGAACTTTCTTCAGAGGAGATCCAGAGGCTATTGCTACAATCCCCTTTCACCGGTTCACTCCTTTTCTCTGATATGCAGCAATTTGACGTCGCGACCGGAGAAGAAACACGCCTCCCCCAAGCCCCCTTCACCCTCATTATGGCCCAGATGGTCAACTTTCGTGATCGAGACGAGATGCGCCAGGCTGCTGCTGTCGAACTGCGACAGCAATTGAAGGCCCTCGAGGCAAGAACCGGAATCAAATACTACGTTGCCGGGATTCCGATCCTGAATGCAGACACGACAACCGGAATCAGCAACGACCACTTTCAAAGAGAGCCGATCATTTTTCTCTTCATTCTCTTGATCCTCCTTCTCCTTTTTAAGGGGCAGTGGCGCTATTTAATTCTTCCTTTAAGCGTTATCTTTGTGACGCTGTTTTGCACCCTGGGCCTGTTCCAAATTTTTGGAGGTTCCTTTAACTGGTTGACAGCGATTCTTCCGATCATTCTGATGGTAGCCGGCCTTTCTGATTCCATCCATGTCCTGCAATTTTATCAGAAAGGGCTTTACGAATCGGATAAGACAAAGGCCCTGATCACGACTGTCCGGCAGATGTGGAAACCCTGTTTCTACACCAGCCTCACGACGATCATCGGTCTGATCTCCCTCACTCTCTGGAGAGAATCGCCAGGACAGATTGTCTTTTTTGGACTCTTCGGCGTGGTGGGGGTGGTGATCGCACTTCTCGCCACTTTTATCTGCTTCACTATAGCCATCCACTTCCTCCCCCCACCCATCGGTCCCTCGAAACAATCTCAACACAGTGATCAGTGGGACAGGCTTTTCGATCAACTGTTCCGATTAGGTCAACGTCGTGGTTGGATCGTTGTCCTGATTGTCTTACTTCTCCTCCCCGTTTTCCTCTATGGGCTCCTTCAGATCGAAACGACCGTTGACGTGAAGAACTTTTTCAAACGCTCGGCTCCCTTGGGGGCTTCCATAGAATTTATCGATAATCACTTCAGGGGGCTCGGGACCTATGCGATTGTCTTCGAAGAGACAGGCCCCAAGGCCGAGGCGATCCTCCCACCACTCCCCCATGAGGCTTCCAAACCACTCAAACTCACCCTGGGCCAAAACTCCTTGGAGGCGATGAAAAAATCGGTCGCCTGCTACCGGCGATTTGAAAGCTCCGGTGAACTGGAGTGCGATTGGGAAAGGTTTGAACTCCCAACCCGTAAGGGACGACTGACCGGTACGGCCCTTTCTCTCCTCGACTTTGTACCAGAGGGGATGGCAACGGAGGATCCACAAGCGGTTCTGAACCATCTCGTGCGCCTGGGAGAGGCGTATCCGACGGTCAATCGGCTCCTCCGTTTCTTTTTCTCCCGGAATGGTGAAAAGACCCAGATCGTACGATTGTCACATGCCGAAAGCTCCGCCCCCATCAAGGTTGTCAACGACCGCATCGTAAAAGACCTCACCCGTTTTTGCCCCGAGACAGGAACGGGTTGCCATGCCACCTTCACCGGCATCGGACAGGTTTGGAATCAATTCTCCCAAAAACTGATCTCATTTCTCACCAAAAGTTTTGGATCGGCCGCCCTCGGCATATTTTTTGTGATGATCTTTTTCTTCTGGCCCCGAATGGGCCTGGGGGTCTTGAGTCTCATCCCCAATATCCTTCCCAACCTTTTTCTGTTAGGGGCGATCGGCTTTCTGGGTATTCCCCTGGATATGGTAACCGCGATGGTCGGGTCGGTTGCCCTGGGTCTCATCGTGGATGATTCTATCCACTTCTTACATACGTTTAAGGAAGAGATCGAGCGAACCGGAGACTTTGATGGTGCGGTCCGCCATTCCCTCCATTCCTG
>CAYWRF010000198.1:0-2032 GCA_964460495.1 uncultured Pseudomonadota bacterium | reverse complement strand
CGATTTTTCTTTTACTCGGCTAGGCAATAATCTGACAACGGTCCTCGAGGATGCCGAACGAACCGGCTGGAGCTATGAAGAGCAGAGGGACTTCATTCTTTATCTCTATGATCATTTGTCGACCGGATGGTATGTTTCTTTTGTTCCGCATTTATGTGAGGCGGGATATCGGACCGAACGGGGGCAACTGGAGCTGTTTGAAACGGTGTTGAGGGAGGGAAAAGGGTGTACGGGATCTCTTGATTTTTTGGTGCAGTGCATTGCACATTCCACCCCTTCAAACATCCCCGGCATCCATCAGAATCTCCTGAAACTCTTGCAGTCTCTAAATGACCATAATCGCGCACAGGTGTTGGATCAGTTAGACAAACAGGGGAGGGAATTTCTTCCTTCTGTCGGGGCAGAGAATGTTGCGGCCCATGTCGAGCTTTATGCGACAATTTTCAAAAGATGGCCGCGACTTGGTTTCCCTGTTCTGGAGGGGATTAATGAGGCATCTAAAAAAGGTCTTTTACCGCCAGATATCTCCCGAGAACGGGAGAGGATTTTGCATTTCGTCGGGGAAACCCACGGGTTCATTCCGTCCGTTTATGCCGCCTATTTAAGGGAGGGGGAGGCGCTTTTCCCTGAAATGAGAAATTATACGGCAAGGATTTTCCAGGATCAATTTGGCATTGACGAGGCGCGAAGGGTTATCGAAGGGCGGGGGGATGAATTCCTCTTAGCCCTAATTCAGATGGTCTCTCCCACGAGCGGGGCGAGTTTCATCAAACGGGCGGAACATCTTGCCCTGATGAGAAAGATTGTTGAGGCGGGAGACTTGCGTTCCCACATCCCTGAGGCCTGGCGGGGGAGGGTCGAGGAGTTCACACTCAATCGCGGCGGTTGGCTCCTTCGGGAAGAGGAACATTCTGATCCCGAGGGAAGGATCCGGGGGCTTTTGGATCAGTTCCGTCGCGGCAGTCGTGAAAAGATTTCCGAGGAGCAACTGGTGGAAAGATTGGCCGCTTATCTACGATCGGACCGGACCGTTGAGGCGCGGGAAGAGTTTAAAAAGACCCTTTATGCCTTTGCCGGGCAGGACGACGCCTTGGCTGAAAAGGTGGATCAGATTCATGGGGTTGATTACACCGCCCTGCTTCTCCTGGAACAGCTCTTTGCCGATAAGGATAATCTGCAGAAGATCCTGATGGATGTCTTTGAAAAGGCGGCTACTACGGAGAAAAAACAGGAGAGAAGGATATCAAACCTCCCAGGGCTCAAGAGACAACTGAGGGCCGCTTGGGACAAACCAATGCCCGAAGACCAGCGACTGCGGGTTGTCGCCGCGATTGTCTGCGGGTTTCAACGGGCTGAGGTTGAAAAATATCTCCTGGCAGAGGGAGAGCTCGACCCGGCACTGCAGGTGGGGGTTCGCCGGGCCCTGGAGATGGGGCGTCTGGTTGAAAAGGAGAGGGTCCTCGCTGAACTGTTCGGGGAACCGATCGGTCTGATCAAAAAGGAAAAGAAAAAATATTATCATAAAGGTGAAGGCTCAGCTCGGTTAGGCCTTCGGGCCGTCAAGGGTCCGGTCTATGGGCTTCATGGGTTGAACTCAGGCGTCTGTGTGGCCGACGATGTTGAGCTTTGGAAAAACCCCGATTTCAAACTCTTGGCGATTACCGATGAAGATCAAAAACAGGTGGTCGGTTATGTCCATATTTTTGAGACGGTCATCGGAGGGAAAAAATACCTGACCTTGCCGGGAATCAATCCCTCTGCCGAGTTTCTTGCCACCGTCGATGGCCGAAAATTGTATAAAGGTCTGATGGAAAAGATCGTTGCATTTGCCGTGAGTGGGAATTATTCCGGTGTTTACATCCCAACCTCTACCAATATCCATAGTAACCGTGGCGATATCCGACAGGCGATCAAGGAGCAACAATATCCAACGATTCCAATCCCAGAGGTCAACTGGAATCATCAACCAAAACCGTATCCCTTTACCGAGGTCTTCGTGGTCTGGAGCGCGACAGGGGCTGTCTCTTATACA
>CAYWRF010000197.1:0-2054 GCA_964460495.1 uncultured Pseudomonadota bacterium | reverse complement strand
GGGTTTGAGCCGCTGGTCCCCGGTTTCCGGTATGCGACCTTCGGCGATATCAAATCGCTAGAGGCGGTCGTCTCTCCGGCCACCTGCGCCGTAATGGTCGAACCAATCCAGGGGGAGGGGGGTGTAAAGTTCGCCCCGGAGGGGTATTTTAAGGATCTTCGTCGGTTCTGTCAGGCCCGCAAACTGCTTCTCATCTTTGACGAAGTACAGACCGGGATCGGCCGGACCGGCCGGCTCTTTGCCTATCAGCATTTCGGGGTGGAGCCCGATCTCATGACCCTTGCCAAGGCGCTCGCCTCCGGGATACCGATAGGGGCCCTTCTGGCGCGCGATTTTGTGGCGGGGACCTTTGAGCCGGGAGATCATGCAGCGACGTTCGGAGGGAATCCCTTTGCGACGGCGGTGGCGATCGAAACGGTCAAGACAATCGTGGGAGAGAAACTTTTTCAGAACGCCCAAAAGATGGGGGATTATTTTTTGAACAAGCTGGGGAGACTCAAGTCGTTGCAAAATGTCCGAGGTCTCGGTTGCATGATCGGAGTCGACGTAGAGGGAGGGGCCAAGAATCTTGTGAAGAAATGTATTGAAAAAGGTCTCCTTATTAATGCGATTGGAGACCAGACGCTCCGGATCCTGCCCCCTCTAACCGTTTTGAAGAAAGAGATCGATCTGGCGGCGTCAATTCTCGAGGAGGTCTTGTGAACGACCTCCTCTCACTTCTCGACCTGACCCCCGATCAGGCCCAAAAGATCCTCAATCGGGCGAAGGTCCATAAGAGTTCCACAAAGAAGAAAAAGAACCTCCAAACCCTAAAGGGCAAAAGTCTCGCACTCCTGTTTGAAAAGGCCTCGACGAGGACCAAGGTCTCCTTCGATGTGGCGATGTATCAGTTGGGTGGTCACTCCATCTATCTGGATGCCGGGTCGACCCAACTTGGTCGGGGGGAGAGCTACGAGGATACCGGTCGGGTCCTTTCCCGGTATGTCGATGGCATTGTCATTCGGACCTTTGGACAAAAGGCCATCGAAGACCTGGCCCGTGGGGCGTCGGTTCCGGTGATAAACGGGCTGTCCGATCTCCATCACCCCTGCCAGATTCTTGCCGATTTATTAACCATTCTGGAGGTTGTGCCACGAGCATCGGGCTTGGCCCGTGCGAGTGGCCCCGGGGGGGGTACGGGGGCATTCCGATCCCCCCGCTTAAAGATCAGCTATATCGGTGACGGCAACAATGTTGCCAACACCTGGATGACCGCCGCGATGCTCTTTGACATTGAGCTCTCGGTTGCGACGCCGGTCGGGCATGAACCACCGGCCTCGATTTTGAAAAAGATTGACATCGGTCGGCACGCCAATATTGTCCTGACGCACGATCCGGTTGAGGCGGCCCGGGATTCCGACGTGATCAACACCGACACCTGGTTTTCAATGGGACAGAAGGAGGACGATGCGAAGCGGCGGGCACTCCTCCCATTTCAGATCAATCAGGCCCTTCTCCGACACGCCCGGAGTGATGCGATCGTTCTCCACTGCCTCCCGGCGCACCGGGGGGAGGAGATTGCTGCCGATGTCATCGACGGGCCGCAATCTCGGGTCTGGGATCAGGCAGAGAATCGACTCCACGTCCAGAAGGCGGTCCTTGAGATGTTCCTCAAATGAAATCGGATAAACTGAAAGTCGTCTTGGCCTACTCCGGGGGACTTGATACCTCCGTGATGGTTCGGTGGCTGGTTGAAAACTACAACGCCGAGGTGATTGCCTTTATCGCCGATGTCGGTCAGGAGGAGGACACGGATGCCGTCCGACTCAAGGCCTTGAAGACCGGTGCGGCACAGGCGGTCGTCGCCGACGTCCAGGAGGAGTTTGTTCGTGACTATGTCTTTCCGATCCTTCGGGCGAACGCGGTCTACGAGGGAGGCTATCTCCTCGGGACGTCGATCGCCCGTCCTCTGATTGCGAAAAAACAGATGGAGGTAGCGGCCAAAGAAAGGGCCGATGCCGTCGCCCACGGTGCGACTGGAAAGGGGAACGACCAGGTCCGGTTTGAGCTGACCT
>CAYWRF010000196.1:0-2115 GCA_964460495.1 uncultured Pseudomonadota bacterium | reverse complement strand
CATCTGGACGAGCCATTGGAACTCATCCAAAAAAACCACCGCCTTTTTTGTTTTGAGCTTTTCAAAGAGGAGGGTAAAGGCCTCTCTCCAGTCGGTCACCCGTTTCCGACTTAAGTCCCGATCGCCGGAGTATTCGCTCAACTGTTCGATGAATTGTTTGAGCTGGATTTTGACGGAGACTGCCTCCAGACCTTCAAATTTCCAGAGGATCTCTTTTTTATAAGCCTCTTCGATCAGCGCCGTCTTTCCCACACGACGCCGTCCATAAACCACAATCAACTGGGCGTGGGGCCGGAAGTTCGGTTCCCGCAGGAGGCGGATTTCGTCTTCTCTGCCATAAAAAGCCATATTTTTGAGCCCGTTTTAAGCCATAAAATCATGTAAAATAAGCCTATGATCTATTCTGAATGTGACTATAGGCTGAATTTATTTAAAATCAAGCTTATTACTGAGTGCCGTAAAAGGAGTCTCGGTCCGACAAAGGGGTTGCTAGAGGGCCAGATGGATCCCCAGAGCGAGAGAGAGCAGGATCATCATCCGAAGAGCGTCTGTCTCATTTCTGAACGACTCCCGCAATATAAGGGAGAGATCGGTACTCCCCGTCCAGGTCCATCCCGAACCCGACCACATAAACATTAGGGATCTCAAACCCCAGATAGTCGATCGGGAGACGGACCTGATCGACCGGCTTGTGGAGGAGGGCGCAAAGTTTGACCGATCGCGGCCCCTTGTCCTTCAGGTGTTTTAGCAGATACGAGGCGGTGAGACCGGCATCGACGATATCCTCCACCAAAAGGACATCCTTTCCCTCGATCGGCTGGGTCAGGTCGAACTCCAGCCGAGTGGCACCGGTGGAGCGCCCCGCCGAGTCGTAGCTCGCCATCCGGATGAAGTCACAGGTGACCGGGATCTGGAGCTGCCTTACCAGATCGGCCATAAATATAAAGGAGCCCTTCAGGACGCCGACAACCGTAAGCCGCTTGCCTCCCATATCCTTTTGTATCTGCCCGGAAAGTTCAGCAATCCGGGCCTGGATCTTTTCGGAAGGGATGAGCGGCTTGATCTCCATTTTCAGCCCCATAAGGGATGGTTGAAAAAAATCAAAGGGGAAAAAAGCGGGGTTGCGGGTATTGACACCCCCTGCGCCTTGTAGTACCGCTCTCGCACCATGCCAGTTCCCAAGCGAAAGAAGTCCCGAGCCCGCCGCGACAACCGAAGGGCCCACCAGCATCTAAAGATCTCTCTCTCCCAGAAGTGCCCTCAGTGTGGTGAGGCGAAACTCCCGCATCGCGTCTGTCCGTTTTGCGGATTTTATAAGGGTCGGGAGATTGTCCGGCAGGAAACTGCCTAGTTATGAAATTGGTGATCGCCTCTGATCACGGCGGCCACGATCTGAAACGGGAGCTCACTGAATTCCTGAAAGAAAAGAAGATCGCCGTGGAAGACCTGGGGAATCATGGCGCCGATTCGGTCGACTACCCCGACTACGCCGTCCGGGTCGCCGAGATGGTCTCTCAGGGGTCGGCCGATAGCGGCATCCTCGTCTGCGGGACCGGGATCGGGATGTCGATTGTAGCGAACAAGTTCAAAAACGTCCGGGCCGCGGTTGTCTCCGATGAATTCACCGCCCGGATGTCACGGGAGCACAACAACGCCAACATCCTCTGCCTCGGCGGCCGCGTGAAAAAACCGGGCGAGGCAAAGCGTCTGGTTGAAATTTGGCTCAGCACCCCGTTTGAAGGGGGCCGCCACTCCCGCCGCCTGGAAAAGATCGCCGCGATTGAAAAGAAGAACCTTCGCTAATTGAAATTTCTTGACAACTCCAGTGGTTACCCGCCGATAACCTGTTCACGAGAGAGGAGTCTGAAGCGATTCATGGGAGATCATTCTAATTCAATAGACCCAAAGGCGGGACGGAAGGTTCGTGAGGCGATTGAGTGGTTGCTTCGAGACGGGGGAGTACAACCCAGTCAGATCGATGGGAGCGGCCAGCCTGAGGCAGATGGAGTCTTGGGAGAAGCCGAGTTTGTTCACTTTGAAAACCCAGCAACCTCTCGCTGCACCTCAATTCCGCAGTTCGTTTTCGAGGAATTGAGGTAAATTGCTGGAATCGCC
>CAYWRF010000195.1:0-2158 GCA_964460495.1 uncultured Pseudomonadota bacterium | reverse complement strand
ATCCAGGACCGATCTCCCCACCGATCCCGGATGATCGAAGGACTCCTCAACCGGCCCCGACGGACCTTGACCACGATCCTCATCGGCAACATGTGCGTCAATGTCGCCCTCAGTGCGATTGCGAGCTCCCTCTTCATCCAGTTTTTTGGCGAGCTGGGGATCGGGCTCTGTATCGTGGTGGTCACGTTTCTTCTCCTTCTGTTCGGGGAGGTGAGTCCCAAGACGATCGCACTTCGCAACGCGCAACACCTTACCTTAGCTGCAGCTCCCTTTATCCATTATGTTGCGATCCTCACGATGCCGATCCGGCGGATGACGCGAGGGATCACCGATTTTATACTGGATCTTTTGATGGGGGAGAGTACCGCCGGGGAACCCTTCATCAGCGGACGGGAGCTGCGGTCGCTTCTTTCGGTGGCCGAAAAGGAGGGAATCCTGGAGCAAGGGGAGACAGACATGATCCAGGCAGCGCTTGCCCTCGGAGAAATGAAGGTGCGCGAGGTGATGACGCCGCGCGTCGACATCGTGGGGCTCTCCATCCAATCCTCTTCCTCAGAGATCCGTTCCCTCCTCAAACGGACCCATCGGACCCTCCTTCCGGTTTACGACGGATCCGTCGACCAGATCCGGGGGGTCCTCCCGGCCAAAGACTTCATCCTTTCGAAAGATCAGGAAAACTGGCGCACCCTCATCCGTCCCGCACTTTTTGTCCCGGACTCCAAACAGATCGGGGAGCTTTTGTCTGAATTTCAGAGAGAGCGGGAGACGATCGCCATCGTGGTCGATCCGTACGGAGGGACCTCGGGACTGGTGACCCTTGAGGATATCGTTGAGGAAATTGTGGGGGAGATCCGGGACGAATACGATGTCGAGGAGGAGGCGGTTCAACGGATAGACGAAAAGACCCTTCGGGTGTACGGACGGGTCACCTTGAGGGAGGTCGCCGGACTTTTGGGTATTTCCCTGGAGGCCGATGCCTCCCAGACCGTTGCCGAATACCTCCTCAGTCGGCTGGGGCGCCTTCCAAAAAAGGGGGAAGTGATCTTGGACCCCTGGCTTGTCTTTAAGGTAGAAGAGATGAAGCAGCGTCAGATCCAGAAAGTCGTGATTCAGAAGAGGAAGGACCGCTCATGACCTTTTTTTCCATTGCCTCTGCCGTTTTGTTTTTTGTCTTGATGACCGCCTTCTTCGCCGGGACTGAGACGGCCCTGGTCTCCATCAACCGGATCTCCCTGCGTCATCGGGCAGAGGCGGGGGATCGAAACGCGCTGCGCCTACTGAAGATCTTGGAGGACCCGGATCGGATGCTCGTCTCCCTCCTGGTCGGAACCAATCTGGCAACGGTGGCTGCGGCAACGGTCTTCTCCCATTTTCTGATCGTGCGGGGGAGTCCGTCTCCGGAGATTCTGACGACCTTGCTGGTGACACCGCTCCTCTTGATTTTCGGGGAAATCATCCCGAAGGCCCTCTTTCGCCAACGGGCCCTCCTGTGGATGCCGGAGTTTTCCGGAGTTTTGGAACTTTCCTTCAGAATCCTCTTCCCCCTGTCGAAACTGGTGGAGGGGGCCAATGACCTCCTCCTTCGGTGTCTGCGTCAAAAGGGGAAGACCCCTCCCAATCTCTTCGTGACAAAGGCCGAGATCAAGTACCTCGTCCAGGAGAGCGAACGGGAGGGAATCCTCAAGCCAGCGGAACGGTCTTTGATTTACCAGATCTTTGAACTTGGGGAAAAAAAGGTCGGCGGTCTCATGATCCCTCTTTCCAAGACGCTTTCTCTTCCGGAGACGGCGACGGTGGCGGATCTCATCGAACAGGCGCGCAAAAGCGGACTGACCCGGCTTCCGGTTCAGGATCACAGCGGACGTTTTGTTGGGTTTGTGAACCTTTTTGATGTGGCGTATGAGGAGGAGTTGACGAAACCGATAAAGGGATTTATCCGCCCGCTCCTCTCTGTGCAGGAAGATGTTGTGGTAGACGAGGTCCTGATGGCGCTCCGGACGAGGAAAAGCCCCATTGCGATTGTCACCGATGCCAGCGGAGAGGCAAAGGGTCTTGTGGTCTTAGAAGACCTCCTAAGCGAACTGGTCGGATCGGATGGCGTATAAAATTTCGTTGACAGAATGGGCTGAACCTGGTAAGATTTCAGAGAACAGAGGTC
>CAYWRF010000194.1:0-2270 GCA_964460495.1 uncultured Pseudomonadota bacterium | reverse complement strand
CGTCCCCCCAAGAGTCGACCGCGACCGTGGTGTACCCTGCGTAGCATCGGATCGGCAGCGGCTTGCCACTGAAGGAGTCCTCAAACAGCTCAAGATAGGCGGGGGTGTTTTCAACGACTCCTTCTTGTTGCAACTCTTTCAGATAGTGTATCACCTTATCGACCGGAGAGGGGTCTGATACCTCAAATTCGGTCTTTCTCTTCTCGCGATCGTAGTCGAGCCCGATGTCGTGCACCGGCATGAAACCGATCTTGTCGATCCCCATGGCCTTCAACTCCTTCACAACCTCCGGTATCACATCGATGTTATCTTTTGTGATCACGGTGGTCGTCACAACCGAAAAATCAGGGCTCTTCCTCGCGCGGACCTCGAGAATATTCCGGACCGCCTGAAGACACTGCTCGTAGCTGTCCTTTCGCCCCCTGATCCTGTTGTGGATATGTTCCGGACCGTCAATCGATATCGAAGCGGCCTTCAAACCGGCATCGAGGTACCGTTCGCAACTCTCTACACTCCGGAACGCGTATCCGTTGGTCGAGAGATGTGAGACCAGCCGGTGACGACTGCAGCGTTTGACAAGATCATAGATCTCCGGCAGCAATCCCGGCTCACCACCCGTGAAACCAACGCCGGTCGTCCCGATCGCCCGGAAATCGTCGATCACTGAAAGTTTCTCCTCCCGGGAGAGTTCGGTCCGTTCCTTTTTTTTCACGTATTCGATATGCCGGGTCGGGAGATCACAGAAATAGCACCGGAGGTTGCAGGCGTAGGTCACAAAAAAGATCCCCTGTATCGGACCCAACAGGCTCTGAGGGACCATCCCCGAAGCGGCATCAAGACGATAGAGCGGGATCTTGAGCCCCTGTTTCAAGAGCCAGAGGAGCCGCCCCTCCTTGAGGGTCCTTTTGAAGAGATTGAAGTGTGACTGCCTCATGCCGTGCACCGTCGCTTCAGAAGTCCGCGTACCCAGGTGAAGAGATACGCCCACCAGACCCGTCTGAGCACTATATGACTGTCACCGGATCGTCTCGCGTATTCGTGTGTTGGGACCTCGGCCATCCGGTAGCCCAAACGAAGCGTCTCCATGATCATCTCCTGCTCGATCGTCGTGATCCGGCTCCGAAGATCCAGCCGTTTCAAGACCTCCGTCAAGATGGCGCGAAAACCGTTTTGACTGTCGGTCAGTCGGACCCCGAAACGGTAATTGATCCCGAGCGTGATCAGATCGCTCCCCATCATCCTCAAGAATTTATTGATATCCCCATGCAATTCATCGCTTCCACCTGTATTTCTGGAACCGGTCACATGGTCCGCCATTTTCAGAAGAATGGGGCTCACGAGTGCCGGTATGTCGTAAGGGTGATGTGATCCGTCCGCATCCAGAAAAACGGTCACCGGGGTCTTCAAAAAGGGGATCGCCGTGCGGAGGGCAAGCCCCTTCCCCCTGCCCTGATCCTGAATAACTGTCGCCCCACAACCCTTTGCAACAGACACGCTCTGGTCATGGGATTGGCCGTCGATAACAATCATCTCTTTGCAAAACAGACGCGCCTGTTCGAGGATCGCGGGGAGATTCTTCTCCTCATTTCTGCAGGGAATCACAACGGTCACCTGATCCCTCCAGCTCTCCGGATAGTGCCTCATGGAGAACTGCGAGATCAACTGCCGGCAGGACTCCTTGATTGTCCCATCGTCCGAGGTCTCGAAGGCGTTCTGGAGAAGGCTTAAGAGTGTCATCGTGAAAGAACCTTTTCGACCGGCGATTGAAGAAGCTCCGCGACGATTCGATGCCCCCGCGCGGTAAAGTGCGGATCGACCGCCCCGTACAGGACCTCGCCCCGTGCCGCCGCCTCTTTCAAAACGGGGGTCGTGTCGACAGACATCAACCCCGCCTTTTCCAGAGCGCGAGAGAGGATCCGGTTCGGCTGATCGAGGTCGATCGTGGAGGGGTCGATGCCAAAGCCGGCGGCATATTCAAGGAATGTTTCGGGTTGAACCTGATAGATCGCCGGCAGAAGGACGAAAATCACAGGGATATTGTACCGGCCGAATTCCACTGCAATCTCCTTGAGGATCGTCCCCGTTGTCTCCCAATCAGGCGAATCGGCAAATTCCCGGAAGTAGACCGGTGTGATCTGATAGCCGGAGAGCCCCAGACGCATCAGGACTGTTTTCATGCGGATCCTCAAGAATACAAAGAGATGCGAACACCTCTCCAGATAATCGTTAACGGGGTACAGGAGGGCATCCACAGACTCCTTGCGATCGAG
>CAYWRF010000193.1:0-2281 GCA_964460495.1 uncultured Pseudomonadota bacterium | reverse complement strand
TGAGGAGGACAAACCGGTCCGGTTGGCAAACGTGTTTGATGCGGTCGGTGATATCAGCGGCGGGATAGCGGCGCTGATCTTTAATCAGGATGTGATCCGTCATGCGGCGTCTGAATTTTCAAGGGCGGTTGGCGAGGCGCGGATCCCCTGCCTGAGAAACGCCAATGCGGTCTTGAGTACCAGTATGAAGCTGATGTCCGAAAGGCTCGTTCGAATGACACAGGTCGCAAAATTTTTCATGCTGGCCCCTCTGCTCTGGGTCAGCGTTCCTCTTCTGTTGCATGCGGCTATCGATACGGAAGAGAGAGTGGGTCGAAGAGTTGAAATGCTATTGACCGGTTTGATCGGAGGGATGGGGATCTATTGCCTGGGTCGAGAGGCGGTGCTCGTTCGGAGCGCAAGCCAGGCGACCGGTATTCGAGTCGGCACCTGGGGTCAACTCATTGTGAGTGGGCTCGCGTTAAACCAGCAGTCCTATCGAACCGATTGGGAATCGAGGCCGACGCCTGAAAACTCCCGGTTCATCAGGGATCATGGCGAGATCTTTGATCCGCTTCAGAGAATTATGGACTTTCAGATCTAAAAATTGTCGGGGCGCAGGGATTTGAACCCTGGACCTCTTGCTCCCGAAGCAAGCGCTCTACCAGGCTGAGCTACGCCCCGTCCCGTTTCACCCTTCTACTTTAGTCCGTTGATTTTTCCAATCAATTTATCTTACACAAATCGCATGGTGTGGAACCTGATCGAAGAGTCCAAAAAATTGATCGGAATTCAGTCGGTTACCAATGTGGGAAACCGGGCTCTCGTCGACTATCTGGTCCCCTTTTGCCGCCGGCTCGGCCTGAATCTCCTCTTTCAGGCGGCGAAGAACGGCGAACAGGAACTCAACCTGATCGCCTCAACCCTCCCCGCTGGTTCACCCAATCTCTGTCCCGATGGGCTCCTGTGGGTCACCCATCTCGATACGGTTCCGCCCGGAGATCCGGCGCTTTGGACCGAGACAGGTAACGACCCGTTCCGGGCGACGATCAAGGAAGACCGGATCTACGGCCTCGGTTCCGCTGACACAAAGCTCGATTTTCTCTGCAAGCTCAAGGCGCTTGAGGCGGTCGGTCCCGAACGGCTCAAGGTCCCCTTTTGCCTTGTCGGGACCTACGGAGAGGAGCGGGCATTGGCCGGTATCAAGCAGCTCCGTCAGTCCGGCCTTGTTCGGCCGCGCTACGCCTTGGTCGGGGAGCCGTCCGAGCTGCAGCCGGTGGTCAAGCATAAGGGGATTTTGTACATGAAGCTAACTTTTCATGCCGACACGTCGGACTCATCTGGCCGGTCTGACAGAAGCAAGAGGCAGTTTATTGGCCGCGCCGCCCACGGCTCAACCCCGCATTTGGGAGAGAATGCGATCCAAAAGGGGTGCGAGTGGCTTTTTCAGGAGCAGAAGGGGAGGCCGAATCTGCAACTCTTGTCGATCCAGGGCGGGACGGTCCATAATATTGTCCCGGAGCGGTGTGAGATTGAGGTCGGTGCCGGATCGGCCCCCTCTCCCTCGATCCGGTTTCTGAAAAATTTTTGGGACCTGATCGGATCGGCGAACCGCCGTCTTCTGGAGGTTCAGGATCCGGAGTTCGATCCCCCCGTGACTACTTGCAACGTCGGTGTCGTGAGGACCGTCGGGGAGACGATCGAGATCGAATTTGATTTTCGCCTGATCCCGTCAACCGACGGGAATGAGCTGTTCGAGATATTTCGAAAACTGGAGGATTTCCCCGGCGCCCGGATTCAGGTCCTCTCTTCCAATGCCCCGATGGAGACCCCGCGGCAATCGGATCTGGTGAAACGGGTCGGCGATTCCCTGAAGACGAGCGGCCTCCCCTGTTCCTTCATGGTCAAGTCGGGAAACACGGAGGGGGCGATCCTCCGTGAGATGGGGGCGGAGGCGGTCGTGATCGGCCCGGGCCGCTCCACCGGAAACATCCACAGGCCGAATGAATATAACGAAATCTCCCAGTTGAAAAAGGCGGTTGAATTTTACACCGAGTTTCTCAAGGGGTTTTTCTAGCCACCGGCGGGCTGATATCATTCTCCGTAAGATCCAGCCGATAGAGCCTCACATTGTGGTCATTGAAGACCTCGAATCGGAGGGTCGCAGGAGTCGCCGCCGTGTCGATGTTGATCAACCCATAGACCCGATCCTGATCGTTCTTGTAAAGGATCTGCGGGCTGTTGGAGTCGGTCGCGGAAGTGATCCGCAACCGGACACGCCAGAAGTACAGCTCGTCCGGGA
>CAYWRF010000192.1:0-2298 GCA_964460495.1 uncultured Pseudomonadota bacterium | reverse complement strand
CATTGAAATCAAACAGTTTTTTTATATTTGGCCCACGGGGTACAGGCAAAACGACGTTTCTCAAGAATTTTTTTGAGAGGGAGAAGGTCCTATGGATCGATCTTTTGGATCCGAAGGTGGAAGAGGTGTACTCTCGCGATGCCAGCCTCCTCTCCTACCAGAGCGAGGCGCTCAAGGACTTTTCCTGGATCGTTATTGACGAGATCCAGAAGGCGCCAAGGCTCCTCGATCTCGTTCATCACCACATCGAGTCATCCGGAAAAAAGTTTGCCCTGACTGGATCAAGCCCCCGCAAGTTAAAAAAGGAGGGGGCGAACCTGTTGGCTGGTCGTGCATTCCTGAACCACCTTTTCCCACTGACGCACCTTGAGATGGGAGAACAATTCGATCTCACAGCGGCCCTACATTATGGCTCGCTTCCCCGCGTGACACAGCTTTCCTTGCCCGAGGAAAAAAACGAATTCTTACGGGCCTACGCGCATACCTATCTCAAGGAGGAAATCTGGGCGGAGCATCTGATCCGGCAACTGGAGCCCTTCCGGCGCTTTTTGGAAATTGCCGCCCAAACCAGCGGACAGATCGTCAACTATTCAAATGTTGCGCGGGATGTTGGGGTCGAGACCCCTACCGTTCAATCCTATTTTTCCATTCTGGAAGATACCCTGGTGGGAGTTCTCCTGGAGCCGTTCCATCAATCGGTTCGAAAACGCCAGAGGCACAATCCGAAGTTTTATCTCTTTGACCTGGGGGTCAAGCGAGCGATGGACAGGACGCTTGAATCTTCCCTGACTCCCGGATCGTATGCCTACGGCCTTGCGTTTGAACATCTCGTGATTTTGGAGGCGCATCGGATGAACAGCTATTATCGGAAAGACTTTCGATTTTTCTACCTGAGGACGAAAGATGATGCGGAAATTGATTTGATTGTTGAACGACCAGGGATGCCGATCGCCCTGATCGAAATCAAATCTACGGATCGAGTCGATGAACGGGGCACCAGAGTTTTGGAACGTTTTCTCCCTGACTTCAAGAAGGCTGAGGCGCTCTGCCTCTCCCGTGATCCAGTCCCGAAAAAAATTGGGTCGGTCCGGGCGTTGCCGTGGCAACAGGGGTTGGGCGAGATCGGATTGTCAAAATAATAAGGTAGTCCTTGCCATTGACGCACCGCTCCTCTAGACTGAAACCGCATGTCACGGAGGCCTCCAGACTGGTTCCGCGAAGCCAATCGTGAAAAATCCTCATGCGGCACCGGTTTCGTCGCGAACATCCTCGGTTACAAGAGCCATGAGATCGTCCTCAAGGCGCTGGAGGCGGTGGCGAACCTGACCCACCGAGGGGCGCTCTCGGCGGACGGCAAGACCGGCGACGGGGCCGGGATCCTGACCCAGATCCCCCGCAAGCTCTTCAGACCTGAGATTCGCGGCAACTCGATGCCGGAGCCGGGCGATCTCGCGGTCGCGATGGTCTTCTTCCCCCGGAACGATATCGCCCGCGAGAGGTGCCGACAGTTCTTTGAAGAGACATTGAAGAAATATGGCCTTCTCCTCCTCGGCTGGCGAAAGGTCCCGGTCAATCCGGAGGCGTTGGGGGAGAAGGCGCTTGCAAGCCAGCCGGTGATTGAACAGCTGATCGTCGCCCGCAAGGGGAGGATACCCAAGAAGGAATTTGAGAGGACGCTGTTTGTGGCGAGAAAGGAGGTCGAGGCGATGGCGCTCGAATACTCGTTCCACGACCTCCATATCGCCTCCTTCTCCTCCCGGACGATCGTCTACAAGGGTTTCATGCTCGCCTCGCAACTCCCCGAATTCTACCTTGACCTGAAGAACCCCGATTTTGAGAGCGCGCTCGCGATCTACCACCAGCGCTTCTCGACAAACACCTTTCCCAGCTGGGCCCTCTCCCAGCCGTTCCGGTTCATCGCCCATAACGGGGAGATCAATACGATCGCCGGCAACCGGAACTGGATGCGGGCACGCGAGCCGGACCTGCTGGAACTCCCATGGGCGAAGAGAAACCGGATGCTCACGCCGATCGTCATGCCGGAGGGGAGCGACTCCTTATCCTTTGATAATGCCCTCGAGGTCTCGATCGCGGCCGGGAAGGATCTGCTGGAGGCGGTCGCGATGATGATCCCGGAGGCCTGGGAGAAGGGGCTCCACGCATCCCCGGAGCTGAAGGCGTTCTATGAGTACCACTCCTGTTTCACCGAGCCGTGGGATGGCCCCGCTGCGATCGCCTTTTCGGACGGGCGAATGGTCGGTGCGGCGCTCGATCGAAACGGCCTCCGTCCGGCCCGTT
>CAYWRF010000191.1:0-2335 GCA_964460495.1 uncultured Pseudomonadota bacterium | reverse complement strand
ATCACATCTCCATTTTTTAAACTGATCAACACCTTCGATCACATCCCCCTTGACCGGGTTTTTGTGGATGCCGTTAAACAGCTCCGGAGCAAGCCCTTCCTGCTTGAGTTGAGAGTAAATTTTTTGAAACATCGGGAGGCTGGCCAGCTGTGGGTCGGTTACCACGAGAGGTCGCTTGATCCCTCGCTGTTTCAAATGAGGGCCCAGTTCGTCGATCACGCCGTTTCCGAAGCGGATTAAGGTGGGAAAATTAAAGGTGGTGCGTTGATTCCAGTCCATTTAGATGATCTCAAAATAACGCTTTAGCTCCCAGTCAGTCACCGCTGCCGAGTACTGTCTCCACTCCCAGTCCCGCGTCTGGCAGAAATGTTTGACAAAGACCTCTCCGAACAGTTCATTCGCGAGCCCGGAGTTGCGCATCGCCTCGTTCGCCTGCTGCAGGTTGCGTGGAAGCGGCACCGCCTTCTTGTTGGCATAACCGTTTCCAACCGTCTCGGGGACCTTGAGTTCCAGATTCTTTCGGATCCCGTAAAGCCCGGAGGCGAGCGAGGCCGCCATCGCGAGGTACGGGTTGACATCCGAACCGACCACACGGAATTCAATCCGCGTGGAGTCGGGCCCCAACGGGAGGACCCGCACCGCCGTGGTTCGGTTGTCAATCCCCCAGGTGACAGAGGTCGGGGCCCAGGCCCCCTCAACCAGTCTTTTGTAACTATTCACAGTTGGGCAATAGAGCGGCAGGATCTCCGGCAGGCAGTGGAGCTGTCCCGCAAGGTAGCTCCTCATAAGGGAACTCATCTGGTTGGGCTCTTTGGGATCGAAGAAGATATTTTTCTTCCCCTCCCAGAGGCTCTGATGGAGGTGGCCTCCGCAACCGGGCAGCGTCTCGTTCCACTTCGCCATGAAGCTCGGGACAATCCCGTGCCGCATCGCGATCTCCTTCACCGCCAGCTTGAAAAGGGTCGCCCGATCCGCCGCCTCGAGGAGGTCACTGTAAAGGATCGCCGCCTCATAGACCCCCGGGCCGGTCTCCGTGTGCAGCCCCTCCAGCGGGATGTTGAATTGACCGAGCAGATTGAAGAGGTCGTTAAAATAGTCCCTGTGGCTGGAGGCGCGGAGCAGGGAATAGCCGAACATCCCGGAGGTAATCGGTTCAAATCCCCCCTCGCCCCCCTTTGTCAAAGGGGGGTTGGGGGGATTTCTAAAATTAAAAAACTCATACTCGGCAGCAAATGTGGCAGCAAACCCCATCTGCTCCGCCTGTTTTCTGACCTTTTTTAAAAGATTGCGCGGGCAGATCTCAAGCCCCTCCTCCTTTTTGTTCCGGAAATCAGCGAGGAAAAAAGGGATGTTGTCATCCCACGGGACACGACGATAGGTGGCGAGATCAACCCGGGCCTTCGCATCCGGATACGCGGTATGCCACCCGGTAAAGTCGGTGTTGTCGTAGCAGCGATCGACCATATCCCAGCCGAAGACGACATCACAGAACCCGAAACCCTTTTCCACCAGCGACAGAAACTTGTCCCGATGCACCACCTTGCCGCGCAGGATTCCGTCGATGTCGGTGATCGCAATCTTGACGCGACCCAGCGGGTCTTCCCTTATCTCTTTGACAACTTCATCCTGGGTTTTCATGTCGTTCCCTCCGAGGGTACTCCCGTGGTGATGATTCGCTCCTTGACCAGAATCTTGAAGGCGATAAGCGACAGGCCGATGAAGAGAAGGAAGATCAGGGCAAGGGTGGCATTATAAAGGGTCATCGCCAACAGGGAGATGACGGCTATTAACAGGGCGGTTATCGGAAAAAGCGGGTAAAATGGGACCTTGAAGGGGCGGGGCAGGGCCGGCTCTCTCCTTCTCAAGCGAAAGAGGGAGATCATCGAGATGATGTAGAGGGAGAGCGCCCCAAAGCAGGAGAGGGTGATGATTTGAGCGGTCTTGCCGCTCAAAAGTGCGATAATCCCGACAGCCATGTTCGCGAGCAACGCCTTGGCCGGTGTCTTGAAGTGGCGATGGATCGTTCCCAAAACCGGTGGGGCATAACCGACCTTGCCGAATTCGTAGGTCGCCCGGCCGGCGGCGAGGATGATCCCGTGGAACGAGGCGACCAATCCGAAAAGCCCGATCAGGACGAGCAGGTGGTAAAAGAGGTGTCCACTCCCGACGATCTGTCCCAGGGCAAGCGGGAGGGGGGAGTCTGAAGGGTCCGCACCCGGTGTCGGAAAGACGATCGCCTCCCAACCGCCGACGCCGACCGCACCGAGAAAGGTGAGGAGACAGAGGAGAACCAGGGTCAGGACTCGAACGAGCATGGCTGCCTCCTTCGGGGGCG
>CAYWRF010000190.1:782-2419 GCA_964460495.1 uncultured Pseudomonadota bacterium | reverse complement strand
TTTTTAACCACAGGCAGTTTCAGAAGAAGGATTTCGATCCAGTGAAGCAACGATTGGCCAAAGACGTTCGCCGTAACCAATCCCAACACGTAGAGGAGGATCAGGGTCAAGATAAATCCGATGCCGGGAACCCTTGTACCAACAAGCCCTTTGACAATCGGTTGGGAGAACCCATCAATGGTCGAAAAGAGGAAGCGGACGGCGACATAGGTGACATAGACAGGGGCCGCGACCAAAAGTCCCGTCAACAGACGCCGGTTAATTGTCCTCAGGATTTGCGCCACATAACTTGGCTGACTTTTCTTTTTTCTCATCCTGTTTTCCGCCTTAAGGTTAACGTTAGGAAAGAATCCCATTTATTATAAAGATGGAACGACGTTCGGTCAACTTCAATCGCATCCGGCCGCCTTGACAGGAAGGCGATTTTTCGGTAGGATAGAAGGCGCTTATGGCGTGCCATGAAGCCCGCCCTCACGATTGGGGGCGGGCTGTTCGCTAATATGTAATTTCTTGAAAACAAAAAGGATACCACACACGCCTGCCCGCCGAAGCCCGAGGGTGCAGGCGGGGAATATCTAACTTGGCGGAACGGATCGACCTTTCAGAGGAACGAGGCGGCAAAGTCATGGCCCTGGACCGGGGGGCACTGCACCGCACCATCGGGGCCAGGGAGCTCTTTGCCATCGGCTACGGGGATGTGGGCTCTTCCATCTACTACGCCCTGGGAATCACTACCCTCTATGCCCTCGGGGCCACCCCCCTCGCCCTGGCCCTCGCCGGCATCGTCTTTGTCTGCACCGTCTTAACCTATGCCGAGATGGCCTCCTCGATCCATGAAGCAGGGGGCTCCTGCTCCTTCGCCCGCCATGCCTTCAATGATCTGACCTCCTTCATTGCCGGATGGGCCCTCCTTCTCGATTACATTGTGACGATCGCGATCTCCGCCTACACCGTCGGGCCTTACTTAAGCCACTTCATCCCGGCACTCAAGACGACGTTCGGCAATATCCCTTTCACCATGCTGATTCTCGCGGCCCTCTTCGTCTTGAATTTCATCGGGGTCAAGGAATCGACCCGGGTCTCCCTTTTACTCTGCCTCTTTGATATCGCAACCCAGCTCTCCATCATCGTCATTGGCGTCCTCTTCCTCTTGAATTTCAATTTTCTCCTCAGCCATATGCGGATCGGCGTGCCCAATGTCGACTGGTCCCCGACCTGGCCGCAGTTCTGGAAAGGGGTCTCCATGGCGATGGTCGCCTATATCGGGATTGAGTCGATTGCGCAACTGGGGGGCGAGACACGTCATGCCGGGAGGAAAATCCCAATCGCGATGATGTCTACGATGGTGACTCTCTTCGTGATGTACTTCGGACTCTCTACGGTCGCCCTTTCTGCCATTCATCCAAGAGTTCTAAGCACCACCTACCTGGAAGACCCCCTGGCCGGGATCGTGAAGGCGCTCCCTGTGGGTCAGGAGATTCTCATCCCGGTGATCAGCGTCCTCGGGGCCGCGATTCTGTTCGTGGCAGCCAATGCCGGACTCATCGGGGCCTCGCGGCTTACCTTTGCGATGAGCGAGAATTTCCAGCTCCCCCGTTTCCTCTACCACCTTCATCCGAGATTCAAGACGCCTTATG
>CAYWRF010000190.1:0-772 GCA_964460495.1 uncultured Pseudomonadota bacterium | reverse complement strand
ATTCATCCCCGTGTCCTGAGCACAACGTATCTGGAAGACCCTCTGGCTGGCATCGTGAAGGCCCTTCCGGTCGGACAGGAAATTTTAACGCCGGTGATCGGTATCTTGGGGGCCACGATCCTCTTCGTCGCCGCCAATGCGGGCCTGATCGGCGCCTCGCGGCTTACCTTCTCGATGAGCGAGAATTTTCAGCTTCCCCGTTTCCTCTACCACCTCCATCCGAGATTCAAGACGCCTTATGTGACCCTCGCCCTCTTTACCGGAATCGCAGGCCTTATCGTCTTTATCGCAAGACGGCTCACCTTTATTGCCGAACTCTACAACTTTGGCGCGATGCTCGCCTTTGCCCTGGCACACCTTTCTTTGATCGGGCTTAGGTTCCGCCAGCCGAACCTCGTAAGACCCTTCCGGATCCCCTTCGGGATCCCGATCGGGAAAGTTCAGATACCGATCACAGCGCTCTTGGGACTTTTGGGGACGGTTGCCGTCTGGGTCGATGTCGTCATCACAAAACCGGCGGGACGGTATGTGGGTTTCCTCTGGATGGGGCTCGGTATTTTCGTCTACTACGCCTACCGACGCCAACAGGCGATCTCGGCGACCGCCAAGGTTGAAATTGAAAAACTGAAGATCCCTGGTTTTGAGAGGGTTAAAATCGATTCGATTCTGGTCCCCTTAAAAGGGGGGCTCCCCCAAGAAAACATCCAGATCGCCTGTCAGATTGCCAAGGAAAATAACGCCAAGGTGACCGTCCTCCATGTGATCGAGATTC
>CAYWRF010000189.1:0-2425 GCA_964460495.1 uncultured Pseudomonadota bacterium | reverse complement strand
CGCGCCGGAGATCGCCGCCTGGAAGCGGCAGATGGCGCGCCGCAAGGAGTTTTGGGAGAGAGAAGAATACGATTTGCACGGGGTCTGACAGAGCCGAAGGAGGCTAACGCGTGACCGAGGAGAAAAACAAGAAAAAGAAAGGCGGCATTTTACAGATCGTCAAGGACATCATCTACGGGATGTCGTCCCACGAGATGACCCGCCACGCCATTCGGACCCGGGCCAGCATGGAGCATCTCTTTATCCTGATCACCATGGGCGATCTGCTGGGCGTGCCGATCCTGCCGCCCTATTATTCGCTCAGGCTCCTTCCCTACGTCACTCCGCAGATAAGCTCATGGAAGCGGCGGATGTTGCGGGAAAGAGACATCACAGATACGCTGGGCTGAATAGTCGTTCAAAAGGTTCAAGTTGTTCAAAACGTTCAACGATTTGAACGGCTTAAACGACTCGAACGATTCAAACCGCTCCTAACTTTATGTCGTTAAAAGAAGTATTCGAGAGCCAGCCGGAGCGACGCTACGTCATGTTCGGGGGCAAAGGGGGGCTCGGAAAGACGACGCTTTCGGCTACGTGCGCCCTCTGGCTGGCAAGCCACGGGAAGCGGGTGCTGCTCTTTTCTGTGGATCCCCAGGCAAGCCTCTCCGACATCTTCGAGCGGGACATCTTCGGCAAAGGTCCGGTGCCCATCATCGAGAACCTGTGGGCCCAGGAGGTGGACGCCGACCGGAGAATTCGCGAGTATCAGGACGAGATCCGCAAGAAAATTCTCGACATGTACGGCTTCGACCGCGTTCCCGAGGAGATCGACAGCTACATCGCCGCCGCCTCGGCGGAGCCCGCCATGGAGGAAAGCGCCATCTTCGACGCGGTCGTGGACATCATCGTCCAGGGAGACTACGACTACTACATCTACGACCTCGTGCCGCTCGGCCACGCCCTGTACTATCTCTCCATGGCCAAGGTCTACGACGAATGGATCAACAAGATCACGAAGCTGCGGGAGGAGATGAGACAGTACGACGAGGTGGCGGCCACCCTGAGAGGCCAGGAAGCGGCCGAAGAAGACAGAATCCTCGAAGAGCTTCTGTACATCAAGCGGCGGATCAACACTTCCTCCGAGATCCTGACCGACAAGCGCCGGACGGCCTTTTTCTTTGTCCTGGTTCCCGAAGAGATCATCATTCAGGACACGCTGAAGGCCGCGGAGTTGTTCTCCCGCTTTGACGTCCCGATCTCCGGCTACGTGGTCAACCGGGTGCTGCCGGATAGCCTGGGGCAGGCGAATATTCCCGCTTACTTGAGGAATCGCCACTCTATGCAGCAGAAGCACCTGCAACAGATCCGAAGCGGCTTCGGAAAAGAGATCCTCGCCTATGTCCCGGAGATGGAGCGCGATATCACCGGGATTCCGATGATCGAGAAGCTGGCGGAGCGACTGTTTACTTAGCGTCTATTTGGTCGTTTGGTCTGTTCGGCCGACAGAACAGACGGGATGGACTAGATAGACGAAACAGACCAAAAAGACGAAATAGACTGAAGAGACGATGAACGAGATCACGTTGTCGATGGCGCAGTACCTGAGCGACCATCCGGGGCTCAAGTACGTTTTTTTCGGCGGCAAGGGGGGCGTGGGCAAGACGACGATGGCGGGCGTGACGGCCCTCTGGCTGGCCGAAAAGGGGAGGCGCACCCTGTTGGCTTCCACCAACCCGGTCCACAGCCTCTCCGGACTCCTGGGGCAGTCGGTTTTCGGAGCTCCCACCCGGGTGGAGGGGACAGAGAACCTCTGGGCCTACGAGATCGACACCAAAGAGACCATCGAGCGGTCCAAGAAAGAGATCCGCGAAAAGATCCAGTGGTTTTTGAAGTTCGCCGACATCAGCACGAAGGCGGATGACTTTGTGGAGTCCGCCACGATGAACCCCGCCTTTGAGGAGTCGGCCATGTTTGAAAATATGGTGGACCTCATGCTGAGGGATGAGTTTGATCTCTATGTGTTCGATACCGCCCCCACCGCCAACGCCCGCCGTCTTCTCGGCATGTCGAAGGTCTACTCTCTCTGGGTGGACAAGATGCTCAAATCGCGGGAAGAGGCCAGGACCTTGCGGGAGATGCTTTCCTTTACCAAAAAGAGGGAAGAAGACCCGCTGCTCAGCTATCTGCTCCAGTTTCGCCAGAGAATGGCCAAGGCGCGGGAGCGCCTGACGGATTCCGAAAAAACGGCCTTCTTCTTTGTGACTCTCCCTGAAGCCCTTCCCATCGCCGTGATTACCCGCTTCATCGGCTGGTTCCGGGACTTCGGCATCCCGGTCGGAGGAGTCGTCGTCAATATGCTTCTGGACCGGCAGGCGATCGGGACGGACCCGCCGGAGTTTGTCCTCAACCGGGTGCGGATGCAGGACGAGCACATGGGGACAATCCG
>CAYWRF010000188.1:0-2453 GCA_964460495.1 uncultured Pseudomonadota bacterium | reverse complement strand
CGAAGTCCGAGTCGGTCAGGAACTGTTCCGGGCGTTTGCCCAGGTCGAGCGCCAGGCGGATCGCCTCCAACATCTTCGGTTTGTCCTTCCGGAGCGCCGAACTGCAGGCGAGGTTGAAGGCGAGCGACGGATTCGTGATCTCCTTCGGCATCAGCTTCATGGCGAGCGGCCAGACCGAGTCGTCGCGTGAGAGACTCCAGAGGGCCAGGGCATCGCCGGCAAATCTTTCCTGAAGGGAAGTCTTCTGTCCCGTCTTCGCCCCGGAGATCACGGTCTCCGCCTGGCCGATCTTGGGAATGAGGGCGACATAGCGTTCGAGGATCGCCTTGGCCTTCGGATACGCCCCTTCCTTGAGGAGGGTGTTCTGTGCGTTGTAGACGAACTCGCCGATGAGCGCATCGCGTTGCTTCGCATCGGCTACCTCCACCAGGCGGTCGATCACCGGGAGATACTGGTCCAACTCTTCGGGGCTTGCCGCCCGAAACGCCCGCCGTACATCGCCCGCGGGGTCTTCCCCGGCCGGCTCTCTGCCCGCCTCCGCTGCATCGATCGTCCCCTCTTCGTTCGAATTGAGATAATCCAGCGCATCGAGGAACACAATGTTCGGGATCCCACGCGCCTCGATGGCTTCCTTCACCTTCTGGTGAACCACGACCGACCCCAAGTACTCGGACAGACGGAACATCAGGAGCTCCCCCGGGCCATCTTGAGCGTAATCCAGCGTTTCGATTCTCGTGTCCGCGATCCGCTCGGGGTTCGAGGGGTCGAAGCTCGTCCCGCTGGATTTCGGCCTTCGTACGACCCCGAGAACGTTGAAGGCCACGTAATCCCGGCTCACGATCGTCCCGTCCTCCCGACTCACGATTGCGTCGTAGACGTCCAGGTTATCCACGCCAGCATCTCGGATGGTCTCACACAGCTCCCGAGTCATGATCTGAGGCGTGGTGTAGAAGGGCAGAAGGACGCCCTCGTCGAAGTCGTCCTTGATCACCGCCTCGACAGGCTCCGTGACGCGACCTCGAAATCGCCGTCCCAGCATCCAGCCATCCTCCGGCCCCTCACACGCGAGTGAGTAGATCAGTACGATGGACGAACCAGGAGCGTCTGCGTCCATGATGTAGTAACGCCTCATAGAGTGCCCACATGGTATCAGGTCTTGACGGCCTGTTGCCTAAAACACTTTCGAGAGAACAACATTCCTAGACGACCGGGCACCAACCGGAGTTCGGAACAAACACTGACTTGAGAAAGTGAATAGGCCTGAGTGTCTGGAGTGTCTCCCTCAGCCATCCTGCCATGGGCATTTGGATCGCACAGGCCCTTGTTGGCTTCACGCCATGCGTGATGAGGATTTTGATATTCTGTAGGGCGGCGATGAGATAGTCCTGCATCTGCGCCCGCCAGAATCGACGCCATCTCATCCTCTTAAACCCAAACCGTGTTGCCTGAGCAAACGATCGCTCCATCAGATGCTGTCGAATCAGGATATCTCTACGCGATCTCCAGGAACGTGCCTGCAACCGCATCGCATCTAACTCTTCTTGCCTTAAGTGGCGCTTGATTTTCCGGCTGGACTTGGATGTCGTGCATTGAGACCGCAAAGAACAGCCAGCACAGACTTTTTGAGGAGCCGTATAATAGGCGGCGTCGAGTCTCTTATGGAGAGAACGTCTCTTTAATTTTTCCCCCGCAGGACAACGATAGGCATCCGTCTCTGAGTCATATTGAAAGACCTCCATTGGAAAGATCCCTTCCCGTCGGCCCCCCTTGTCTTGCTCTCTTTTTAAATCCGGCATGTGGGCTTTGACTCCGTGATCGTGGCAGGCAAGATAGTTCTCTATCGTCCCGTATTTGCTGTCGGCCACCACCACCTCGGCACTCTTATGGGTGTTCCTCCGGTGGGCCTCTACAAGGGACATCAACCGATGGGCCTCATTCACTCCTCCAGCTGTGATCTCCGTCGCCGTGATAACCTCATAAGCCCCATCCACTGCACGGTGGGTCTTGTATCTCGGCTTCGATTTGATCGCTCCCCGTTGTCGGATCACCGCAGCGTCTGGATCGGTCATCGAGATGTGGCGCCGATTCGCTTCCCCTCTCCCCTCGTTATCGTCGTGCTCCTCCTTTTCCTCCGACTCCTCCCCAAGACGCCCCTCCAACTCCTCGTATCCCTTCCTCAGATACCGCTCCAAAGACTGCCGATCCACGATCGAGTTATTCGAGGCATTCGCTTCAATCAAACTCGCATCCATAAACAACTTCTTTCCATCTACCAACCCGGCCTCCACGCACTGCCAGACCACTCGCTCAAAAATGACTTGAAGACCTCCACTCCCCATCGCCGCCGGGCCTTCGACAGCACGCTGTGGTCCGGAATCTCCGAGTCGATGTCATACCCCAGAAATCAGAGCCAATCCAACCTCTCCGGCAGCGTCTCCATCAACTCCCGCTCT
>CAYWRF010000187.1:0-2466 GCA_964460495.1 uncultured Pseudomonadota bacterium | reverse complement strand
CTAATGCTATTTTCCAAATTGGCGCACTCAATAATAGCCTTAGAAAATAGAGGAAAAATTGGCTGCGCCAATTTTTGTGGCAGCGGGAGGATTCGAACCTCCGACAGAGCGGGTATGAACCGCTTGCTCTACCAACTGAGCTACGCTGCCATGATGAAAGGCGGCTCTAATAGCATTGAAGGAGGATTGAATCAAGCTCGTAGAGAAGACCCCGACTCAAAAGGGTTGCTAAAAAAGTGGGGGGGGGGTATTTTTGAGACATGGAGGGTCGGTTAAATACCTTTTCACAGGAACAGGAGGTCTTTCTCGACAGCCTTTTCCGGAAAATAGAGGAAACTTATCAGGATCGGCTGATCTCGCTTGCCGTTTATGGCTCGTATGCCCGTGGAGAGGCCCGGCTGAACTCCGATCTTGATCTCTTTATCGTCCTTCGAGGGTCCAACGACAACCGGTCGGCTCGCCGAGATCAATTCATCGCACAAATTGAGAATCCCCTCGAAAAAGATCGTCTGAGGCTGGCTTCCCACGGGATCCGGATTGAATTGTCCCCCTTGATCCTGAATCAGTCAGAGGCCGACCGATTCCTGCCAATCTATCTGGATATGGTTGACTCCTGCGTCGTTATCAGGGATCAAGGCGACTTTCTGAAAAGGAGACTCCTGACGATTCGGGAAAAGATGAGACGATGGGGAAGTCGACGTCATGAGGTCGCAGGCGGATGGTACTGGGAAATTCAGCCCGGATTGAAGTGGAACGAGACGATTGATTATGACCAATGAAAGGCTGAGTCGTTCTTATCTCCAAAAAGCCGAGGTGCGCATCAAGGCCCTTAAGTTTCTCCACCAGGAAAAGGGGTATTCCGATGTCGTCCGTGAGGCACAGGAGTGTGTTGAACTGATCCTCAAGGCAGTACTCCGGAGGCTCGGCATCGAGATCCCCAAGGTGCATGATGTCGGACGGGTTCTTATGGAATACAGGGCAAGGATCCCTTCTCCCCTGAAGGAGAATTGTGAGGAGGTCGCCACCATTTCAAAAAGTTTAAGGAAGGATCGGGAACTCGCCTTCTATGGAACCGATGATTTTATCCCGACGGAAGAATACTCCGAAAAAGAATCGTCAGAGGCAATTCAAATGACAGAGCGTGTCTACGACCTTGTTTCAAGAACCTTCACAAAATGACCCTCATCACCCTCTCCTCCGATTTTGAAAAACAGTCCTACGGCTGCGGGGCGATGGAGGGGGTGATCCGTCAGGTAAATCCCGACGCCCGTGTGATCCACCATATGCACGGGATCGAGGAGTTCGGCGTGATCCGGGCCGCCTATGCGATGGAGACGCTCATCGTGATGCCGGTCGGTTTCCATGTTTGCGTCGTTGACCCCGGTGTCGGAACAAAAAGACGCGGGATCGGTATCGAGGTGGGCCGCGGCGATATCCTGATCGGCCCTGACAACGGGCTTTTCATCCCCGCCTGCCGACTGCTTGGAGGGATCAAGAGAGTTCACGAACTCTCAAATCCCAAATATCACCGTCAACCGGTCTCCCCGATCTTCCATGGCCGGGATATCTTTGCGATGGCAGCGGCGCATCTATCCGCAGGAGTTCCCCTTGAGGATTTCGGCCCCAAGATCCCTGGCGCCAAGTTACAACCGGCCCCCTATGAAGATGCCACGGTCGAAGGTGGACGAATCAAGGCAACGGTCATCGAGATCAACCGGTTCGGCACGGTCACCTTCAACATCCTGCAAGGGGATTGGGAAAAATTTGTCCCGTTGGGCGCCCTTGTCACACTGAAAGAGGGGAATCGTTCGATCCGAACAACCCATGTCAGGACGTTCGGTGAGGTCCCTGTAGGCAAACCTTGCATCATGAAGGACGACTTTACCCGTGTTGAGGCGGCGGTCAATCAGGGGAGTCTCATCAAGAAATTTCCGGTGAAAATCGGAGAGCGGGTAGTAATTACAAATTCTAGAGATTTTTAATTTTAAACTGATACCACAGAAACCGGAGCGCCCCGCGGATCCGAGAAAAGATCCCCTTTCCGAAAAGCGTGTCCGAAAGACCCACCAGAAGCCGGTATTTTGCCTGATCGTACGAGTACCACCAGAAGTCCTTGATCCGGGCAACATAGTTCACATGGATATGCTTCGGCTCCACCAACTCCAGGAGTCCCAATTTCCCGTGGGTCCTCCCGATGCTCGACTCCTTCGGCCCACCCCATGGGGTCTGTGCAAGGGCGTAGGTGTAGAGATTCTCGTTGATGTTGACCGTCCCCGCCTCGATCCTTTGGGCAAGCCGGTAACCCCGTTTCTGATTCCGTGTCCAGACCGAGGCGGTCAAGCCGTAGCGGCAGTCGTTCGCCAACCGGATCGCCTCGTCGTCATCCCTGAAGCTCATCACGCCGATCACCGGCCCGAACGTCTCCTCACTCATCACCTGCATCTCGTGGGTCACGTCGGTCAGGAT
>CAYWRF010000186.1:0-2536 GCA_964460495.1 uncultured Pseudomonadota bacterium | reverse complement strand
TTCTCATAGCGGGTCGTGTCCCAATAGACCCCCGGTTTGAGCAAAAACCTCGGGACCGTCACCTCAAGACCGGTACTCGCCGAATAGGTAAAGGCAGGGCTTTGAGGTCCCCCCTCCACGTAGAAGCTCTGGGGTGAGCCGACAGGGATTGCTGCACCGACATGGAGGCTCAGGCTCGGATTAATCGTAACATAGACATCGGTTGTCTCGGTCGCCAGCGCCTTCACCAGCGCCTTTCCGGCAAGGTCATCGATCTCCGTCTTTACCGCTTGAAACTGCCTCTCCGCCGCCTCAACCCGAGGTTGTAAAAGTCGAAGCAGTTCTGGACCGGTAGCACTGGCAAGATTGTTGGAGAGACGATTAAGCTCCTCCGATAGATCGGTGACCTTCCGCTCCAGGACCTTCTGTTTCTTGAGTTTCTTCAGCTCCCCCTCGAGATCCTTCAACTGGTCCCGCATCGCATCGACCAGCTGACGCATCTCCTGAGAGTTCTTCAATTCGGAGGCGCGCAGTCCTTTTGGCGGCTCCTTTTTGATCGCCTCGAAGGCCGGTTTGATCTTTGTCTGGTATTCGCTCTGTGCCGCCGCAAGACGGGCCTCTGTATCAGGCGGTGGAGGGGGTGTTGACAATGCAGTCTTTATAGCCTGCAACTCGCTTCTAAGATTTACAATGTTCTGCTGAAGCTCAGCGGTCCTCGAATCGGGGGAAAAGTCCTTCAGTTCGCCCTCGACCTGCTCGAGGAGGAGCTCAAGGTCCTGAATTTGCTTGGCCGGCTCGACGGCAAGACCGAGGATAGCCGTGATGAGGGGCCTGTTACTGAGAGCGAATATCGCCATCGTTATTAGTTTCGTCCTGTCTCAACAAAGGTTGCTAAAAAAATTCAAAAAATATTCTTTCCTCATAAACAGGGGGTCCCGACCACCGCCGGGGGGTCCGACTGACAAGAGAGGGGGGGGATCTCCGCCTCCCAGGTGTAAACCGCCCCTGCCGTCCAGAGGTGATCCAGCGCCCGGGCATAGGCGTATCCCTTGATCCCGACCGGGATCGGCTCCGACTCCATCTCGGGCGACGCGACCCGCCAGACCGGGCTCTCCAGATCAGGGTTGACCAGGACCTGATTCCCGATAATCGCCTTCCATCCGATCAGTCTGTCTGTCTCCTCATCAAAGATCTTGCCGACCGCCTTCGGGATCCCCTCCGGCTCAAAATAGGGGTCGGCCCCCTCTGTCAACGGCACCTCCCCCTCACTGGTGATCAAAAAGACGATCCCCCCCGATTTCTCAAAGAAGAGCGGCGTCCCCCGGATCGGACTCGCGGTCCAACTGCCGGGGGCGGCATCAAGGCTCTCGAAAACGGTATTTCCGGCAAGGGCAAAGAAACCTTCCGCCTCCCGCGCAAAGGCGAGCCTCGCAGGCTGAGAGGTATTGAATCGCTCACCCGACTCGCCGCGAAAATCACCGCCGACCTCACCATAATAGATCCCGCGATTCGTCCCGACGATGTAGGTATTCCCCCGCGCCGCGGCGGAGAGGAGGTCATCCGAGTGGAGGTGCATCGCCTCCCAGTGGGAACCGGCATCGGTTGAGACAAGGAGGTGATGTTTCTCGGCGACGACCAGGAGGTTCACGTCATCAACCCCCTCGACATCCCCCCACCCGCGCGCAACCGCCCGGATATCCATATCGGCGTCATGACCGATCGCCCGCCGCAGTCTTGAATTGAGCGAGTCAAGGGCCCATCTCCCGCGGACCTCACGGTAGCGAAAGAGACCCTGCGGTGTCGCGAAAAAGGCCCGATTCCCGGAAAAGGTCAGGTCATTGATCGTCTCAAACTCCCCGTCGGCATCGTCGGCGACAGTGAAAAACTTTGTGAACCGCGTCTTGTAAGAGGCGGCCTCGGAACGAATTGTGAGTCTTTCGCTCTTCTGGAGACCATCGTTTCCGACAGCGGTGATCGTAAACGTGTAACTGCCTGTCCCCGGAATCCCACGGACCTCGCTCCCCCGGCAGGGGGCTCCGGGCGGGCAGGTCCTGTTGATTGATTCGTGCACCGGCGAGGTGATCCAGAGGGACGAGGCGTCGGTCACACACCACGAGAGTGTGACGGTCGTCTCAGGCGAGAGACAGGCGGCGGTGATCGCAAAATAGATCCCCGCCGCTGCGGCGGCAGGCGCGGCAGGCGGCGTCCCACCTCCCGCGGCCGGCCGGTCGTCACGATCGTCACAGTTATCGCCAAGACCATCGGCATCCTGATCGGTCTGTTCGGCATTGACCGCCATCGGGCAGTTATCCATCTGATCATCGAGCGTATCGCCGTCGTCATCCGGATCGCACTCATCCCCCAGACCGTCCCCATCGAGATCCGCCTGGAGCTGGTTCCAGACCTCCGGGCAGTTGTCCTGATTGTTCAGAATCCGATCACCATCGGTGTCCGGCTGACCGGTGGTCACACCGACGTCCCTGAAAAAGTCGACCTCCGTCTCTCCCTGGAGATTCACCGCCACGCCGCCGCCTGCATCAGCCTCCCCCGTTGAGGG
>CAYWRF010000185.1:0-2559 GCA_964460495.1 uncultured Pseudomonadota bacterium | reverse complement strand
TCTTTTATGAAAAAAGGGGTCAACCGTTTTGTTTCAAGTCGAGTTGAGTTCCACCGTCGCCTCGTGAGTCGAGATCTTAAATCATCCTTTTATTCGTCCCCTCGGGACACACCGTAACGATCCGATCTCCCGCTCCCTATCCTATAGAAGAGTCCCTTGGACTAGAAAAAGTTGAGGGCAGCGAGGTCGGTTTCCTTTCAATCCGAGGCAAACGTTCCTGATAAATTCTTCTCTCCTTCAAGACATGCCAGACGATCTCGGCCAGTCGCCTCGCCAAGGCCACCGCCGCCGTATGCGATCCCTTCCTCCGCTTCACGCGGTCGTAGAAGCTCCGGCAATATCCGGACGTTCGGATCGCCGACCAGGAGGCCTCCACCAACGCCCACTTGAGCCATTTGTTGCTCATGGGGAGGAGCCGGCCGTGATAAGTCTTCCCTCCCGAGGAGTAGGTCGAAGGAACCAGTCCCGCATAGGAGGACAGCTTCTTGGCAGTAGAAAACCGGTCGATGTTATCGATCTCCAGGGCAATGACGGAGGCCAGGATCGGTCCCAAGCCTGGGATCGTGTCCAAGAGCCGAACCCTCTCATCTTCGAAGAGTCTTTTCCTGGTCTCCTCCTCGGCATCGCCGATCAGCTTGTTGATGACCTCCAAGAGCTGGAGGTCTTCCCGGAGAATCGCCCCATCCACTCCCGTGAGTTCCAGTTCCTTCAAATACTTCATCCCTTTCTTTCCAAAGATATCCGTCCCTTGAGGGCCCTGGACGTGCTGGCGATCCAGGAGGACGTGGATCCTGTTCTTGAGGCGTGTCCGCATCCGAACCAAAAACATCCTCTGCCGGAGCATCTCTTTGGAGAGCCGGGTCTCCTTTCCGGGAATGTAGGCCGCGGGGATCAGATCCGCTCTCAGGAGCTGGGCCAATGTCGTTGCGTCGATCTTATCGGTCTTGATCCGAGCCTCGGCGATCGCCCGAACCTTCAGAGGATGGGCGAGCGTGACCGAATCGACCTCTTCCATGTCCTCCAAGAGATCGTAGAGCACTCCCCAGGTGCGTGAAGCCTCGAGGACCGTTTGGCTCTTTCCTCCCAGTTCCCGGAAGAACTCCTGGAAGATCATCGCGTCGTTGTCGAGACGTCGTGACTGGAGCACTTGTCCCTCTTCATTCACAGCCGTGACATGGCTGTACTTCTTGTGATAGTCGATGCCGACGTAGTTCATGGGGTCTCCTCCTTAGTTTTATTGAGAGTGCCTTCTACGTACCATAAGGACTCTCAAGGAGGTTGACCCCTTTCTTCATGTTACCTATAGAAGAGTTGCTTGAAGTGAGTTCGAGCGGGTTCCCAAAAACACCACAATTTCTATTTTGTTCTTTACATTAGTTACGTAATCACGTAATATTCCAAGTGGACAAGCCAGTTACATGGATGGGAGGTTCGAGGGGCAAGGTTAAAAGTTTCCACGTCCGAGCGCGACAACAGGCGGGGTATCAGTTGCGCAGGGTTTAGCAGGGGTTGTTGCCAAGCGATTGGAAGCCGATGGCTGGCATCGGATACGGCGCGATGGAAATCAGGCTCCATGAACCGCATGAACATCGGGTAATCTATGTGGCTAAGTTTGAGGAAACTGTTTACGTCCTCCATGCCTTCGAGAAGAAGACCCGGAAGACGGATAAGCGGGACGTGGAGATCGCAAGGAAGGCGTATCGGGAGGTCTTGAATCTTAGACGAGGAAAAGGGTGATGAAGGCTGAAAAAGGTTCCAAAAACGTTTTTAAGGACTTGGGATTCTCCGATGCGGAATCGGCCAACCTGGAGGCTCGTAGTGCGCTTATGATTCTTCTGGAGAAGGAGATTAAAAAACTCAGCCTCTCTCAGGTAGAGGCTGCCAAGCGGCTCGGTGTTAAACCGCCCCGCATTTCGGAACTGCTGAACGGCAAGATCGACAAATTCAGTCTGGATCTCTTGGTTGTCTACCTGGCCCGATTGGGTAAGACGGTCGAGTTCAATATCACAAAGAAGGCGGCATAACAGACAATTCTGGGGGCAACTTTGGGGGCAACTAGCATCACGAAGAAAAAAGAAAGTTAGTAATCACAGAAACTTACAGGGTGGGTTCGATTCCCGTCGGCCCAGTAGGGATGAGATTCGAAACTTATCCCGTCGTGTGTGGTCTTTCCTTGTATCCTTTGATCCCATTATGCGGTAGGGTGTCCGCCAAAAGGGGGGTTCTATGACCAATCAAAAAAGTTGTGTCGTCTGCAAGTCGGTTGTCGCACTGCTTGTCATCGGTGCGGTCAACTGGGGGCTCATTGGCGCATTCCAGTTTGACCTGGTGGCCAGGATCCTGGGAGAGATGAGCCTGGTCTCCCGGATCGTCTACGGACTGGTTGGGCTGGCCGGCGTGGTTAAGATAATCAGCTTCTTCAAGCCGTGTCCCTGCTGCTGCAAGTCGACCGGGACGCCTTAGAGCTCGACCGACGGCGTGCATATGGATACAAATTATTTGTACAGCTTCACTTTTATATAAAAAAGTATTTATTTATTAAGTAGTTATATAATTATT
>CAYWRF010000184.1:0-2565 GCA_964460495.1 uncultured Pseudomonadota bacterium | reverse complement strand
TAAAACTTGAGCGCGACCGACCTCACCTCACGTCCGTTACCCTTCTCCTTTTTCCGGCGACCGAGGAGATGGCTGTGTTTCCTTTCCGAGACCCGAAGATTCGCCTCGATCGCGCGGAGCTGGTCGTCGATCTCCTTCAGGCGTCCCTCTAGGCTCCTCTTCTTGCTGGCGAGACTCTCCCGTCGGACCGAGAGCATGTAGATATGGTTCGCCTCCCGGGCGAGATTGCCGCCCAACGAGGCGAGGTGACGGATGTGGGAGACACCGGCCGTCGAGGTGCATCCCTTGGGCAGATTTGGAATCGGCATTTTAAGCTCCTTTCAGCGATCAGCACTCAGCAATCAGCTTTTAGCTGAAAGCTGACCGCTTCCTTGCTTTCCGTTACGACAATACTTCTCAATCGCCTGTTTGACCACCTCGCGCACCTTTGCCGAGGTCGTCTTGCTCCCGATCCGCGAGGTTTCCGAGGTGAGGACATCGAGACAAACACGCGTAAAGACCGGATCACCGGTGTGGACACGAGCCCCTTTTCCATACTCCCGAACCGTTTTTGCAATCATGATGCATCCCCGAACGGTCGGGGCAAATTCATACTGGCCATGATCCCTCAAGTGACGGACCACCCGGACGATCTTCGCCGATTCCTTCAGGGGAAGCTCCGACTTCCTGCTGGTAATCAGGGATTCGGTCTCCTCGTCCATCGGGTCGAGGTCGAGGGTCACCATCCGGTCCCGAAGCGCATCCTGCGAGCGGTGGACCCCCGCATACTCCTCGGGATTGGAGGTAAAGATCGCGTGAAACTGCGGATGGACCTTCAGATACCCCGACCCCTCTTCATCGGAGTTGACAGGCAGGTCGAGGATCCCTTCCTGAAGCACGGAGAGGAGCACGTTGTTTGCCTCGGGCCGGGAGCGCGTGAATTCATCGTAGATGAGTGTGTATCCCTGCCTCGCCGCAAGGGTCAGCCGGTTGTCGACCCACCGTTTGGAGGTCTCCTCCTCGACCTTCAGGACCGAGGCGATGAAGTTATCCCGAAGCCTCTTTAAATGGTACCCGGTTTCCGAACCGACCAGATCGGTCGTCGTCAGTTGCTCATCCCCGTGGATCATCAGGACCGGTTTTGACAGGATCTCGGCAACCCGAAGGGCGAGCGTTGTCTTTCCGGTCCCCGAGATCCCCCTGAAATGGACTGGAAAGCCGGCATTCAGATAATGCAGGGCGCGACTCAGGATCCCTTTCACAAAGGGGGTCTCGACAAACTCCTTGCCGGACTTCGGTTGAATAACGGTCAGTGGGATTTCTTCAGTCATCGGATCCTCCAGGGTGGATCGCGTCTCTCCGCGCCTTGCGAAGAGACGGGATCCGCCGTGAAAAGGTTATTTAATGCACACGTCCTGCCGCCTGCTTGGCCTTCGCCAGTTCCCCCTTGAAGTTACGCCTTCGGGTATTAAGTGCCTTCTCGGTCCTCGCCCACGCCTGATGGGCGGTCTTGCACTCCTGGTGAAACGCCTTCTGCTGCCGCCCGAATTTATTGCGAAGCGACCCGACCGACTCCTTGAGGTTGTCTACAAAACCCCCAAGATCGGCATGGAGTCTCCTCGCCATCGACCGGCGGTCCCGCCTCACGTTTCCCAGAAATTTCTGGGCATCGTGAAGCAGCCGGTGCGTTTCAACAACATTCTTCCCCAGATATTTGACGCGGGCGTCAAACGAACCGCGGATATTGTCAGCTAGTTGTTCCATTCCTTCTGCAAAGCTCATGGTTATCACCTCCCTTTAAGAGTTCTTCTCCGAGATCCTGAATCTCCTTTTTCAACTCCTTGATCGTGACCCCTTCCTTGTGGGACTCCAGTCGGGCGAAGGTGCAACGGATTGTCTCCTGCTCCTTCTGAAAGGAGAGGATCTCCTCCCTCGCCTCGCCCAGCATCTCCCGGAGTTCCTTCTTTCCCTTCTCGACCTCCTGGAGGATCCCGGCCTCGAGGGCGCGCCGGAGCCTCTGCGTCAGCTCCCGTTGACGAGAAAGGAAATCCTTGATCAACGCCTTGATCTCCTGCTCCCGTCTCATCTGAAACTGAAGGACCGGTTCCATGAGGCCGTCAAAGTCCCTTCGTCTCAGGGAGCCGATCGAGGCGAGTGATTCGCGTAGCGAGCCACGGACCGCCTCCTCCTCCCTCCGATAACCATCGAGGAGCTCGAGCCCCTTTTCAATCAGTTGCCCAACCGCCTCGATTCCGGAATTGAAGGAGTCGACGACTCCTCTCGTAAGACCCTGGATCTCATTCGGTACAGACATGTTCTTTCCTCTCTCCCCCTCACCCAGGCCCTCTCCCCAAGGGGCGAGGGATTCAAGGTAAGGGTCTTTCAGATTCAGACGGCCCGGCGATCCAAGCCCGCTTTTTCAAACGAGGTCAGATCGGCAGGCCCTCCAAAATCTGCCCGCCTTAGGCCGGCTGTGCCGCTGTTGCGGTCAACCCGATCGCCTCGGCATACTTCAGATACGTCTCGACACCGGAGCAGACGACCCTCGCCTCGAGGGAGAGGAATTCGATCCCGACGAGCGAGAGA
>CAYWRF010000183.1:0-2575 GCA_964460495.1 uncultured Pseudomonadota bacterium | reverse complement strand
ACAATCTCCGGCATGAGATCCTCGTTGAAACCACCGTCAATCCCCAACTGATACTCGACAACCTGATCGGCAAACGGATCGACTCCAACACGCGGCCTGTCACATTGAGCCTGCTGAATCATTTCGGAGGGGCGGACTGACTCTTCGGTTGAAGACGGCATTTCAACCAAAACCGGTTCGGTCTCTTCTGCTGAGGATGCGGGGGGAGGCGCCGCTGTTTTATCAGCGGTCGCCGGCTCCTCACGGACCACCACATAACTCGACCCGCTGAGTCCTCTCAATCGGGCACGGATCATCGTTGTGCCGGATGCGATCGGTGTGACAACACCCTCGTCATCGACCGTTGCAATCCCTTCATCATCAGAATCCCAGAGGATCTTGTCAGAGAGGGAAGTCTGATCACTATTTGGCACAGCGGAGAGGGGGGTCCGATTCCCTGATGTCGTGAGGGCGAGATAGGAGGGATAGAGGACAAGGCGTTCGGTCTCCTCTTCGGCTTCAGGTTCAGGGTTGAAGGCGGTACCCGCTGTCCGGTTGCGAGGCCAAAAGGTTTCTTCTGTCCCCGACGGGGCGAGCCCCTGACAAGATATAAAGAGGTTCAGGAATATGAAGAATGTAGCAAGTCTTGAAATCACTTTTTTCATATCTACCAGCTTGTTGACAAAGGGGGTATGAAAGGATGTTGAGAAAGGCCCCAGATACGAGGCAGGCTGAGGAGGCCGACTGAGGCGTACTTGAGCGGTACGCCGCAAGGAGTGCCGACGAAGCCAACGAAGTAGATGGGCCTTTGTCAACATCCTGCTACCTCTCCACAAAGGTTATTGAGGCGGGCGGCAAACCGACTGGTATTGGCTCGCCCAGAATTTTGCCCGTCTCCGGATCGAGAAATACGATCCCGTTCACGGTCGTATCTTGATCAGCGATGAGCAGATTGCCATTTTGATCGATCGCGATATCCGGAAGATATTTGGGGCTCTCATAAAGGATCTCCAATTGGAGATCGTCTGGATTGAGAGAAAACCGGATCACGCTGTTTTTCTCCGCCCGGCCGACGATCACGAAGCCGTGATTTCCGTAAACTTCAATGTCACCGACCCACCCGCCGAGGGCGAGGTCATCCAGAAAAATTCCCTCACTTTGCATCGTATCCGGGTCGACCGCCTCGATCCCCCCGTACGGTGAAGAGAGGTCAAAGAGATCGAGACAGCCGATATAGATCTTCCGCATTTCCACTGAGTAATTCATTGTGAACGGGTCCCGGCAATCGAGGATCGTTGCCGCCTTGATCTCATCCGTCTCCGTATTGATCCGGAGGAGCTTCCCCGGCTGGTTCGGCGGGAGCGCGAGATCCCCCGGCAGGTCCTGGATCGCGACATAGAGGCTCTCCTCAACCATCACCATCGAGGAGGCCCGCGCAAAGCGGTCCCCGTCGTCCCGTGTATATTCGGTCAGATCGATCGTCTTCAGGAGTGCCCCTGTTTGCGGATTGACCAGAACGAGATCATCGGCGGCCACCTCAGGGGACTGGTTATTCTCCGGCTCGTAGAGGGTGATTGCCGCCTTCTCCCCCGAGATCAGAAAAAAATCCTGCGGGTTCGTCTTCTTGCCGGTTGAAAACTGGGTGAGTGTCTCAAAGTTTGCCGGATCAACGACCTGGATGTTGTCCCCGCCGAGACGGTTGATCACGTAGATCCTGTCTTCAAAGGAGCGGACCACGGCATCGCTATGGGTGACCTGAAGATTGGTGGAAGGATTTCGCGGAGGGTCTACCGGGATCAGATTGAGTGTGCCGACCGCCCCGCCAAACTCGCTCGCCAAAATAATCGCTGTATTTCCGGAGGGGTGATTCGGGTCTTCTTCAATAACCGGCGTCGATCCGCTCGACGAAGAAGGCGAGGGGGGAGGGGAGGTATTCGTCTTCACTTCTCCGCAGCCGACGCCGGCGAGCATAAGAACAAAAGCCATCAGGCTATATTGTAATCTGAAATCTTCCATAATAGCTCCTCCCGGGCAGCGGAAATCCGACAATATCAACGACGCGATCATTCAATAGGTTCTTCGCATCCAGGCCGATCATGATCTTCTTGTGGGGTCGAAGGGTGAGACCGGCCGAGTAAAAGAGCCGGTGGTTCACCCGGAGGAGATTCTGGGAATCAAGAAAATTTCCATCCAGTGTGGTCAGATCCTGATGCAGGCTCAGCCGACGGTAAGAAACAACGGCCCGTCCCGAGGCGGTATGTTGGGGACGTCCGGGGAGGATCTTTCCCTCAGTGCCGGGGATGCCGCTCGTATCCGTGGCCCTCTCATAGGTGTAATTTCCGGAGACGTGGAACCATTCGGTGATCGGAATCGCGAGGGACGTTTCGACCCCTTGAATCGTTGCTGACCGGAGATTCTCCGCACGGGCGGTAAACTGGGAGGTTGAGATGAACTGGATCAGGTCGCTTACTCGATTCATAAAGTAATGCGATTCCCAGGAGAGGCGGTCTTTTTTCAGTTCAAATCCGGCATCCCACTTCCATCCCTGTTCCGTCACGAGCGCATCGAGACGACGACCGCGAAGGCGAAGGAGCTC
>CAYWRF010000182.1:0-2576 GCA_964460495.1 uncultured Pseudomonadota bacterium | reverse complement strand
CTGACCACCGCCACCACGACGCCGGCGATCGCCAGCTCTTCCCTTGGATGGAGGACCGGATACTTGGGGTTGGCCGGCATCAGGCAGACCTGCCCGCCTTCTTTCCGATACTGTTTGAGCGTCCACTCCCGATCGATCTCTGCCAGCACGATGTCGCCCGAACGGGCTGTTCGGCCACGCTCGATGATGGCGATATCGCCGGGGTGGATGCCGGCCTCGATCATCGAATCGCCGGTGACCTTGAGGAGAAAACTCGCCTCCGGCCGACGGACGAGATACTGATCGAGGGTGAGCGTATCGACCAGCTCCTCTTCGGCCGGGCTTGGGAACCCGGCCTGGACGTAGCCAACGATTCGCACCGGCCTGGCAAAGCCAGATCCGGTGCTAAAGTCAGGGGGGAGATACCGTTCTCCCCCCTGACCACCCCCCATCTGTAGAATCAATTTTCCTTTGCCATCTTTTTTCAAAATCCCTGCCTCAATTAACTTTGCTGCCAGCCGGTAGGCCGCCTGCTTGGAGGCGTATCGGAAGAGGGATGCCATCTCGGAATAGCTGGGGCACCGCCCCCGCTTCGTGTAAAAATTCCTCAGAGTGGCCAAGGCTTCCTTGGAAACCGGCTGGGCTGTTCTGGGACTCACAAGGGGTCATTATATGTGAACGATCGTTCACATGTCAATCTTCGACCTCACAAGTTCTAGTGAGTTGATCCCCACTTGGATTTCGGGTAGGGGAGGGCTCATGGATCGGGTCGAAAAACCTTGGGGTTATGAGCTGGTCTGGGCGGAGACTGACCGCTACATCGGGAAGGTCCTCGTCATCCGCAAGGGTCACCGGCTCTCGTTCCAGTACCACCGTCAAAAAGAAGAGACGATCTACCTCTCATCCGGCCGGATGGAGTTCGAATTCCAGGAAGAAAACGGCCCGCGTCAAAAAAAGGTCCTCAGGGCGGGCGATTCCTTTCATATCCCTCCTGGTCTCCGCCACCGGATGACCGCCCTCGAAGACTGCCAGGTCTTTGAGGTCTCAACCCCCTATCGGGACGATGTTGTCCGGCTCGAGGACGACTACAAGAGGGTCTGACTGACTGTATTAGTTCCACACATATCGGACAGTCCTCGTAGCTGATCAAGCCGCAATACGCTCCGGATAGAGTTTAAGCCTGTCGAGTGTGAAGGCTCCCGGTGTTTTCTTTCCGATTCCTGAATGACGTCGTTTAAAGTTGTAGAAGTGGAGCCATCGTTTTCCCCTCCGTCTCAATTCAAGGAGATCGATTCTTTTCTTGATGGTCCGGTAAAACTCCTCTCCATCGGTTCGATGAGATCGTTCCACCTTTCCCTGGAGTTCTTTTTCTCCGGGAGGGATTAACTTGTGCCTGATCTGAACCTCCCGGCAGTAGGTGTCGAGGGGATGTTCTTTAGGGACCTTTTCCCGAGCGGTTAACTGGGCGGTGTAATCGAACGTGAACTCGATCCCGTTGTCGGTCTGAACGGCATCGATTCTGAAGCCAAAGAACGCCTGGGCCTCTCGAAGCGTCTGCACGACCTTCTGTGTCCAGATCGAGTCGTGCCAGGTAAGATACCGCATCCGGGTACACTCGTCGGTGACGGTGTACTGGTAGTATCGTCTTCCGATCGGAACGATCTCGGAGGGGACATACTTGATATCCATTTGAACCCTCTGGCCCGGCCAGAGGAGGTTGTAGACCCGTGTATGTTTCTTTTCGGTTTTGTAACTTCTTTGTTTTAGGAGCAGCCCTTTGCGATCGAGGATCTTGCCGATCGTTGAAACCGGGACCAGGATCCCACGATCTTTCAGTTCGTCATGGAGTCTTTCTTTGCCGTAGTTGGTTCTCTTTCTCATGCGAACCACCATCCTCTCGAGATCGGGAGAAGAGATCCTTGGCATCCGCTTTGGTCTTCGAGATTGATTGATCAAGCTCCTCCATCCCTTCTTCCGATAACGTTGATCCCAGTAGTAGTAATAACTCCGGTGTTTCCCCATCCTCTCACAGGCCCGCCTCACTCCAACCTCTCTCCCCAACCTCATCAAAAATAACCTTTGACGAACAACATCCAACCCAATACGTTTCTTTTGCATAGGCTGTCTCCTTTCGTTAATTAAATCCACAACTTAACGATTACCTGCTTCACTTCGGAGCGCCTATGCTTATCTTCAATCAACCGCTGATCCACAATCCATCAGCCTTTCAAAAATCCCAGTGTCCTAAATGTGTGTAGCTCGAACTCTCCAAGACGATCAGCTAACAACTTTTTACGCGCCCTGCCGATAATGGGGCGATGCCGCAACAGATTGCCGCCTTTTTACGCGAGGTTAGGTGGCTCCGCCTCCTCCTCAAAGGTCCGGAGACGGTCGTCCCTTACTGGACTGGAGAGCTTTTGGGGCGTCTGGCGAACCTTCCCGACCAACTTGGAAGGCTGGGGTCGGCCCATCTAGAGGCCGCCTCGAGAGAACTGCAGGCGATCCGACAGGGGAAACCTCTCTACCGAGGCGAACGTCATTCACTCGACAGGGTCCTGGGGGTGCTCGAGATAAATATTGTCTCAGGGGCAAGAAGG
>CAYWRF010000181.1:0-2602 GCA_964460495.1 uncultured Pseudomonadota bacterium | reverse complement strand
CTTGACATGGAAGGGGTCACAGGTTCGAATCCTGTCGCGCCCACTTATTTCCTTAACAACGAGGGGGGAATCACATACAATTCCCCTCGTCCATGAAATCGACCCTCCTTATTGTCGATGACGAGCCGGCCCTCTCAGAGATTCTGAAAAAGCATCTTCATCGGGAAGGATATGAGGTCCTGACCGCCACAAACGGCCGGGAGGCGCTCGCCCTTGTGAGACAGCATGGAAATATACGGCTGCTCCTGCTGGACCTCAAGATGCCGGGCATGAGCGGCCTCGATTGCTTAAAAAAACTCCGGCGGCTGCGCGGCATAAAGTCGACCCCCGCGGCGGTCATCATGACCGCCTACGGAAATCCCTCCTCTGCACGGGAGGCTATGTCCTTGGGAGCGGTCGATTATCTGACGAAACCGTTCGATCTGAGGCAGGTTTCCATGGTGGCCCGGGAGGTGTTGAGCAGGCAGGCCGTAAGAAAACTCGTTTATGTACCGATCCTTCACACGAGCCACGATATGGGGACACTCGCCGGTTCGATGAAGGAGACATTCGTCAGGAAATTCGGTCCGAAGAAGTGGGAAGGGCATGTGAAGGCGATCGACGAGATGTGGACCGGGATCGGCGAAAAAATCCGGCGTCTGGATCTCCCCTGGGACAGGGTCAAGGTCTATCAGGACGGCCTCCCGGTCTGCGCCAAGGAGAGGGAGATCGTGGCAGACCTTGCCAAGACCGGGAGTCCCAATCACCGGCTTGTCCAGGGGCTCCTCCACCGCGGCGCAACGCTTGTCGGCACGGAGGACCCCCAGCTTCTCGTGAAGGAGTACCAGCATTACAAGAGGATCATGACGAGCAAGAACCATGCGGAGCGGGAGAGGCTGATCCACCAGTTTGAGAGGGAGGAAAAGGATCTGATGATGAAACGGGACCAATTTATACGGAACCGGATTGAAACGACACTCAAGGGTGATGAGATCGGGATCCTGTTCATGGGTCTCCTGCATCGGGTCGATGAACAGCTCCCGTCCGATATCGAGGTGAGCTATCTGATCGATCGTCTCCCGTTCCGGAGGAGTTTTGAGATGGAGATGGTGGCTTGATACCACTCATCGACGATATTGCCCGGTGGCTCGGTGGAGGGGGAGAAACGATCCCTCCCGGGAGTTATCTTTCAACCCGGGCCGTTCGGATCCTCATGGCCCTGCCGTTTCCGGTTGCGGTCTGCGACGGTCATCTCGCCGTCGTCGCCGCCTCCCCGTCTTTTGAGCGTCTTGTCAGGATCCGGAGGGAACCGAAGGTTCGCCCCGCCGGGAAGAATCTCTTCCAGCTCTTCCGGAACATACCGAATCTGGCAAGCCAGTTTCGAGACCGCTCCGATCGGGACCCGCTTGTCCTCTCCGGGGATTTCCCCCGCCTGGGCAGGCGCGTCTTCCACCTCTTTATCCGGGCGATCCCGTGCCCCGAACGGACGCTGCTCCTGATCTTCCAGGATGTGACGAACCAGACGGAGTTGACACGGATGATCGAGAAGAGCCGGAGCGAGCTCCTCTCCGTCTTTGACGGGATCGACGACCCGATGGTGATGATCGATCGAAAATTCAGGATCCGCCGGATCAACGAGGCGATGCTCAAGATTTTGGAGGGCCGGTCCTACAAGGACTTTATCGGCAAGGCTTGCTACTGGAAACTCCATGGCCGCAAGGAGGTCTGTCCCGGCTGCACCGCCTTCCGGTCCTTTGAGCAAGGGAAGAGAACGAGCCGCACCGGTCTCCTCGAGGCGACACCCAGTGCTGGCGATTTCAGTTATGAGATTACCTGCCACCCGCTGAAGGACACTGCCGGCAAGACGACCGCCGTCGCCGAGTGCTACCGGGACACGACCGAGGTCAGGAGGATCGAGGAGGAGCTCTACGAATCAGAACGGGCCCGGATCATGGAGCCGCTTGCGGCGGGGATCGCGCATGAGGTGAGAAACCCGTTGGCGGTGATCCGTTCAACGGCGCAATACTGGATGGGGGAGGTCGGGGAGAACGAGGAGATAAAGGAGGGGTTCCAGTCGATCATCCAGAGCACCGAGGCGGCGAATCACGTGATCAGCGACCTGATCGATTTTGCCAGACCCCCGACGGTCAATTTTGAGAGGCAGCCGCTGAAACCGATCCTTGAGACCGGCTTGAGCCTCATCAAGAGCCGTGCCGAGATGCAGAAGGTGGATGTCACGAAGTCAATTCGGAAAAATCTTCCCCCCCTGATCCTGGACGGCAAGAGGTTCCTGCAGGCGTATATGAACTTCCTGATCAACGCCCTCGATGCGATGCCGTGCGGCGGTAAACTGACCGTCACGGCCGGGAGCAACAACGGTCACCGCGAGGTTGAGGTGAGGATCGGCGATACCGGAGAAGGGGTCCCCGAGGAGATGATTTCAAAGGTCTTTCAGCCGTTTTACAGCACGAAGAAGGAGGGGGTTGGTCTCGGACTCCCTGTCGCGGAGGGGATTATCCGGTCTCACGGTGGAAGGGTCTGTTTCAAGAGCACAAAGGGAAGAGGAACGGAGGTGAAGATTGTCCTGCCCAGAAACCATCCTGATCGTTGATGATGAAGAGGA
>CAYWRF010000180.1:0-2634 GCA_964460495.1 uncultured Pseudomonadota bacterium | reverse complement strand
AGAGACAGAGATATTCTCTCAACAAAACCTCCAAACCCTCTCGGCCGACTAGCACCCAATCTCGCGGGAAATGACGATCCTCTGGACCTCCGAGGTCCCCTCGCCGATCTCGAGGAGCCGCTGGTCTCGGTAGAACTTGGCGACCGGGTATTCCTCCATCAGGCCGTAGCCGCCATGGATCTGGACGGCGGAATCGACGACGCGCCCCATCATCTCGGAGGCGTAGAGTTTCGCCATCGCCGCCTCCTTCTTGAATGGTCTTCCCTGATCCTTCAACCAGCAGGCCTTGTAGAGGAAGGTGCGGGCGATCTCGATCTCGGTCGCCATGTCGGCGAGCCTGAAGGCGATCGATTGATGTTTAGCGATCGGGACACCAAACGCCTTGCGCTCCTCCGAATATTTCAATGCCGCCTCAAACGCCCCTTGGGCCCCGCCGACGCCCATGGCAGCGATTGCGAGGCGACCGCCGTCGAGTGTCGCGAGCATCTGGTGATAACCATCCCCGCGCCGGCCGAGCAGATGATCCTCCGGGACCGTCACCCCTTCAAAGAAGAGCTCCCCCGTGTTTGTGGAACGCCAGGTCATCTTGTGATGCATCCCACGTGCGGTGAATCCGGGGGTGCCTGAATCGACAAGAATGCAGGAGAGTTCCTTTTTGCCCGCCTTGTTGATCCCTGTCGCGCACTGGACCGTAATTCCCGCCGTGATCTTCGAGGCGCCGTTCGTGATAAAGATCTTTGCGCCGTTGATGACCCATTTGCCGTTCTTCAGTTCGGCGCGAGTCGAGGAGTTCGCGGCATCACTCCCGGCCCCCGGCTCCGTGAGCCCGAAGCCCCACAGCTTTTTCCCGGCACAGAGATCGGGGAGGTATTTCCTCTTCTGCGCCTCCGATCCATAGTTGAAGATTGGCATGATCCCGAGCCCGTTCTCGGCCGCGACCGTCGCCGCCTGACAACCATCGACACGCGCCAGCTCCTCGACCGCAATAATATAGGAGAGGGCATCGAGCCCCTGACCGCCGTAGTCGGGGGAGACGGTCATGCCGAAGAGACCGAGTTCCGCCATCCGACTGACCAGCGTATAGGAAAACTCCTCCTTTTCGTCCAGACCCGGTGCAACCGGGCGGATCTCCTTTTCGGCAAACTCGCGGACCGTCTTTCGGAGCATCTCCTGTTCGGAAGTTAAATCGTAAGACGGCATCTCACCTCCACTTCGGGATCAAACGGGGAACCTCTGACTGATACCGGCGGTATTCCTCACCAAACCGTTCCGCCAGCTCTCTCTCTTCAAAAAGTGTCACGAGCGGGATCGTGACAAGACTCGCGATCAGGATCAGCAAGACGAGCCAGGAGGTGGTCACCAGTGTCAATCCCAGGAGCATCAGCCAATCGACCAGATAAAACGGGTGTCGGACCCAGCGATAAGGTCCGTCGATCACGAGCGAAACCTTGACCTTTTCCGGGTTCACCTGGGGTCGGAGGAAGAGGGTGCTCAAGCCGAGTGTCTGGATGGTCCAAAAATGGAAGAGAAGGGCCAGGATAATCATCGAGATGCCTATGAAAAGGAAGAGGGGAGGGGTCTGAAAGGTCCAATCCAGAAAAAGGGAGGACCCTTTGTAGAGATAAAGATCGATGACGATAAAATAGAGGGCGACGATCCCGATGGAGGCGGCCTTCATCCGACGCCAGAAGGAGATGCCGGCATGAAGAAGCAGCCGCAAGGGGATCAACGGGACCCAGATCCAGGCGGTGAGGAGGATCAGAAAGGACATATCGGCTCTATCGATACCAAAGGGGTTACCGGTAGACAAGATGTAAAAAGGGGCATAAGCGTCCGGCATGGGAACGCTTCAGAATCAGTTTTCATGGTCCAAATCGAGGGACGAGAAGTTTCGTGAATGCCCTCGCCAATACTACTTCCACCACTACGGCTCCTGGGGGGGGTGGGACCGGTCGGCCGATCCGCGCACCCGGCAGATTTACATCTTGAAGAATCTCAAGAGCCGGCAGATGTGGCTGGGGGAGGTGGTTCACCACGCGATCGAAAACATCCTGAAACACTATCAGGAGACGCGTGAGCTTCCGGTCGAGGCGTTCCTGACCCAGCTCACCCAGAGGATGAGGCGGGAGTTCCGGGAATCAAGGGACAAGCGGTATTGTGAATTGCCGGGCAAGGTCCTGGGGCTCTATGAACATGAATACGAAAAGGAGATCCCGGATGAGAAATGGGCGGAGGTCCACGAGACCGCCCGACGCTGTTTCACCACCTTTGCGAATATCGTGTTTCCGGAGAGGGTCAAGCCGGTGCCGGTCGAGAGCTGGAAACTGATCGAGACGATGCAGGATTTTAACTTCGAAGGAACGCTGATCTACGTAAAGATCGACTTTGCCTACCAGGATGAAAAAGGATTGAAAATTGTCGACTGGAAGACCGGCAGGTCTGAGGATGTCGACAATGAGATCCAACTCGATTGTTACGGCCTCTTTTCGCGGGATTATTTCAAGATTCCGACAGAAACGATTCAAACTGTCCTCGTGAATGTCAACACGGGGAAAGAGACGGTCCGCAAGATGATCGAGGCGAAGATGGATTTTGCGAAGCACTACATCCGGAACTCGATCGCCGCGATGAAAA
>CAYWRF010000179.1:0-2657 GCA_964460495.1 uncultured Pseudomonadota bacterium | reverse complement strand
CGGACCCGCCCCTGCCTCCAGTATCAGATCCATCGGTGTGACGCCCCCTGTGTCGGTCTGATTCCGGAGGCCGATTACAAAAAGATCGCCGAAAAGGTCCGGCTGTTTCTCGAGGGGAGAAATTCCGATCTTCTGGATCAGGTTGAGAGGGAGATGTCGGGGCTGGCCGAACGGGAGGAGTTTGAAAAGGCGGCCAGGGCGAGGGACCTTGCGAGTGCGATCCGCAAAACCCTGGAGAGGCAAAATGTGGCGCGGCACCGATGGATCGATCAGGACGCGATCGGGCTCTACCGCGAGGGAGAAAAGGCTACATTTTGTGTCCTTCTCATTCGTGAGGGAAAAATCTGGGGGTCGCGCTGTTACCACTCTGCCAGTTGCGAGGAGGACCCGGTGACCCTGGAGGGGTTTCTTTCCCAGTTTTACGGCGAAAACCGGTTTATCCCGGATGAGGTGATCGTCCCGCTTGGGTTACCGAACTTGAACCTCCTGACGGATCTCCTGACGGAACGACGCGGCAAAAAGACGGTCTTGAGGGTCGCAAGGCGCGGGGACCGGGCCGACCTGTTGGAGCTCGCAACGAAGAACGCAACCGAGGGATTCCGGCAGAGATCCAATCGTCAAGAAGAGGTCCGTGATCTCCTTTCCGATCTCCAGTCGGCCCTGAACCTCCAGAACTTTCCCCGGAGGATCGAATGTTTTGATATCTCAAACATCCAGGGGAGGGATGCGGTCGGTTCCCTCGTCTGTTTTGTCCACGGTGAGCCGTTGAAGGAGGGGTATCGGCGGTTCCGGATCAAGACGGTTACGAGGATCGATGACTATGCGATGATGAAAGAGGTCCTCTCCCGCAGGCTTGCCCGTGTGAAGGGGCATGAGGAGAAGTGGCAAAAACCGGATATGATGTTGATCGACGGGGGGAGGGGACAGTTGGGGATCGTACTGGAAGCGATGAAGGAACTCGACATCACCGGGATCGACTTGGCCTCCCTCGCAAAGGCGCACGGGGATGAGACAACTGACAAGGCCTACATCCCCGGCCGGAAGAATCCGATCCGACTGAAACCGCGGTCGGGTCTCCTGCACCTCCTGATGCGAATCCGCGACGAGGCACACCGGTTTGCAATCGCCTATCACAAAAAGATCCGCGGAAAGGGGTTTCTTCCATGATAAAACTCGTGAGGAGTCTCCGTTTTTTCTTCGGGATTGTCGGGGCGCTTGCGACGGCGCTTGCCTGCGCGGCGACCGGCTGGATGCACCCCTCCCACAGGATCCCGCTCTTCTTCAACCGTCTCTTTGCCAGGCTTTTTCTTCCGATCGTCGGCATACAGCTTCATGTTGACGGTCTCCGAAATGTCGATTTCTCGAAAAACTACGTGGTCTGCTCCAATCATCAGGGGATGTTTGACATCTTCAGTCTGATGGCGGCAATCCCGTTGCCGCTCCGCTTCATTTCGAAACCGTCCTACTTCCGGATCCCGATCATCGGCTGGGGGATGCGAGGCTCCGGCCACATCGAGATCACAAGGACCGACAGTGAAAGGGATCGCCAGACACTCGACAGGATCGCGGGGCTTCTTGACGAGGGGGGATCGGTCGTCTTCTTTCCCGAAGGGACACGGAGTCGCGACGGCTCGATCCTCCCCTTCAAATACGGCGCCTTCTACACCAGCATCGAATCGGGGGTCTCCATACTCCCGGTCACGATCCGGGGGAGTTTCGAACGGATGCGGAAGGGGCACCTCCTCCCGGTGCCCGGCGCGATCACACTCACGATCCACCCGCCGATTTCACCCGCCCACGAATCGATCGCCTCGTTGATGGCAAAGACGCGGGGTGTTATTTTGTCAAAAATCTGACCTCCCTCTATCAAAATGATAAGTAGTTGAAGAAGGGGAGAGATTTCGGTTTCCCGAATTTCCAAATATTTTTGATGACTTGGCTGACTGACCCGCCACGACAAGTCTTGGCACGCCCCTTGCTAGTCTACCTTTATAGGAACGCCATTATGGTGATGAATGCACAGTTTGGTCAGGTCTTGGAACAGCTCTCATTCGAGGTCCGGGGGGAGACCTCGGATGAACAGCCTCAGGTCCTCTCCTGCGGCGGGATCTTTTTCCCAAGGAGAAATGTCCCGCTCTCGCTTAGAACCTGGAAGCAGATCGTGATTATCCCGGGAAAGGAGACAAGTGCGAAGGTCTTCGGGATAAGCCCTCCTGACGCCACAGCGGACCTCCAGCATTTTTTCTTCAAGGAAAATCTGAACTAGACATCTGGAACATTAAATAAATTCATGGCCTGCAGACCCCGTGACTCCCGGCGCGGAAGATCGTGCGGATCTCATCCCGGCTCAAGGCGCGGTTGAAGATCATCGTCTCATCAGTGCTCCCCTCATCGAAGGCTTGCCAATTCAGGAGGATCTCTCTTTGGGGCTCCTGTTGCGCGAGACGGGGTGGAGTTTCAAAGTGAGGATCAATGCCTCATTAACTAGATAGGATCTAGCCAACCTGCGTACTTCTTGTTTTCCCCGCGAACGACGCTGAAAAAAATCTCCTGGAGTTTTCGGGTGATCGGACCCGGCTTTCCGGTCCCCACCTTCCGATCGTCGATCTCGCGAACGGGGGTCACCTCGGCCGCCGTTCCGGTGATAAAGACCTCAT
>CAYWRF010000178.1:0-2663 GCA_964460495.1 uncultured Pseudomonadota bacterium | reverse complement strand
GGAGAACAGCCGGTCCTTTTCCCTGATCGAGGTAATTGATAGTCCCCGATTTGAGCTCCATCTTCATCTTTATCGGCGCCTTTCCCTGCGGATATTAAATTAGCAACACGCAATACGCAGTACCCAACATCCATCTACAATCAGCCATACCCGATAACCCGTCCACAGCGAAAGGCTATCGGGGATTGCTAGTGTAAATCGATGTTGGGTACTGCGTATTGCGTGTTGCTAATTTAATATCCGCAGGCATGGCTGGCACTTATCGTCCGTATCTTTCACGGATTCGCTCTCGGATCTGTTCGATGGGCATGCCCTGACTGTGCATCTGTCGCGCGTCCAGCGCGATGTTCTGACACATATCTCAAGTGGCGCCGTGGGAATCCTTGAAGCAAAACAAATTGTTCTCGTGACCATTGTTCTCCATGCAGCCGCAGAAGCATGGAAGTTCGGCGAGCACCTCGGGTACATCCGCCGCCGCCTGGTAGGCGTCCCGCGTTTTGCCCTCGAACAATGTTGGAGAAAGAGTTTGTGAAATTTGCACTGCAGAATCCTGGGCGTCATCGGTTTGCCGCAACGAGACCCATGCAATAACACCAAGAAGCACGACAGCTATGATTCCGAGTATCAGGTTTTGTTTGTTAGTTGGCGTCAATGATTTTTCCTTCCGGCTTTTGTTCTTCAGGGCTCAGCGATGAAATGACGGTCTTCAATACGAAGAAGACTTCGCCCTTTTCTTCGTCGTTCAACTCGGTGCCATCTTCCAAAGGCTCGTTGAGCTCCGAGATCACGTATTGGAGTAGATACGGTTCTGTGTCCCCTTTAAGGCTCGCGCCGATGGCCGATTGCAACGCGTTACCTTCCGCCTGGCTGACGCGCTCAATCCAGGACTCGCTTTCGCGATATGCCGTTTCGATGGCGCCTGGTGTCACGGCACTGACAGCGGTTGTCTGACCTAACTCGGTGGCTTTGAAGACCATATAGGACAGGAATAGCGACAACTCTTGAATCTTGGGACCACTTTCCTGGGTCAATTCGACGATGAAATCGCAGATCGCCGGCTGCGCCCGGAAAAAACGATCGAACTCGCCCATCATCCTTTCATCTGAATATTCACCAACTTCGGAGCAGGCCCGCTCAACGGAATCGCCGGTAACCATAAGTTCATCAATTTTGGCATACGGTGTGCATCCATGAAAGCGCGTAGTTTATGAGCAGACGAATAGTCGGACTCTTGGCAGCAGTGGCATTTTCGGGGATACTCCTTATCGCTCAGGAATATGGCCTTGTGCTGGATGGAAAATACGGTGATTTTCGGCGGCTACCGACCCAAGCCAGGCAGAGTCACGATTTTACTTTCGTCAGGTTGATTTACAACGGCCGCACTCCCGGCTATTTAAAAAACTGGTACACGGATTATCCGACGGGGGACCAAAACCTCGTCCGTATTCTTCAGCGAATGACCCACATCGATGTGGCGCCGGAAAGCCGGGCCATTCCAATCCATCATCCGGATCTTTTCGACTATCCCATGATTTACTCGTGCGAGGCGGGCCAGATGATCCTCGATCAGAACGATGCCAACGTGTTACGCGAATACCTCACTCGCGGTGGCTTTTGGATGATCGATGACTTCTGGGGAACGGTTGAATGGGAGGACTTCGAAACGGAAATGAAGAAGGTGTTTCCGGAAAAACAAATCGTCGACATTCCACTCAGTCATCCGATCTTCCATTCATTTCATGATGTCGACCAGAAGATGCAGGTGCCGAACATCGGGTATGCCTACGATCCGGAGACTCCGACATGGGAACAGGACGGTTACAAGCCGTATGTCCGCGGTATTTTCGATGAGAACAACCGCCTCTTGGTGTTCATCAACCACAACACCGACCTCATGGACGCTTCGGAGTGGGCCGATGATGCTAAATATCCGCAGAGATTCTCGGCCTACTCGTACAAGATCTTTGCCAACGCAGTGGTATACGCGTTGAGTCACTGAGGATTTCGGCAGGAGCCAAAGTTACACGTTCGTGTGCTGTCTTGCCCAGATGACGGCGCCCCATTCGGGCGAATGACGAGGCTCTTCAAAGTTCAGCCCGATCAGTTGCCGCATGATTGGATGGCTGGCGACCGAGCCGCTGAGGGACTTTCGGCAATCGTCCACGCCGACTCGCTTCGATGCAATTTCAACCAGAGACCGGAGGTGTGATGCAGCTTCGGACAAGATGCGGTTTGCGGGCTCATTTGGATAGACGGCGAGAACTTCAGGAAACAGTCCTGCGATGTCCGGCACACCGATCTTGCCTGACGCCCAGGCCCCCACGATCTCCGAAATCGACTTCAAGCCAAGGCCGTGCGCGATACGCTCGGTAAACGCCGTCTGCGCCTGCGTATCCATCGAGCGCAGGGCAGCGCGAACAGCTTCGCGGCCGATCCAGAATCCGCTTCCATCATCGCCGAAGTAAGGTCCCCATCCGCCAACACGAAAGATCGATCGGTCCTTGTCCCTGCCGATAACAATCGAACCGGTCCCGGCAATCAATAAGACACCGGGATCGATTCCGATGGCTCCAATCGAAGCAACAAAGGCGTCGCTTTCGATGATGATGGTGGCGCCAGGTATCAGGGATGTTAAGAGGTCCCTGTAGAACTTGGCACTCTCC
>CAYWRF010000177.1:0-2676 GCA_964460495.1 uncultured Pseudomonadota bacterium | reverse complement strand
CCGTTCTCCTCCCCTGGCCATCTTGTTGCCACCCACCAATATGGGCCAGCTTCCTCCCGTCACTCGCATACAGGCTCGTACAGGCCTCTGTCCCAAAGTCACATTTTCCGGCATTGCTGGCGACATATTCATGCTCCTTATCGGTCGGGAGGTCATATTTATAGCGCCCACCCTCTTGCTGACTCTTCAAAAGGGCCCAGGTTACGGCATGGAAATAGGTGACCCCAACTGCCGGCCAATCGGCCCCGCTATAAACCCGTTCTCCTTGATTGTACTGAGCAGAAGGGTTATCGACCATCTTCAGGAGGACCAGAGAACCGAGGACCACGACCTCCCCCTGATCAAACTGAACCCCTGAGGCGTCTGATCTCAACTCTTCTGGCAAAAGTTCCTCGGCCGTCTTCCCCTGCTTCTCTATTCGAGTCTCTCCCGTTTCTGAATCGTGGTGGAGCAGAACAAACCGATCCTGACCCAACCCCCTGGCAACAGTACCCCATTCTGCATTGGTGACGGGGGTTTGTTTGAACTCAATCTTTTTTCCCTCGAAGGGACCTTTTGAAATTTTACACCAACGGTCCTTGCAGTCGGCCGGTTCCATATCGGGTTTTCGTTCCTTTTTCCCAAAGAGTCTATCGCAAGCGGCGACAGCGGCGGTGAAGGCAAGGAGAGCTCCCAAACGGTAAATTGACATAACCCCTCCAGTTAATGAAATCAGAATGATTATCGGGCAGTGGTCAAAATAGTTGCTAACGCAGTGCGCTAAGGTTTCCGTCCAGAGAATACCAACACCAGCTCCTCGCCACCAACTGAGACAGATTGACCGCGACAACAAATTGCCCAACCCGCCCCTCGACCAATAGAAGGGCCGTCACTTTTGATTGGAAAAAGGTTCGAACTTCGTTATACAAGGGCCACCAATTATCAAAAACGGCCGTGGCGGCGAGGAGCCGCCACGGCGCTCGGCGACAATTTGGTGGGCCGTGCAGGGCTCGAACCTGCGACCCGTCCCGATTCGGCGTCATTTTTCCAAAAGAAAAATGACAGGCCGAATCGAGGATCCTCGACGCCGCAAACGATTTTTGCACGCAAAAATCGTGCGGACGTCGGGACTGGTTAAAATGGGCCGTGCAGGGCTCGAACCTGCGACCCGCTGGTTAAGAGCCAGCTGCTCTGCCAACTGAGCTAACGGCCCGAAGGATTTCGATAAGGGGTTATCTACTTCAATTTTCTACACGTTGCCTGAAGTGCCTGTCAACTGCCAATCAGGGAGTCTGCATCAGTGGCTCACTCGTCTCAATCCACTCCAAAATGACCCCCTTCTCCGCGGCGGTCAGCCCGGAACCCCGGGGTATCGCGTCTGATGGGTGTGGCAGTCAAAGCACTTAACACTAAGGATCGGCCGGACCCTCTCCTTGTAAACAATGTTGATCTTCTCCATCACACTGATCTCAGCCGAGCCGTTCACCTCTTGAACTGAGTCCCCTCTGTGTCGCGACCCATGAGGAGATGCCTCAGCCGGGAAAAAACAAAGAACGGTCATCATGAAAAAAAGCCTTCTCTCCATAAGGCGATCCATCTTATCAGACAGCCAATCAAAAAAATAGTTTTTTTGACAGTCGAGCCCCTCTCCGCTATTCTGCAGAGGTGAAAGTCGTGGTTCATGACGTCACCGAGATTACAAAAAAACTGGACATAGAGGTCCCCCCGGACGACGTGCGAACGGAACTGGAGACGGTTTACGCGAACATCGGGCGCGAGGCGAAGATCAAGGGGTTCCGCCCGGGCAAGATCCCCCGCGATGTCCTGGAAAAATACTACAAGCAGGATGCGGAGTCGGAGGCGGTCAAGAACCTGATCGGCCGAGTCTACCCCCGGGCGCTTGAAGAGGCGGCGGTCCATCCGGTCTCGTACCCGGAGATCTCCGTCCGCCAATTCACCGCGAACGACGGCCTGCAGTTCGAGGCGGTCGTCGAGGTCCGGCCGAAGATCGAGGTGGAGGGATATGTCGGCCTGTCCCTCATGAAAGGGAAGATCGAGGTGACGAATGACGAGATCGACCATTCGATCAAGGCGATCCAGGAGCGTTCCGCACAACTGATCCCTGTCACGGAGAACCGGAAACCAAAGGCGGGAGATATCGTCGTCTTCGACTACGAGGGTTCGCTGGACGGAAAATCGCTGACCGGACTGAAGGCCGAAGGGGCGATGGTGGAGCTTGGGCGCGGAGGACTGATCCCCGAGATCGAATCCTGCCTGACCGAGCTGACACCGCGCGAGAAAAAAAGGATCGACGTCGCCTATCCCCCGGACCTCGCCGACAAGACGCTGGCCGGGAAGAAGGTGACCTTTCAGGTGCTCCTGAAGGAGATCAAGGAAAAGAAACTCCCGGAGCTGAACGACGATTTTGCAAAGGATCTTGGAAGTTTTGAGACGATGGACGCCGTCCGGCAAAAGATCCGCGAACAGATCGAGAAGGAGAAGGGGCAGAGGGAACGGGGGCTCCTTTCACGACAGATGGTCGAGAAGCTTTCCGAAAAAAACAAGATCCCGGTCCCGGAGGGGATGATCCAGGCGGAACTGGAGGCGATGTACCGTCAGTATGAGTCGACACTCAAGGCGCAGGGGGTTGATCCGCAACAGACCGGGGCCGGGCCCGAGGCGTTTTCAAAGGAGTTC
>CAYWRF010000176.1:0-2689 GCA_964460495.1 uncultured Pseudomonadota bacterium | reverse complement strand
GCAGTCGTTTTCGTAAAATGGGTAAGAGGTTACCCGTTGTTGTCAGAGGCTTGACGCGAGGGACTGGTGAAACAAGAGGCCCAAAAAAGTCTTGGACGGGAGGGGGAGGCGCTGGCGGCCGAGTTCCTTGTCAGACAAGGTTACCGGATCCTGGAGAGGAACTACCGGTGCCGTCTGGGGGAGATCGATCTGATTGCGGAAAAGGGGGGGGATCTCTTCTTTGTTGAGGTGAAGAGCCGCCGCTCCCTCGAGGAGGTCTCGCCATTTGAACTGATTTCCGACTCCAAGCAGAGACACCTCTCCCGCGTCGCGCTCCATTATGTTGCCTGCAATCGGTTTCACGACCGAAACGGCTCCTTTGCACTGGTGGCGGTTGATTACAGCGGGCCGAGGCCTCAGTGCGAACTGGTTCTCGACATATTTGACCTCCAGGCAGGCTATTAAATTCCCTAGACAACCTCTTGATTGATTTCTATATTTCAACCCCCGTGGAGACCATCCTTCACTCATTCATCAAGAATGTGGACCGTCTCGGTTCCCAGCCCTGCTTTCGGTACAAGGAGGAGGGGGGCTGGCGTGACTTGAGTTGGCAGGAGGTAGAGCGGCAGCTCTTTGCGATCGCCTCCGGCCTCTCCGCTTTGGGGGTAAAAAAAGGGGATGCGGTCGCGATCTTCTCGGCGACCCGGTACGAATGGGTCCTCTGTGACCTGGCGATCCTCTCCCTCGGCGCCATCACCGTCCCGATCTACCAATCGAACACCGCCGAGCAGGCGGCCTTTATACTGCAGGACTCCCAGTCAAAGGTGGTCTTCGTCGAGAATCAGAAATTACTGGAGAGGGTGAGACTGAAACTTCCTGAGATCCCCGCCGTCCTCTTCACGGCAGGGTCACCAGGCGACTCTCGTGTCAAGACCCTCAACGAATGGACCTCTAGCCCAGGAGGGGACCGACCTCCGCTGAATCAGGTCCGATCCTCCGATATCGCCACATACGTCTACACCTCCGGGACAACCGGCAATCCAAAAGGGGTGATCCTCACACACGGAAATATCATTGCCGGCGTCGAGGCGTGCCTCAAACTCTTCGAGATCCCGGGGGGAGAGGTGAGCCTGCTCTTTTTGCCGCTGGCCCATATCCTCGGCCGGGAGATCGAGTTCTATCAGCTGCATCAGGGATTCATTCATGCCTTTGCCGAGGGGATCGAAAAGGTGGGGGAGAATATCGCCGAGACGAGGCCTTACTTTTTTGTGGCGGTCCCCCGGATCTTTGAGAAGGTCTATGAACGGATCCTCGCCCAGGTGGAGGCGGGATCCCCCTTGAAGAAGGCGATCTTCTCCTGGGCATCGGCGGTCGGTCGTGAGGCGAGTCGCCATCTCCAGAAGGGGGAGAAGGTTCCGACAGGTCTTCGACTGAGGCGGGCGGTTGCGGATCTCCTTGTCTTTGGAAAGTTGAAGAGGCGTCTCGGGGGGCATCTCCAGTTTGCCGTCTCCGGCGGGGCGCCGCTCTCCCGGGAGATTGCGGAATTCTTCCATGCCGCCGGCATCCTGATCCTGGAGGGGTACGGACTCACGGAGACGATGGCGGCGATCAACTGCAACACCCCCGCCTGCTTCCGGTTCGGGAGCGTGGGGCGTCCGGTCGATCGCGGCGAGGAAAAAATTGCGCCGGACGGGGAGATCTGGGTCCGCGGCCCGATGCTCTTTCAGGGCTACTTCAAGAGACCGGAGGCGACACGAGAGGTGCTGACCTCTGACGGCTGGTTCAAGACCGGAGACGTGGGAGAAATAGACACCGATGGCTACTTGCGCATTACGGATCGCAAAAAGGATATCATCGTGACCGCCGCCGGCAAGAACATCGCCCCGCAGAATATCGAGAATCTCCTGAAGACGGTGCCGTTTATCAGCCAGGTGATGGTCCATGGGGATCGCCAAAAGTATCTCTCGGCGCTGATCACTCTGAACCGGGAGCAGATCGAGGATTTTGCAAGATCGGAGGGGATCTCGTTCGGCGATTATCGGGAGCTGGTAAAACATCCGCGGGTCTACAGTCATGTCAAGAAGGCGGTTGACGAAAAGAACCGGCAGCTTGCCTCGTTTGAGACGATCAAGAGGTTTGCGATCCTCGATTCCGATTTCACACAGGAGACGGGGGAACTGACGCCAACCCTGAAGGTCAAGCGGAAGGTGGTGACGGAGAAGTACAAGGAGATTTTGTCGGGCCTGTATCAGGAAAAAGGAGGGGGGGATTATGCCTAACGGAGTCGGGACGAAGGGAACGGGGCTCGCGCCCAATATCGCGAGTGTCGTCTGCTATCTGTTGGCCCCGGTGACGAGCATCGTGATGATGCTTCTGGAGAAGGAGAACAAGGAGGTCCAGTTTCATGCCTGGCAGGCGACGATACTGGCGGTCGGGTATTTTCTTGCCTCCGTCGCGCTGAATATTTTTGCGATCCTGATCGGGAAGATCATCGGGTTCCTCGGGATGGTGATCCACTGGTTTGTCCCGCTGATCGGCCTCCTCGCCCTGATCCTCTGGCTCCTCGCGATGGTGAAGGCGTATCAGGGGGAACGATGGAAGATTCCGTATCTGGGAGATATTGCGGAGAGAAAGGCCGGACTGGCCTGATTGACTTAAGGAGATTCTATGAATAAGCCCCCTTCGGCCAACCGAGTTGGCAATTGAACTT
>CAYWRF010000175.1:0-2724 GCA_964460495.1 uncultured Pseudomonadota bacterium | reverse complement strand
CGGCTCCTCCCTCCCCGCCTCTTCGACCTGCAATGTCAGCTGGACCGTCGTCGACAGCGCCGGCAACGAGACGATCCAGAGGGTCCGGTTCACCGTCGCCGCAACGGCCGATTCGACAAGCCCCGCAATCGACTCCTCAAACCCAACCTCAGGGGCAACCGGCGTCTCCACCTCGCTCCCCTCCGTCTCCGCAACCTTTGACGAAAATATGGATGGGACCCGGTGCACCTCAAGCAATGTCACCTCAAGCCCCGCCGTCACAATCTCAAGCTGCTCCTATTCTGCAGATTCCCGCAGCTGCACCTGTACCTTGAGCGGTTCTCTCGCCAGAAACACCCTCCACACCTTTACCTTCTCCAACCAGAGGGACAGCGCAGGAAACTCACTCACAAACAACACCCTCTCTTTCACGACCGGATCGACGGCCGACACGACGAGCCCCACTGTCAATTCATCGACCCCCGCCAGCGGGGCGACCGATGTCGCGACGACGACCGGTTCCGTGAGTCTCACCTTCAGCGAGGATATGGATTCGAGCCGATGCAGCACCGCGAATGTCTCCTCCAGCCCTGCCTCCACGATCAGCAGCTGCAGCTATTCGTCGGCCAACAGGAGTTGCACTTGCAATCTGGGGAGCAATCTTTCCGGCAGCACGAGCTACACCTTCACCTTCAGCAATTTCACCGACACGGCCGGCAACGCCCTTTCCGGCCACACGCTCTCCTTTACGACAGCGGCGACTGCCGATACAACGGCACCGACGGTTGCCAACTCGGACCCGGCCAATGGCTCCACAAATTTTCTGATCTGCGGTCCGCTTTATGTCTGTTTCAGCGAGACGATCGATTCGGCCCAGTGCACGACCGCCAACGCCACCTACGATGCCAATGCCTTCCCGCCGTCCCCGGCCGGTTTCTCGTACTGCTGTGTGACGGGAACTACCGGATGCAGTTCCAAGAGTGGCACGTGCACCGGGACAGAATTCGAGTGGGGGCTTGACTGGGCAACCGCCTGCGGCAACACCGCCCGTTCAGGCGGAGGCCAAACCTGGAACACGAACAGGACCTATACGGCAACGATCCGGAACGTGGCCGACCCCTCTGGGAATGTGATGACCTCAACGACCTTCACGTTCACGACAGGTAATAATTAAGTCTCCGGATCGCCTTCCCGCGGTGACTGATCGAATTCTTGATGGAGGGCGGGATCTCGGCCATTGTCTTTCCCAAGTGAGGGATCAAAAAGATCGGATCGTATCCAAAGCCACCGGTTCCGCGCGGCTCCGAAACAATCTCTCCCTCGCAAGACTCTTCTACCACGCGTTCTGAGCCATCGGGAAGAGACAACGCCATCGCGCAAACGTATCGGGCCGACCTTGTACCCTGTTTCGTGTGGAGCTCGAAGAGAACCTTTTTCAGGTTTTGATCATCGGTCGCCCCATCTCCGGCATAGCGTGCCGACAGAACCCCCGGCCTCCCATCCAGAAGATCGACAACGAGACCGCTGTCATCGGCCAAAGTCGGCAGGCCGGTCCTTTGAAAAACGGCGCGCGCCTTGCCCATCGCATTTTCGCGAAATGTCGACCCATCCTCCTCAAGGTCTGGGATGTCGGAAAACTCCCAGAGAGGAACAAGCTCATGCCCGGTCAGCATTTGCCGAAACTCCCGGAATTTTCCACGATTCCGAGTGGCGACGACCAGTTTCATTCCCTAGCTAGGTTTTCAAAGCGTGTGAACTGGGAAAGGAATGCGAGCTTAACCGTCCCGATCGGCCCGTTCCGCTGTTTGCCGATGATCAGATCGGCCGTCCCCTTGTTGATCGTCTCCCGATCATAGACCTCCTCCCGAAAGAGGAACATGATGAGGTCCGCGTCCTGTTCAATCGCGCCCGATTCCCTCAGATCCGCCAGGATCGGGATCGGCGGTCTCCGGTTCTCGACCATCCGGTTGAGCTGCGAGATCGCGATCACCGGCAGGTGGAGCTCCTTCGCAAGCGCCTTCAGGGAGCGGGAGATCTCGGAGATCTCGCGCTCACGGTTGTCGGTGTAACCGACCCCTCGAATTAACTGGAGGTAGTCAACCACAATCATCCCTAGCCCCGACTCCTTCTGGAGCCGCCTCGCCTTCGCGCGGATCTCCAGAACGGTTATCGCCGGCGTGTCATCGATGAAGATCGGGGCCTCGGAGAGGGTGCCGGCGGCCCGCGTGAGCTTCGGCCAATCGGTCTCCGCCAGGAACCCCCCGCGGAGCTTGGAGGAATCGATTCGAGCCTCGTGGCAGAGCATCCTCTGGGCCAGTTGTTCCTTTGACATCTCGAGCGAAAAGATCGCCGCGGGGATCTTCTTTTTCATCGAGGCGTGGGCCACGACGCTCAGCGCAAAGGCGGTCTTCCCCATGCTCGGCCGCCCCGCCACAACGATCAGATCCGAGGACTGGAGCCCGGAGGTCAAACGGTCGAGCTCCGTAAATCCGGTCGGGACGCCGGTCACCAGCTCCTTCTTCTCAAACAGTTTCTCGATCGTGCGAAAGCTCTCCTTCACCACCTCCTTGATCGGAAAGAACGATTGTTTGATCCGCCGCTGGGCGATCTCGAAGATCCCCTTCTCCGCCTGGTCCAGAAACTCCTCAATATCGCCGGAGACCGAATACCCCTCCGTCACGATCTCGGTCGCCCTCTGCATCAGCCGCCTCAAGATCGACTTCTCCTTGATGATCTTCGCGTACG
>CAYWRF010000174.1:0-2818 GCA_964460495.1 uncultured Pseudomonadota bacterium | reverse complement strand
TCCCGTTGGGATTGATCACCAGACTCGGGCTCTGCGGCTGGAATCCGTGGCGGGCCCTCTTTACGCTCAACAATTTTCTGACCCTCTTCGGCCTCGGCCCACTTATCCTCTTCCTTGTCTTCAAGAAAAAGAGGATGGCGCTGCTGCGTGAGGCCCCCCTCTGGGTCCTCGTCTCTTTGGGTTATGGGCTCCTCTCCTTTTTTATCACCCCGATCATGGCGACGGAGCCTTTCCGGCTCGCCGGCTACGGCTGGCCTGCCTTTTGGGTCGCCGCCCCCTTTCTCTTTAGGAATCACCTCTACAAAGGAACAAAGGAGACCGTGAAAATCCTGGCCCTCCACCTCCTGCTTGCCTATCTCCCAACCCTCCTGAGCGTTGCGACGGAGTCCCTTTCGGTCCATCGCCTCCTCGTGCTCGGAGGGACCTTCCTGATTTACCGAACCGCCTGGGAAACCCTCAGGGAGTCACATTCTGAGGATACAGTTTCTTCCGGTCGATCTTGATCGAGAAAAGATAGCACCAGACACCGAGCCCGGGACCGAGGTTACCCGCCAGGATCGCAAGGAAAGTTTTCCAGAGTTCTCCCCATCGCCCGCCCGCCGTTCTCACCGCTTCGAAGAGAACCACCAGCAGATAGATCCCCAGCATCCCCAGGTAAGGGCGTTCCCATCTCATTAAGGGCACCAGGGCCGCCCCCAAAACCATCAACGCAATAAAAAAGGCTGATGCAAAATAAAAGACAAAATCAATCCGCTGAGTTTCAGAAAATGCTGGAATCGCGCCGAGGCCCCATACAAACCGCTGCAGAAAGTGGCCTCGCAAGGTCCTGTTCTTGTGATAGACAAAGACCTCAGGGTGGTACCGGATCAGATATCCGTTCTTTTTCAAATGATCCGTCAGGGTCATATCTTCACTCGTATAATAAAGCTCGTTCATCCCACCGACAGCCAGAAAAACAGACCGGCGGAGGACCATGTTGCAGGACGAAAGGTGATGACAGTTCCTCTCTTTTCCAATCGATTTGCGATACGTGAAAGGTCCGGTGACCAGGAACGATCGCGTCGCGTTCCCCACCACCCGTTGATCCTGCGGTTCATCCGGATGACCGATATTTGGCCCTCCCACCACCCCAATCTCGGGGTTCTCCTGCAGGATCCGAACCGCACTTTCGAACCACCCCTTCTTGGGGAAGGCATCATTATCCAGAAACGCAACATAATCTGATGAAGCCCGCTCCACCGCCCTGTTCCGTTTGATAGACATGTTCCCCTTGACGGCAAAGAAATCGACACCCGGATAGACAATCGTCTTGCCCGAGGGGATCTCATCCGGAACAACCAGAAGCAAGACCTCCGGATAGATTTTTTTTGTCTCCTGAATGCAGAATTCCGTCATGGCATCGACCTCACGACAGATCACGATGATGGTAACAGAAAGGGGATTCATGTTTTAAGCCCGACGGCAGAGGCGGCCAGCTCCGGTTGATACCTCCAGTTTCCAAGGATATTGAAGGTCCAGGCACATCCGTAGGTGCAGCGGCACTCTGTCTCTCTGACAAACTCTCTCAGATCCTTCGCCTTGGTGTCCGCCCAAAGCCTGAGAAAGTCAAAATCATAATCCTTGAGGTTTCCCAGGGGCCGGTCGAGGATTTCACAGGGGTAAACCGTCCCCTCGGACCCGATCACGCCGAAGAGCGAGCCGGCATGACAGGGAGAGATATATTCATTGGTCCGGAATGTCCTGATCGTGTTCCGGCTGAGGATCTCGTTCTTTTTGTTCAGAAGTCTCCCCTCCAGGGTTGAAGCGTCATACCCCTGCATCCGGCCGCTCTTCATGTCGCGGAAGATCTCTCCCTGAAGCGCGGCGTACCCCTTCAGGATCTTCTCTCTCTGATCCTCCGGAATCGCATAGACCCCCTGGGTCCGCACAATATTCGCCGTGACCGACTGAACACTCCGTTCATCCCGAAGGTGCCTGTAAAACGAGAGGACGGAGTCACAGTTTTCCTGGGAAACCGTGATAGAAATATTGACCATCACACCCCGGCCCAGCAGGGAGAGGCGGCAGTAGCTCTCCATCGTTTTGGAAAAAAGACCCGGGATCCTTCGGATCTCGTTATGCCTCTCTTCAAAGTCATCGAGGGAAAATGAGAAGATCAGCTTTCGTCCCGGATACCGGGCCGACAGCTCCTCGGCAAAAGGGAGGACCCTGTCCGGAAACCCGCCGTGAGAGGTGATAAAGATCGTTTGAACTCCCGACAGGCGAAGATACAAATCCGTAATTTCCTTCAAATCCTTTCTCAAAAACGGTTCCCCACCCGTCAGGTTCACATTGGAGAGGCAGGGGCCCACCTGACGCACCATCCGTTCGATCTGATCCAGTGTCATCTGATCCCGTAATTTGACCGGATGATCGAAATCAATGAAACAAAAAGGACAGCGGGCGTTGCAATTGTCTGTCACAAAATGGACCAGACTGACCGGGTAGCGCCGCTGCAGAAGAAGATTGACGGCGGTTCTGAGCGCCTTGGAGGTTTTCATTTAAGAAACCATCCCCCCTGGGACCCTCTTTTTGCTCACGAGGAGATTCAATTCAGTCTGGCAATTCCAATAACAGTCCCGACACTGGCCCGCCGCTTTTCTCATCGATCTCATCTCCTCCCCTGCCCAGAATTGTGCAAGCGATTTCTGGCGGATATTGCCGAAGGAACGTTTGTCAAAGGCCCAGTATAAACAGGGATAGACGTCCCCCCAGGAGTCGACCTCGACCGTGGTGTACCCTGCGTAGCATCGGATCGGCAGCGGCTTGCCACTGAAGG
>CAYWRF010000173.1:0-2818 GCA_964460495.1 uncultured Pseudomonadota bacterium | reverse complement strand
TCCGAAAGATTGATACGAACGGGATAATCACAACAGTTGCGGGGAATGGTGTTGAGGGTTTTTCGGGTGACGGAGGACCGGCGACTGGTGCCAGTCTTCGTTGGCCGAGGGCGGTTGTCGTTGATGGTTTGGGTAACCTCTACTTCTCCGATACGAACAATTACAGGATCAGAAAGGTTGATCCGAACGGCACCATCACGACGGTTGCCGGGAATGGAAACAGCACCTATGCAGGGGACGGGATCGCCGCGACCGCGACGGGACTGATGGCCCCGACAGGGATCGTTCTCGATTCCGCGGGGAACCTCTACATCGCGGAGGGGAGCCGCATCCTCAAGATGGATATCTTTGGGACCCTGACGGCCGTTGCGGGAAATGGAACCGGCAGCTTCGACGGCGATGGCGGGCCTGCGGTCAATGCCAGGATCAGTTCTCCGCAGGGGCTGGCTCTCGATCGATCCGGGAACCTCTATATTGCGGACATGTTTAACCGCCGGATCCGGAGGGTCGGAACCGATGGCCTGATCACCACGATCGCCGGGAACGGCAGCGCGAGCTTCTCGGGCGACGGCGGTCCCGCAACCGGCGCGGCACTGAGCAACCCGACGGGGATCGCAATGGATCCCTCCGGTGATCTCTATATCGGCGATCGTGGGAACAATCGTATTCGGATGGTTTCCCTAGCCCCCTAGTGCCTCTTTCATAAATCTTCTATTTACTCGGCGAGACTTCCATTCGTGTTACGCGTGGGGAGCCAACGCCAAAGGCGTACCTCTTTTGACTCAAGAACACGTACACCCGGAAAACTCTTTCAATTAAAGGATCCCAAGGAGATCCTGATTCAAATCTTCCAGGAAAAGAAGGAGAGAAATCAGAGCTTTTCGATCCGGGCCTGGTCACGGCAGCTTGGATTCAAAAATCCCTCCTATTTGTCCGAGGTCCTGCGCGGCAAGACCCGGCTTCAACCGGAATTGGCAATGAAAATTGCGCATTCCCTCGACATTCCGGATGATGAAAAAAAATACTTTGAGGCGCTGGTTTTTTATCACAACGCCAATTCTGAGTCTGAAAGGGATTTTTTTGCCGCAGCCATTAAAAAATTTCGTCCGGAAAGAGAGTTCAAAAAGGTGGAGGAGAATTACCTCCACTGGGCAAAAAGCTGGGTCTACTGGCCCATCGACGAGATTATTTTTCTTAAGGATTTTCGTGAAGACCCGTCTTCCATCGCCAAACGCATTGGGAACGATGTGACACCGCAAATGGTGGAACTCGCCATACGGGACATGCTGGCCCACAAGGTGCTTGAGAGGGATGCCAAAGGGAGACTGATTCGCAGTCACATCAACTATATCCCGGAGCGCACGACCCTTCAGCAACAGAAACTTTATTATGAAAGGGTCGGCAAAAAATTCGCCGAGCTTGGAGCGGTGGCCCGTCTCACGCAACCGCCGGAGGAGGTTTATTTCCGTTCCGTTGCCAGGCCTTTTTGCAAAAAAGATCTTCCAAAAATCAGAAAGGCGTTGAGAGACTTTTGCAACGGCCTGCGAGAATTTGAACCCAAGCAGGGGAGTGCCGATGAGATTTTTGCCCTCGACATCAGTTTTTTTAGACTGACTCTGGGACAACCCGACTCAAAACAAAGCAAGGAGGGAAAACCATGACGACAACGGCAAGAACAAGCATCCGTCTCCCCCTCTATTTGGAGGTGATGGCAAGAATGCCTGGGGTAGAACCGCAAGATATTCAACAAACCAAAAAGATTTTTGAAGATACCTTTGGAGAACTGCCATCTAGAATGACCGTCTCTCTGGGACGGGGGGCAACAACTCATCTTCTTGGTGACGTTTATGATCCCTACGCGGACTCACTAGAGGGAATGTATATCCATAGGGTCTGGACATCGAAAGGGAGGTCTGGTCCCGTTGAATTTGCTCTGACACGGAGTTACTTATTCCATAGCATGATTTCAACGGCGGTGCTCCCGGCGGGGATCTCCCATTATTTCTTGGATGGCATCTTCGGAGTCGCCAATGTTTCAGCCACTCCGGTGGAGGGGATCGAGTGGGGGGCAAAACTGGCCTTCCAGGTTTATCGGTGTGCCGAAGGAGGGCGTGATGTCGAACAATGTATGCAGCGTCCCTCGGCGCAGAGGTTGTTGACGAGACTCGTACAGGCCCAATCCAGGGAGATGGAAATCCGGGAGTTGCGTGAACGCGCGGCCCGTGCGGAGGCGGTAGAGCAAGGGGTTCGAGAAGCCGTCCAACTCAATGCCAGGGTCGATGGTTGGTGGAGGACGGCAGATCAGATGAAAGAGGACGCCATAGGTTTGTTGGGTGCCGGCGATCCGGATGACATTGATGAGATCCTGAAACGTTATGCCGGATACCGTGCACCGGCGGAGGATCTGGACGGTGCCCGTGCTCGAGAGGCAGCTGTCCGAGACATGATGAGAGAAATTGGCGAGGCGGAAGGGGGCTGGCCCCAGTTTAAGGAAAAATTTTGCCGGCGCGGGACCCTTAGCACAACAGGTCGCTGCTCCGATCGGAACGAATCGGGCTCGGTCTGGCAGAGATATGCACTGGAGTGCGATTTTGGCGTGACCACGAAGGAGGTGGAAGAGGTCAGTGATTGTATGGAAAAATTTCACAGTGTGGGTCGGGAGTGGGGCCCCGGTGACACAGACAGAAAGCCAGCGCATCACTGCGACTGACCGAGCCGGGAGGGTCGCCATGGACACTCAAAGTGGTGAGGCTGTTGTTGTAAGACCCATTGTTTCAGAAAACCCGCACATCAAATTCATGTTCTGCACCGCCTGGCC
>CAYWRF010000172.1:0-2875 GCA_964460495.1 uncultured Pseudomonadota bacterium | reverse complement strand
GTTTTTCACCGCCTGCATCAGCCCGATATTCCCCTCCTGGATCAGGTCTCCCAAGCGGACCCCGTAGCTCGCATATTCATAGGCGACCTTGACGACAAAGCGGAGATTGGAGGTCACCAGTTTGTGGGCTGCCTCGACCTCCCCATCCTTGCGATACCGGACCGCCAGGTCAAACTCCTCCGCCTTCGAGAGCAGGGGAAACCTATTGATTTCAATAAGATAAGTCGATAGTGACCCCGACGGTACCGGGAGTTGGCTCATAAGCAAATCTCCAATATTGTTACGCCTTGAGAAAATACCGATCGGGGAGCGCCGTGTCAAGGGGGGCACCCACGCCGCTTTTCTTGACAGGGGGGCCGCCGGTGCTTAAATCTGCACAAAATTTTCATCTTTAATTGGAGGGACTATGCGTCGATACCGCCTGACGATCCTGTCTGTTTTTTTTCTTCTTGTGACACGTCTTGGAACTGCCGCCGAATTTAATCCGTCGTTCAGGCCCGCGGTCCCGTCCCCCAGCGGGGCGAGTCCCCTCGGGGCGAGCCCCCTTCCATCCTTTGTGGAACTGGCGGAGAGGGTGAAGCCCTCTGTTGTCAACATCGGTACGACAAAGGCAGCTCGGCGCACCACACCTCATCAACCTCGCCCGTTCGGTCCCCAGGACCCGTTTGACGATTTTTTTGAGCGGTTTTTCGAGGGGCCGGTTCAAAGGCCGCAGAGGAGCCTTGGCTCCGGTTTCATCATCAACAAGGAGGGGTTCATCCTCACGAACAACCATGTCGTGGAGGGGGCCGACGAGATCCAGGTCCAGCTGACCGACAAGAGGAAATTCGACGCGAAGGTAGTCGGGACCGATCCCAAGACCGACCTCGCCGTGATCCAGATCAAGGCGGAGAATCTCCCGAATGTCTCACTCGGCGACTCCGACAGCCTGCGTGTCGGCGAGTGGGTGATGGCGGTCGGGAACCCTTTCGGTCTCGAGCATACGGTGACCGCCGGGATCGTCTCGGCCAAGGGGCGTGTGATCGGCGCCGGGCCGTATGACGACTTTATACAGACCGATGCCTCGATCAACCCGGGGAACTCCGGAGGTCCGCTCTTCAACCTGAAGGGAGAGGTGATCGGGGTGAACAGCGCGATCGTTGCCTCGGGGCAGGGGATCGGTTTCGCGATCCCGATCAATATGGCGAAGGAGCTTGTCCCGCAGCTGATCAAGTCGGGCAAGGTGACACGGGCCTGGTTTGGCGTCGGGATCCAGGAGATCACGCCCGATCTCGCGAAGTCTTTCGGGCTCAAGGAATCACGTGGTGCCCTGGTCGCGAACGTCTTTCCGAACAGCCCGGCGGACCGCGCGGGGTTGAAACCGGGCGATGTCGTGATTAGCTTTGAAGGGAAGATGATTACGGAGTCCCATGAGTTCCCGATGATGGTGGCACACCAGCCGGTTGGGAAAACGGTGAAGATCAGGGTTCTGCGGGAGGGGAAGGAAGTCGATCTGGAGGTGAAGCTGGGTGAAATGGAGGCGGGTGAGAAGGAGGCGGCAAGGTCTTCCGCGACATCGGCAGAGCAGCTCGGCCTGGCGGTTCGTGACATGCTGCCGGAGGAGCTCCGCGAGGCGGAGGCGTCCTCCGGGGTTCTGATCATAGGGGTTGAGGCGGGGGGGGCCGCCGAGTTCGCCGGTGTGAGACGGGGGGATATCCTGATGGAGGTGAACAACACGAAGATCACGAAGAGGAGCGACTTTGAGGCGGTGGCGCGAAAGATCCAGCCGGGACAGGTGGTCCGTCTGAGGATCCAGAGGGACAGCCAGATCATCTTTCTCGCCTTCACATTTGTAAAATGAGGTTGGACAAACTCACAATCAAGGCGCAGGAGGCGCTCCTCGGTGCGGAAAAGGGGGCGGAGTCCCGTTTCCACCAGCAGATCGAACCGGAGCATCTCCTTCTTTCTCTCCTGACACAGCCGGAGGGGCTTGTGCCCCAGCTTTTGCAAAAACTCGAGGTCGATGGTCACGGTCTCAAGGGACGGCTGGAGGATGAGTTCAAAAAGATCCCGGAGGTCCGTCCGCTCACGGGACAGGTCTCCATCTCCTTTGTTCTCAAGAGGGTGATCGACCGGGCCCATGAAGAGGCGGAGAAACTGAAGGACGAGTACATCAGCACCGAGCATCTGATCCTCGCGATCCTGGAGGTGACGGAGTCAAAGGCATCCCGGTTGTTGAGGGAGTTCGGGGTCAATCGGGAAAAGCTGTTGAAGGGGCTCGTCCAGGTTCGCGGGACGCAGCGGGTGACCGATCAGAACCCTGAAGAGAAGTATCAGGCGCTCCTCCGCTTTGGTCGGGATCTGACCGGCCTCGCCCGCTCCGGCAAACTCGATCCGGTGATTGGCCGGGATGAAGAGGTCCGACGTGTCGTTCAGGTCTTGTCCCGGCGGACAAAGAATAATCCGGTCCTGATCGGCGATCCCGGGGTCGGGAAAACGGCGATTGTGGAGGGGTTGGCCCAGAGGATCATCCGCGGGGATATCCCCGAATCGCTCCGTGAAAAGAGGATCGTGACGCTCGATTTGGGTGCGATGGTCGCCGGCTCCAAATATCGCGGCGAGTTTGAGGACCGGCTGAAGGCGGTCTTGAAGGAGATCGAGGCGGCGAACGGGGAGATCGTGCTTTTTATCGATGAGCTTCACACCTTGGTCGGCGCCGGATCGGCTGAGGGGGCGGTCGACGCCTCCAATATGCTGAAGCCGGCCCTCGCGCGCGGCCAACTCCGCTGCATCGGGGCGACCACAATCAACGAGTACCGCAAGCATGTGGAAAAGGACGCCGCCCTCGAACGCCGTTTCCAGCCGGTCACCGTCTCGGAGCCGAGTGTCGAGGATA
>CAYWRF010000171.1:0-2938 GCA_964460495.1 uncultured Pseudomonadota bacterium | reverse complement strand
CGCGCGTCAACAAAATAGCGGCTCACCGGGTACTCCTCGGCGTAGCCGTAGCCGCCATGGATCTGCATCGCCTCTCGTGTCACCCACTCCGAAATTTTTGAGGCATAGAATTTCACAAGGCTCGCCTCCATCAGACCCTTCCCCTCATCCATGAGGCGGCAGGCGGCGTAGGTCGCCTGCCTCGTTGCCTGGATCAGCGCCGCCATTCGGGCGATCTTCCATTGAGTCATCCCGTAATCGAAGATCGGTTTACCGAATACCTTTCTCTCGTTCGAGTACTTGAGCGCCGCCTCGAACGCCGCCTGCATCACACCGAGTGCGCGTCCGGCGGTCTGAAGACGGGCCCCGGCAAACCCCTCCATCTGCAGGTAGAAACCTTGCCCCAGGCCGGCTTCGCCGCCGATCAGGTTTTCGGCAGGGACAAAATAGTTTTCGAACGCAACCTCGTAAGAGTGCATTCCGCGATAACCGATCGTAGCAATCGCCTTCCCTTCCACAGTGCCGCCCTGATCCGGCTGTTTGTATTTAAATTCATGCCCTTCAAATCGTGGTTTTTCTGCAATAAAAAGGGAGAGGCCCTTGTGGCGCTTGGAGAGATCGGGATCGGTGCGTGCGAGCACCATCAGGGAATCGGCGTAGCCGGCAAAGGTGCACCAGGTCTTTACGCCGTTTATGACCCAGCCCCCATTCTTGCGTGTCGCGTTCACCTTGATCGAGGCGACGTCGCTGCCGTAGTCCGGCTCCGTCACCGCAACGGCGCACATCTTTTCTCCGGTGGCGAGAAACGGAAGCCATTTTTGTTTCTGTTCCTCCGTCCCGCCTTTGAGAAGCGCCTTCGAGAGTATCTCCGGTCTTGTGATCAGGCTCCCGGCGATCCCCAGTGATCCGCGGGAGAGCTCCTCTGTTACGACAACAATTCCGGTATGGTCCGGTCTGTTATCATCCTGAAAACCCCCGTACCTCTGGGGGAGCGAGAGGCCAAAACAACCAAGCTCCCTCGCCCCGTCAACAATCTCCTGCGGGATCAACAGGTCCTGCCGGTGGATCTTTTCGGCACGGGACATGACCTTCTCTTCGGCAAACTTCCGGAAGGTTTCGCGGAACATCTGGTGCTGTTCGTCAAGACCAAAACTACCGCCATCCCCCTTTTCCCGGATCAGGTGCGCAGTCTTCCTGGCCGCTGTCTCGTCCTTTTTTCCCGCGATCACCTCGCCGATAAAAAAATTGGCGAGTTCTCTTTCCAGTTCCCCTTGATGTTGGGCAAAGTCGCACAGGGCGTTAGCGGCATAGAGCTCGGCCGCCCGCCAGGCAAAATCGTAGGCAGCCACCTGGAAGGCTTCAATATTCTGTTTCACGAGCCATTGTCCCGTTTGATCAAGGGCCTTCTGGGCTACTTCTAAAATCTGTTTCATGCCTTTTTCATACCTTTGAAAAGAACTCCCGTTCCGCCGCCTCGGTGAGTTTTTGGCCCGAGACGCGTGCTGTTTGAACCAGTTCCCAAAAATAACGGTAGGTGGCACGGTCATGGAGTTCCCCTTCAAATTGAATAGGACCCCAACTGTTTTCTTGCGCGGCAAGCAATATCTGACAGGCCTTTTCAACGCGGGAGTGATCGGGTTGCATCGCCTCTACAACCGCATCGATTTGAGTGGGATAGATCGACCACATCCTTAAAAAACCGAACTCATCCCGCGCCCGTTTGGCATCGGCCAGGGTCTTTTCGCGGTCCTTCAGATCGAGCGTGACATTGTGGGCCGGCACGATCCCGTTCGCCAGCGCGGCAGCGACGATCGTTGCCTTGGCCCGAACCAGCAGGGCATGTTCAAACTGACCCGGCGAGCGCATGCAGGAATCGGGGATCGTGCCGTGATGGCCGGAGACAAAATCCATCAGCCCAAAGTCCAATACCTGCATCCAGGGGAGCGCGGCGATCTCGAAGACCTCCTTGAGCGCGCCATGTGTCTCGATCAGGACATGGATCGGGATCTCCCTCTTGATCCCCGACTTCTTGGCGACCTGCTGGATGCACGAGATCATCTCCCGAACCTGACCGACCGCCGTCGGCTTGGGGATCGTGATATAGGCGATCATCTCACCCGCGCCCGGTACAATAATATCGACATCCTGCCGCCAGTGTTTATTGGTAAAGTCATGGATCCGGATCCCGCTCATTTTATGCTGGTTCAGCGGAGATCTTTGCATCGCGACGATCATCTCGGCATGTTCTTTCTCCTTGCCTTGCGGCGCGCCGTCCTCGAGATCCATCGTGATGTCAAAGATCCCTCCCTTTTGATTCTGGAGTTCCAAGGCCTTCGTGATCAGTTTTTCAGAACCGGCAAAGTGTTCACAGCAGGGGATAATCGGAAACGGCTTCTCGCCGGGGAAAAGGGCGTCGTTGGGGTGGATTTTGGAAGTCATAATAGTCTGATAAATTCTTCTGGTTCAATCTGAATGTCACGCAGAATTTTTCGAAGCAGACCACGACCGATATCTTCACCTCTATGACAGGGTATCGTTGTTGTTCTCCCATCGGGATGTTTGAGAAATTTATGACTCCCTTTCCCCTGGACCTCCACAAAACCCAATCGAAACAGGATCTTCAGGATTTTAGTGGCAGTGAGGGTTGGAAGACGGCTCATACCGCCAGGCGTTGGACACCGACAAACTCGATTTTGTTCTTGGGCTTACCTTGGGCCTCCAAATAGAGGGAGACGACCTCTTCGGCCCGCTTCATGAGCTGATCCAGAGACTTCGCCTGGGTGTGGCACCCGGGAAGTTCCGGGACATCCGCGACGTAATAACCATCCTCGTCTTTTTCAATAATAACGTGAAATTCTTCCTTTTTCATTGCAAGTAATCATAGACAGATGGCCCAAAAATAACAAGCAACATTTCCACGGGTCCTTCGATAGTGGTTCTGATTGACAAACAAAGGGAG
>CAYWRF010000170.1:0-3015 GCA_964460495.1 uncultured Pseudomonadota bacterium | reverse complement strand
ATCCGTTCCCTGAAAGAGATCCGGGATCTCCTGTTGGCGGGGGCCGACAAGGTCTCGATCAACACCGCCGCTGTTTCTGACCCCCTCTTTGTAAAAAAGGCGGCCGAGAAGTTCGGGAGCCAATGCATCGTCGTGGCGGTTGACGCGAAGAGGCTCAACCCGCAGAAAAAAAGCTGGCGCGTCTTTACCCACGGCGGTCGGACGCCGACTCGCCAGAACGCCGTCTCCTGGGCGAAGAAAATGGCGGCCCTCGGGGCCGGCGAGATCTTGCTCACCAGTATGGATCGGGACGGGACGAAAAACGGCTATGACCTGGAACTGACACGCGTGATCTCACGGGCCGTTTCGATACCGGTCATCGCCTCCGGCGGGGCCGGCGATCCCGAACATATCCTTCAGGCCCTGACAAAGGGGGAGGCGGATGCGGCGCTCGCCGCCTCGATCTTTCACTTCCGGAAATTTTCGATACACGAGGTAAAGGATTACCTATGGCAACATGATGTCCCGGTCCGCTTATAGGGCTCATTTCAATGGACACACTTTTTCAGGCACTGCATTTTGACCAGAACGGCCTGATCCCTGTGGTCGTCCAGGACTGGAAAGACGGTCAGATCCTGATGATGGCCTGGATGAATCGGGAGGCGCTGGAGAAGACCTTAAAGGGGCCTCACGTCACCTACTGGTCCCGATCGCGAAAAAAGATCTGGGTCAAGGGGGAGGAATCGGGTCACACGCAGGGGTTGAAGGAACTCCGTGTCGATTGCGATGGAGACACGCTCCTGATCAAGGTCGATCAGAAGAAGGCGGCCTGCCATGAGGGATTCAGAAGTTGCTTTTTCAGGAGGTCAGACGGCTCATCCCTGACAGTCACTGAGAAAAAAATGTTTGACCCTCAAAAGACATACCCACGAGGAGGAAAAATATGAGCGTCGACTGCTTGTTTTGCAAGATCATCAAAAAGGAGATTCCGAGTGAACCAATCTATGAGGATACACAGGCGGTCGCCTTCAGGGACATCAATCCCCAGGCCCCGACCCATATCCTGATCGTCCCCAAAAAACATATCGAGAAACTGGATGCGATGATCGACAGCGATTCCCCGCTTATCGGTCACCTGCATCAGGTCGCGCGAGAGATCGCCCGGAAGGAGAAACTCGCCGACTATCGCCTCGTGATCAACAACGGACGCGGCGCCGGCCAGTCGGTCTGGCACCTTCACCTGCATCTCCTCGGAGGCCGACCCTTTTCCTGGCCACCGGGCTAACGCTGTAACAAAAATTTGAAGAGGTAAACGAGCGAGAGCGCCACAGCAGAGGCAACAGAGAAATAGAGGAGCGGGATATACCACCGGACCCTCCCCTTCCATTTCCTCGACTGAAAAACCAGCTGGTACCAGGGGACAAAGCCGGGGACTAGTATCGCCTCCTCTTCGGAAGAACGACGCCTCCTCCCGCCCCGCGAGAAGAACCCCCAGATCGCCGACAGTCCTTCGGACGTTTTCCCAACCCCCTCCGCTGGAGAATCACCCCCTGTCTTCGGAACGGCAGGGGTTGTGAGTCTCAGATCCAGCTCGCGGGCGATCATCTGCTCGGTCCGGGCCGATAAGGCGATCCCGCGTGTCGGTTCCTGATTGTAGACGATTCCTTCTGAGGCCCGACCTTGGGCCGACTCGGTCATCGGGTTCTCTATTCCCTTTAACAGATCGGGCCTCATGATCTTGTAAGACATCGCGAGATAGGTCAGCTCAGGGGTCGTGAACCACTGGGAGAGCAGCGCCTGAGAGAGTGTCGTCCCGGGACGGAGCGTCGCAAGCTGGGCCAGGAACGAACCGACCCTCTCCGGAGAAACGTTGTTCTGGAGCGGGATTTGGGCAAACTTTTCCCCTTTCCCACCCTTCAACTGGAGATCGGCGATCAAGGAGGCCCCACTGGAGCGGGCCCCGCGTGCCTCTTTTCCCGCACGCTCCGGGTAAGGGGGCGGCTCCTGAACAAGCCCTCGTATCCTCATCGAGCTGACCTCCTCCCGATTGACCACCTTTAAAAAGGTGAACGGGAGCGCCTTTTTGAGGAAATCGACCCACCCCTTCTCACCCTTTTCGGCAAATCGCGCCTCCCCTTTCGGGAGCCGGCATTCCTGCGGGGCGGCGTCCCCCCTTTCCGATTCGGCCCACCTCCCGACCCACCGGATCAGGATTGTTTCAAAGAGCGTGATCCCCTTGACGGTCCCCTGCTGGATCGCCTGACCGACCCGCTGAAGGATCTCGGGAAGGGTCGCCTTCTTTTCCTCGGCCGGGCGCTTTTCAATCCCCTGCTCCTTCCCGATCCCCGAAACCTCTTTTTTGGAGAGGCGAATCATCTCACGCGGAAGCGGCGTCCCTGCCGTTGGCTGGCCCTTCCTCTCCTGAGGGGAGATCAACCGGATGAAGTGGCGGACAACCGCGATAATCGGTTCTGCCGCATGCTGATGGACCTCATGCGCCTCCCACCGGAAGGTCTTCAGATTCAGCTCAAAATGGGTCCCTGGCTTGTGCGGCGGGGCCTGATCATGCCGGGCCTCCCCCACCTTGACGCCGTTGACTATCTTGTCGTGCGTGTGATCCGCCCCTTCTTCGTGATGCGGCTGTTCCGGACGGAGCTGATTCCGGAGCGCCTCCTGCTGACGGACCTTGTGGTGACCTCCCGGTTCTCCCATAGTTTTCTCATTCTAGCCGATCTCACACGATTGGTCGACCGGTTTGTGATTCTCAATTGTTATAATCACACGCTAGCAGTCTGTTGACAAACTATGCTTTCCCAGGCTGTTGAGAAAGTCCCCAGATGCAAGGCGCCCGCAAAGGCCCGACTGAGGCGTACTTAACGGTACGTTGAAGGAGGGCCTGCAGCGGGCAACGCCGCAGATGGGGCTTTGTCAACAGCCTGCTAGGAGTCTGATTGGGACCTATTTTGGGCCGTTTTGGGCCATATCTGAGTCGTATAGGGGCCGTAATGGGTCGTATTGGGTCGATCATACGGCCCG
>CAYWRF010000169.1:0-3036 GCA_964460495.1 uncultured Pseudomonadota bacterium | reverse complement strand
CAATTGAGTCGTAATGATCCTGACAAATCCTTTCTGGTTTTTGCCGGCGCTGAAAGTTCTCGTCATTCGGAAGCACAGGTTGTGGCATGGTCCGATCTGGAGAGAATTCCACTCTAGGAGCCTGTCGGAGAAATAGTCAAATCGGCCAAGTGACGATCAAGGGACCTCCCCTCCCTCGATGGGAGGGGATTAAGGGGAGGGTGATCCCGGTGGCAAGTGGCCCAGAATGTCTTTCCGTTGAGATCGGGGCCACCCTCTCCCTCACCCTCCTCAAGGGGGAGGGGAATCAAATTGCGACCACAAAAATGGCATTATTCCGACAGGCTCCTAGCTGTGGAAGAAAATGGAAGTCTCGACCCGCTATTTGGAGATCTCCGCAAGAGATTAAGGAAGGTTCATCCCTCAGCTGTTTCCCAGCTGATTCACCCTTCCGAAGTGAGACATCATTGGTTAAGACTTGACACTGCACTTGGTTCTACGTTGGGCCGTAATTTATCCGAATGCTCCCCAGATAAGGATAAGGCGTCTTCTCGATGAGACACACCACTACATTTCCATATTCGACGCAAAGTTAGCGTTCCTGGAACAACTAAGAAGGGATCTTCTGGAGATAAGGGCCCAACGGGCCTTGGTTCGGGGCCTCATCGCCGGTGGTCTCGTGGGAGTTGCACTCTCAGCGGCCCTCGTCACGGCCGTCATCGGCGGCTACCTCGTTTTTAGGGGCTGAAATGGACAGTGTCGACACAGAGGTGAAGAGAGGAAGCCAGGCCGCAGCCACCATCGTGCCTGTCCTCCCTGTCGATGTTGCAATCAACCGCCTTGTCTCTTACTTCGGGACAAACTGTATCAACCACTCGACATCTTGTCTGGCCTGGTCGGCATCAATCCGGGTGTAGAGTTCTGAGGCAGGGATTTCTTGTTCCTCGTCTCCGTAGAAGCTGGTTTCCCGCTCTTTGAAAAGCCTTCGAGAGATGGAGAGGATACGATCGGTCTCTTTGACAAGGTCTTTCGGAAGACGATTTTTTTCTTTTTGAAGCAGGAGCCCCACATCATGCAATCGAGGTATTTCAAACCCCCCCTGACGGAGAAACCCTTTAAGGATCAGTTCCACCGCCTCCTGGGCTCGACGGACTACCAGATGCCAAACACCGGCCTCATAATCCATCATCAGCTCTCGCAGGACGGTTTTGGCCTGTCTAAAATAGGAAGACGAGAAATCCTTGTTGGTCATAAAATTTCAAACGTCTCTTCGGCAGAGCCGCCCGGTTTCAAATCCCAATAATAAAATTTGCCCCACTTCTTGCGAATGGCCCCCATCTCTTTGATCTTGGCGGCAACACGTTCAATGACCCTTTTAAAAAAGTCATTTGTATCGTAGAGAATTTTGGCATCCTGTGGAAAATCGAGATACAGGATCCTTATTTTTTGAGCCTCTTCCGGTGTCTTGAGATGACAGTTAAGGGTTGTAAGGTTTCCCTCCGCCTCGAATTTCTTGTAGATGGAATCCAACGCCTGATGTCGGATATAACGTCCGGGAGGAAGGCCTTTGATCACGGCCAGCAAGTCAATGTCGGACTCCTCGGTAGCGTCACCTCGGGCGACAGACCCAAACAAGACCACAGAGACTAATTTATCTCCAAAATGCCCTTTCAACAGATGGGTGAACTTGTCTGCCTGTGCCCGTGCGGATAAGACCCTAGACGTCATGTTATGTATGCTATTTCAAAAGAGAGACCTGTGTAAATAAAGAAAATGCGCTGTACCCAATTCTGGTGCACTTTTTTTCTAACCACACAACTTCCCTCTCACGAGTTCGATAGTGTCGGCAAGATGGGCATTGCGCGAGGTGTACACCAGAGAGGGGTGGTCGTATCCCTGCTGCCGGAGGCAACCGATCCTCGTCAGCAGCATTGCACGGTTTCCAATGGGGAGATCGGGGACTGCCTGCCGGAATTTCTGAAGATCACCACGGTCGCGGTAACACCGCTCGCCACCCTGTTTCGCAGCCGGCCTCGTGTCGGGGTCGTGTCAGGTCTTCTCCTTGCCGGCCTGTTCGTCCTCGTTCGCTGCCGGCCGGACGAACCCATTGCAACTACCTGCCGTCCCCCTGAGCCGGTGGAACCGATGCTCGGAGGCTATCAGGGGGCTCCGTCGTTGAGCGCCGGAGGCGAGAGTATTGCCTTTCATGTTGCCTCTCAGGACGGCAACTCGGCGGCGATACTCGTCAAAGATCTTGTTTCAGGACAGCGGATCGGGGCGATCGAAGGAGGAATCAACCTCTATCCGATCTTGAGTGCCGACGGGACGCGGCTTCTTTATTTGCATCAAGAGGGGCCCGATGGACCGAGGGAGGCAAGGATCACCGATCTCTCCTCACTTGAGACGAGGACCATCAGGCCCGAGGGACAGAAGGGAGAGATCGGCGACTGTTTTCAGCATGCGTTGAGCGCCGACGGTCGCATCGGGGCCCTTGTCTGCGAATTCAGTGCAGACGGACCGAGACCCGGACAGCCCCTGCACGGCATCGGTCTTTTTCGGGTCGATCTCGAAACCGGCGTGACGACCCTGATCAGCAACCCGGGCGGATTTGCAGTCAATCCCTCCTTTAATGCCGATGGCGGTCTTTTGGCCTTTTCGACGAACGACTATTTTCCTGAATGGGAGGAGGGGGCGCGAGACACAAACGGTTTTTCCGACATCTATCTCTACGAACACAAGACCGGGGAACGGAGGCGGGCAAGTCTGGATCGTAACAGAGACGAGAGGGAGGGAAACAGCGACTCCCCTGTCCTGATGAGTCGGGGAGAACAAACGATCCTGGCCCATACAACGATCGTGCCGGGCGGGACGGCGAGGCTTGTGATCTCGGACGGCAGCACCGTGCTTCAGGAGTTCGATACGGGGCTCACCTCATCCGATGCGTTAGACCGTGCGAACGGGATCTTGCCTTCACTCCAGATCTCGCTCGGCGGCGATTACTTCCTCTATTCCTTCGTAAACGTTGGCTCCTTTATGGGTCGTCTCGGATTCGATGGT
>CAYWRF010000168.1:0-3074 GCA_964460495.1 uncultured Pseudomonadota bacterium | reverse complement strand
GATTGAGCTGTTGACTCCAGGCCTGAAGGTCGGGAGGGAGGTCTTCGATCCCGTCGATCTCGTAATCAGAATAAAAGTGAAAGATGATCGCCTCAATGATGAGCGAGGTCGTCTCATCCAGGTATCGGGCACTGACGTTTCCCAGATCCTCATGAAAATTGCTAGAATCAGTGTCAGAGTCATTGAGGACCGGAACCATCCCTGTCGCATGCATCAGGATATGGGAGAGTTGGTGCGCGGCAGTCGGAACCACAATCGGGAGCAACGAGGGGTTCTCTTCAATGGAAAAACGATCGCGTAGACGGATCCCCCAGATCCAACGACGGAACTTGTGCCCCCCAAAGGGATAATGGAGATCGTCGTAGTAGATGTTTGAAGGTCGCTCATCCCATACCGCACTGAAGGGTGCACGGACCCGGTTGGGGGCATTGCAGACATCGCTGAGGAGTCCGGGACAGGGAAACAAAAAGGAGTTCCCGAGCAGATAGGCCCCAAACTGTGCCGTGGTCAGCGCCAACTCGACATAGGACCGGAACTCGGTGCCGGACCTTCCAACCTCGTTGACCTCTTCCCGAATCAGTTTGTCGGTGATCCGCCGGGCGATATCGTCCAGCTTGAGCGCCACAATCACCCGTTCCGCCTCGGTCCAATCCCGCATATTCCCGACCTCATCGGCCACCGCCTCCGGGATCAGGAGGTCGATCAGTTGGGTGGTGTCTGGCGATGTAAAATCATGAAAATAGTGCTCGCACGGCGGGGTGCCGCCGGAGAATCGGATCCGGTCCTCCTCCCATGGGTCATTGGAATACTCGCGCAAGGGGACACGCCTCTCACAAACAAGGAAGGTGATCCCGGAGTCGGGGTCTGTCTCCATGCCCCCGTTGTCGCATCGAAGGTCAATCGCCAACTCTCCCCAGAAATTCCCCTCACAAATATACCGATGACAATCCTCCATCTCCCCCACCTGCTCAACGACTGAGTGACACGCCTCCTCCCGACAGCCCTCGGGATAATACCGGATAGCGTCACCCACGTCGTCGATCGGTCCGCAAAGCTCCCCATTTTCACCACAGGTGAAGATCTGGGCCTGCACAAGCGGACTGAACAGGATGATGGACAGGAGGAAGAGGATTTTCAAGGTGTCCCCCCCTCCGCGGGTTCATCCAGAATAGGAACAGGATTAATGATCGGCTCCGGATCGATCACCGGCTCCGGCTCTCCCTCAGGGTAGACAAACGGTCCCTGCACCCTTCGAACCGACATATGTTCGGGAGGATTCAGTGTCGGACACTGGGAGTTCCAAAAGGCGAGTGCCCTTGCCCAGTCGGCATCTTCCAGAACCGAGAGGCTTTGAGCGATGTTGTACATGTTGGCACAGTAGGTCCCCAAAAAGAGCCCCCCATATCCCCGACACTCCTTCATGAAGGCAAATCTCCTTCCGACCACTGCCTCGGCGAGCGGGTCTCCATGGTTGTAATCGTGGTGCGTGACTGATCGAACAAATTCCTTGAGCTCCGGAGTAAATTCGGTCGGCCAATATCCGAGCTTGGCCAGTTGCTTGTAGATCAACGCCTCCGTCATCGTGCACTGCTCCTCCTCCCAGAGGGACTCGGGAGAGGGCCAATCGATCATCCGGTTCAAATCATGACGGCGGAAATAGGCATGGCAGAGCTCGTGGGCCACCTTGGAGACGATGACCGCAGCATATCCGTCAGCCGAAACATCCCCGAAGGAGAGAGGACGGGCATCGAGCATCGGGTAGTCACCATTATCCGTAGAGGTTACAAAGAGCTCGAAGCCGGGATCGGTCTCGTACCCCGTCTCATAGAGACCCCGCTCGGTTCCCGTGCCAGCCCAATGACCATAAGAAGGATAACAGGAGGAATCGTCCCCCTCAAAACCCAGGAGATTAAAGGCGGCGTGAGAGGGGGTCATCCTCTTGCTCTGGCAATCAACCGCGATGCTCGGCTTGATGCAGATCGTGTCTTCATCATGGTTGTAAGAAATAATCGTCCCGTTCGGGACCGGGCACGACTTGAGCCGGATCGCCCCGCCGTTTGTGATCTCCCAGAACCACTCGAGGGTACATTCCAGCGAGTCGTAGGGATTCTGGCATCCGGTTCCTTCGAGGGCGATGAACATCTCCTTGAGGGTTGCGGAGGCATTGACAACGATCTCCTTGATCATCTTCTGGTTCACCGTGAGGGTGTCATTCCCGCCTGTAACGTTCCCGAACGTCCCCTGGGCGATATCAAAATCGAGCCGGTTGATCGCCTGACGGAGAAGCGATTTATAAAGATCCTTTCTTTCCGGTTCCAGTTCCCTCGGTTCCCCGCGACCACCCGGATACTCCGCAAGCCTCGGGTTCGCCTTGTATCCGACATGTGAGGTCGCAACCTGGGAACAGGTGTGATAGGTGAGATGCGGTGCGGTGTAGGGACAATCGAAAAATCTTGGAGGGAGCGCCCTCTGTTGATGGGGATAGTTTGTAACTGCGGTGTCATACCGTAGCTCCATCACCCCACCAATCCTTTCAAGATCCAAGGTTTCGCGGGGCACGTCGACGATACGGAAGAGATACCGCCCATAAAGAAACCCGGTCGGGTCATCGATATGGTTTCTTCCGTCCCATCCGCTCCAGAAGGGATTCCACGGACCTTCTGGAATTTCAGGATCCGGTTCAGGCGTATCCATCGTGACCCGATCGCGGATCAATTTTTGTCCATAAGGGTGACAGTCGGTTGCGTAGGTCGGGAGGCCCAGGATTTGGTAACGTCCATCCGGCGAAATAACCCCGCATCCCCCCTCCATCCGACAGCGATCGTAGAGTCCCAGGAATTGATAGGTTCCTCTGTTAGAACCACCAGGCCCCCCGGAATTATAAGGAAATCGGTAAGTGCCTAGCGACCCGGTGACAATATTGTAAAAGGCATTTGCCTCGTCGTCTCCTCTGGCAAAATAGGAATCACGGCCCCCGTTCCCGCAGGCCCCGTTCAGGGCACGCTGCGGCCCTCCCAAAAGCTCCATCTGAAACTGGGGGTTCGGGAGCTGGTTATAATAGGCGCCGGACGGTT
>CAYWRF010000167.1:0-3129 GCA_964460495.1 uncultured Pseudomonadota bacterium | reverse complement strand
GATTCATCGAGGACCGACATAAATGCATGCAGATTGGGCGACCTCCCGAATTCGCTGGACGTCGCACGAAGCACGGACCGATTCGGCGCCCCAAGGATCGTCCCCAGGAGCATCCGGAACGCCTCCCGGTCATGGAGCATCTCGCCGACCAGCCTATCGAGAGGCGCCTCGGCAACCCGCACCCTTGCCGGGGTCCCGACAATCGCGAGAGACCCGCCAACCCCGCGCAAAAGGGCAGCTCCGTATTCATACAATTTCACGAACTCGCCGATCAGTCTCCCCCCGATGAACGGGAGGTCTTCTCGGAAGAGCAGGGAAAGACGCCCCCCCGACCCGACCGCCACCGCGCCGCCGATCAGGGCGGTCATCACTACGGCGATCTTGTGACGTTCCCAAAAATTTCGGACGTCATTGCGGAGGTTGTTGATCGGTTGGCTTACTCCGGTTCGTGCCGTCAACTGACACCAACGTGACAGATCTGGAATCTGAGGAGAGGGAGATTGATTTTCTCCAGCACCTGAAGGGGGAAGTGCCCCAAAAATCGCTGGGAATCCCGCTTGAAATTGAACGGAGGTCACCCCATTCACCTCTTTACGGCCTGTTGCCGAAACGAAATTTCGTCCGTGTGGGGCAGACACAGGTCTGCCCCTACATCAAGCGATCAGAACTTCGAGTAACGATTCGGTCGATTAGAAAAAGAAGTTGCCTGTGAAAAACAAAAAAAGATCAGGAACCGGGAGATGATGAGGATCAGTCAAGGGAAAATCGCGTCGACCCCCAGATACGGCTGAAGCGCCTTCGGGATCCGAACCCCCCTCTCATCCTGAAAATTTTCAAGGATCGCAGCATAGGTCCTGCCAACCGCCAACCCAGACCCGTTCAGGGTATGAACAAATCGCGGCTTGCCACCCCCCTTCGGGCGAAAACGGGTGTTCACACGCCGTGCCTGAAAGTCCTCAAAATTGCTGCAGGACGAAATCTCTCGATAGGCCCCCTTCCCCCCGTTCTGCCCCGGCAACCAGACCTCGATGTCATACGTCTTGGCCGAGGCAAAGCTCATGTCCCCTGTGCAGAGGGTGACGACCCGGTACGGGATCTCCAGGAGTTGCAGGACCTTCTCGGCATCGGAGAGGAGTTTTTCCAGCTCATCATAGGAGGAGTCCGGTGTGGCAAACTTCATCAGCTCCACCTTGTCGAACTGATGCTGGCGGATCAGACCTTGCGTATCCTTCCCCGCCGACCCCGCCTCACTCCGGAAGCAAGCGGTATAAGCGGTAAGCGACAGGGGAAGGTTTTCTTCCGGGATCATCTCGTCCTGATACAGATTCGTGAGCGGCACCTCGGCGGTTGGGATCAGATAAAGTCCGTCCGTCGTCTTGTACAGGTCCGCCTCAAACTTCGGAAGATTGGCGGTGCCGGTCAGCGACCGGGTATTTGCCATCGCGGGGGGCCAGATCTCCGTGTAACCGTGCCCCTTTGTATGGAGATCCAGCATGAAATTGATCAAGGCCCTTTCCAACCGGGCGCCGATCCCCTTGTAGACGACAAAACGGGAACCGGCGATCCGTGAGGCGGCCGTAAAATCCATGATCCCCAGCGCCTCGCCGATCTGCCAGTGCTCCCGTGGAGAAAAGGAAAACCGGGGGATCTTTCCCCAACAGCGCACCTCCCGGTTTGATTTCGGATCGGGACCGACCGGAACCGAGGGGTGCGGGATATTCGGGACCTTCAACAAAAAATCCTGGATCTCCGTCTCTACAGCCGACATCCGGGACGAGATCTCCTTCACTCGTCTTGCGACCCCCTCCATACGGGTGAGGAGATCGTCGATCGATTTTCCCTCTTTCTTTCTCTTCTGGATTTCCTGAGAAACCTGGTTCTGCTGGTAGCGGAGTTCGTCGTGTTCCTTCTGAAGACGCTTCCGCTCCTGATCCCCCTTTTTAAGGGGGGAGGGATCAAGATCAAACTGCTTCTTCTTCAACCCCTCCCGAACCTGGGAGAGGTTTTCCAGGACAAATTTCAGATCGAGCACAAGAGTGGGCTAATTCGTCGAGAGCTCGTCGTCAATGATTTCTTTGAATGATTCGAACGGCCTCGCGCCGGAGATCATCCGCCCGTTGATAAAAAAGGCGGGTGTCCCGGAGACACCGACGCTCTGCCCCTCCTGCAAACTCTTTTGGACCAGAGAGGCGTATTTGCCGGAACTGAGGCACTCCTCAAACTTCTTCATCTCCAGCTTGATCTCGCCGGCATATTTCTTCAAATCAGCCTCCTGGATCTCACGCTGATTCCCAAAGAGCTTCTTGTTCATCTCCCAGTACTTGTCCTGATCCCCGGCGCAGTGGGCCGCCTCGTGCGCCTTGAAGGCATCCTTGTGAAAGGAGAGAGGGAAATCCTTGATCACGTATCGGACCTTTCCCTTGTACTCCTTCAAGATCTGGTTCACCGCATCCCGCGCCTTTCCGCAAAACGGGCACTGGTAGTCGGTGAATTCGACTACCCGGATCGGGGCGTTCTTGGGCCCGATCCCGGGTGCATCCCCCTCAACCACCTCCACCTTCGGTGCCGAGATCAGGACCTCGACAGACGCCTTCTTCTTCAGCTTGTTGACGAGCTGTGCCAGCTGATCCTGACTCTTCTGGCTCATCACCGCCCCGCGGATCCTCTCTTTCATTTCGTCGAACGACTTTCCCCCCATCCGGTCCTTGTTTTGTTGATAAAAATTCTGGAGGTCCTTGTCGGTTACCTTCACCTTGTCGGAGACCTCCTTCCGATAGAGATCCCCACGGCCGATTCCCTGACGCCCCGCCTCCTGCTCCAGAAGCTTATCCTGAATGATCTGATCCAGCCCCTCCTTCCGCGCCGAATAAAGCTCCATCTCCGCCTGGAGGAGCTGTCCCCCCGCCACCTTCCTGATATCCTCATCGGTGATCGGGTTTCCATCCAGCCGGGCAATGACGGTACCACCCGAAGCGGTGTCCGCCGCCGCCGGCTGGGGTTGTGAAGCGGGCCCCTTGCTGCAGGCAAAGGCGAGGGAGAAAACTGCAATTCCGAGTCCTCGTTTCATAAAGAACCTCCTTGATCGATTGTTAGATCAAGCACTCTAGGGAAATAAGGGGAAAAAGTAAA
>CAYWRF010000166.1:0-3175 GCA_964460495.1 uncultured Pseudomonadota bacterium | reverse complement strand
GGGATCTCGACCGTATTCGGCCGCCGCATCGCGATCGTCCTCTCGAGCGGGCAGTTGGGGCAGGTCTTCTTGCGGGCGGCAAAGACCTCATAGCAGTGAAGGCCGATCATCTCACGGATCTTGAGGCCCGCCTTTTCACTCGCTGCCACATTGGCCCGTTCAATCAGATAGTCTTGGCCGATAATCAACACCGGATCGCGGATCGCGTCGAAGGTCGCCTCCCATGTCAGTTTCCCCCTCTCGACAACCTCAAAAAGGGAGCGCAGTTGCTCAAAATCCTTGGGAATTGTCTTTTCTTTGCCTTCTGCAGATTGCGACAATCGACCCTCCAAGCGGGTAAAAAAATACCACATGCCTTTATCAATGGCAAACAATTAAAAAATGGGGCTTTTCATTTGACTTTCAATCGGGGGGTCACCATAAATCAGGCCCTTGAATTATAAAAAGTCAGGCGTTGACATCGATCGGGCCGATCTCCTGATCCGCAGGATCAAGCCGCTCATCCGAAAAACAGAGAGGCGGGAGGCACTCTCGACGATCGGGCATTATGCCGGACTCTTCGCGCTGGGAAGAAAATACAGGTCGCCGGTCCTCTGCGCCTCAACGGATGGGGTCGGAACGAAGGTAAAGCTCGCCCTGGAGGCGGATCAGTGGGGAGGCCACGGCCTGGAAGGACTCGGTCAGGACCTGGTCGCGATGTCCGCGAACGACATCCTCTGTCTGGGGGCGGAGCCGCTCTTCTTCCTCGACTACTACGCGACCGGCCGGCTCGACCTCCGGCGGGCGGAGCGGATCATTAAGGGGATCACAACCGCCTGTGCCGCGATCCGATGCACCCTGCTCGGCGGGGAAACCGCCGAGATGCCTGCCGTCTACCGGGATCGGGATGTCGACCTCGCCGGTTTCATCCTGGGGGTCGTGGAGAAGAAAAGGATCGTCTCCGGGAAGGGGATCCGGCCGGGGGATCTGGTAGTCGGACTCGCCTCCTCGGGACCGCACTCCAACGGTTTCTCCCTAATCCGACAGATCCTCCGCGCGAGAAGACTTTCGCTCTCAAAGGTCTATCCCCCCCTGAAACAGCCGCTGGGAAAGGTCCTGCTGAAACCGACCCGCCTCTATGGTAATCCTGTCCTCAAGGTTGCCCGGCATTTTGATCTCCACGGGATCGCCCATATCACCGGCGGCGGGTTTAAAAATATCCCCAGAATCCTCCCGGCCGACTGTCAGGCCGTCCTGGATCTCAACAGCTGGAAGAGGCCGGCGATCTTCGATCTCCTTCAGGGGTGGGGAGGCATCAAAGAGGCGGAGATGCAACGGGTCTTCAACCTCGGTCTCGGCCTCGTCCTTGTCGTCAAGGCCGGTGAAGCACGAGGGATCTGCAAGAATCTCCGCGCCCTTGGTGAGACGCCCTGGATTTCAGGAAGGATCGTGAAGAGGCCCCACGGGGCCTCTCCCCTGTCGGTCATACCCCGCCGGGAGGGGCGATGAAACTTCGGGTCGCGGTTCTGATCTCCGGCGAGGGAACTAACCTTCAGGCGATACTCGACGAGGGCCGCAAGCCGGGCTGCCCCTACGAGGTGGTCCTCGTGATCAGCAACCGGGAGGAGGCGCATGGGCTTGAACGAGCAAGGAGATTCGGGGTGCGAACCGAGGTGGTCTCCCACTTGAACTTCCCCTCTCGCGACGCGTTTGATCAGGAGTTGATGAGCCGCCTCCAGAAAGAAAATTGCGGCCTGATCGCCCTGGCCGGATTTATGAGGCTCCTCGGCAAGAAATTTGTTGAACAATACCGTGGAAAGGTGATGAATATCCACCCGTCGCTCCTCCCTGCCTTCCCGGGGGTCGGGGCGATCGAGAAGGCCTGGAGACAAAAGGCGAAGGTGACAGGGGTGACGGTTCATTTTGTCGATCAAGGGGTTGATACAGGGCCGGTGATCCTTCAGCAGGAGGTGCCGGTGGAAGAGGGAGAGGACCTGGAACGGTTGACGAAAAGGATCCATGCGGTAGAACACCAGCTCTATCCGCGCGCGATCCGGCTTTTTGCGGAGGGGAGATTGAAGCTATGAAAAAAATATTTGCCCTGTTCATCATGATGGCCGCGCTGTTCTTGCCCCAATCGGGGGCGGCCCGGCAGGGGTTTTCGCTGGGCCTCGGTCCGATGGGTAACATCTATGTGATCGACAGCGTCCCGATCCTGGACCCGGGGATAGGGGGATCGATGTTTTTCCAATATCGCTTTCACGATCAGGTCGCGTTTGAGACGACCTTCTTCCTGACGGCACAGGACGGAAAGACGACGCCGGGGGGGGCAGTGAACGACACCGGTATCCTGCTCCTCGGGATGCCGGTCGCCGATATCAAGCTCTTCTTTCTCGGTGGGGATCGGACCTTTGATCCCTACATTTCGACCGGGCTCGGCCTCTACTGGCTGACGGAGGGATCGAACAACAACTCGACTGGCGGATTGGGGCTCGGGACCCAGATCGGCCTAGGTTTCGACTATTACCTTGGAGATGTTGTCTCTCTCGGTTTTCAGGGGATCTTCCGGTCGGTACCGGTCATTACAAGTTTGGGGACACCGAACAGCACGGCGATCTTTCCGTACAGCCTTATGGGGAATGTAGCGTTTCATTTTTAGAAAGGGTTAATAGCCCAAAGGAGAATCCAATGCTAAAGCTCACCTACTTCGGCCACTCCTGCTTCCTGATTGAAGGGAACAAGGGGCGGGTCGTGATCGACCCCTTCTTCAAGGGGAACCCTCATGTGAGGGTGAACCCGAATGAGATCATGTGTCAGGCGGTCCTGGCGACCCACGGCCACTCCGATCATCTGGGGGATGCCGTCGACATCTCCAAAAAGAACCATGCCCCGGTGATCGGCACCTACGAGCTTGTCCAGTTTTGCCTGAAACAGGGGGCATCCGGCCACGCGATGAACATCGGCGGGAGCTTCCGTTTTGACTGGGGCGAGGTTTCACTCACACCGGCCTTGCACAGCTCCGGTTGCCCGGATGGGATCTACGGCGGGAGCCCGTGCGGTTTTGTCATCAAGATGGACAACCGGACCGTCTACCATGCGGGAGACACCGCGCTCACGATGGAGATGAAGCTGATCGCGGAGATGCACAACATTGACGTCGCGCTCCTCCCGATCGGGGACAACTACACGATGGGCC
>CAYWRF010000165.1:0-3208 GCA_964460495.1 uncultured Pseudomonadota bacterium | reverse complement strand
CGCCCCAAAGAGCAGGAGCTGCGCCGAAAGAGGCATGGAGACGGAATAGAGACGGACCAGTTCAAAGCTCTTCCCGCCGGCAAAAAAGAGGTAGAGGATCGCCGCCAGCATCAGAAGGCTCCCGAACATCGTGTAGAGGACGAACTTGATCGCGGCGTAGACCCGCCTCTCCCCTCCCCAGACGCCGATCAGAAAGTACATCGGGACGAGCATCACCTCCCAAAAGAGGTAGAAGAGGAAGAGATCGAGGCTTAAGAAAACACCGAACATCCCGGTCGCCAGGAGGAGAAAGAGGATCAGGAAGCCGCGGATCCCCTTCTGGATCTCGTTCCGGGAGGCGATGAGGACGATCGGGAGGAGAAAGGCGGTCAAGGCCACAAGCGGGAGACTGATCCCATCCACGCCGATCCGGTAAAAAATCGAAAAATCCGGGATCCAGGAGACCGTCTCCAGAAGCTCAAAATCACCCGACCCCTTGAAGAGGGCGAAAAGCCGGAGGGTCAAAAGGAACGGGACGAGGCCGGTCAAAAGCGCGACAGTCCTCTGGGCCCGTGCCGACTGAAAGAGGTAGAGGAACGGGATCCCAGCCAGCGGGGAGAAGAGGATCAGGGACAAGAGATGCGAATCAAGTAGCGTCATAAGATAAAGTACAGGATCACCCCCAACGCCCCCACGGTAAAAAAGAGGGCATAGTTCTGGATCAACCCGGTCTGGAGGAGCGTCACCAGACGACCGGTCAGACCGACCGTCTCTGCCGATCCATGGACAAGGGCCCCATCGACCACCTTCTCGTCATGAAACCGCCAAAGAAAACTCCGTGAAAACCATTCGAGCGGGAGGATCACAAGGGCACGGTAGATCTCATCAACATAAAATTTGTTGGTAAGCAGACGGTTCAGTGGAACGAGACGCCTGCCGATCTTTTGCACCAGATTGAGTTTCTGGTTGTAGAGGATCGAGACCAGAAAGGCCAAATGGAAGACCCAGATCAGTGTGGCGAGGGAGAGGAGGAGCTCCAGGCCATGACCGGCCCGCTCCAGCCTCTCGTAATATTCGACGTAGGGAAAGAGCGGGACGAACCAGTGGAAGAAAAGATCGCGCCCCTTGAGGAGCGGGAGCGCAGATGGAATACCCAGCCACCCGCCGGTCAGGGAAAGGAATCCCAAGAGAACGAGGGGAAGGGTCATCACCCACGGTGATTCATGCGGATGATAATCTCCCCTTGGACGCCCAAAAAAGACGAGGGTCAGGAGCCGGGCCATATAGATCGCAGTCAGCCCCGCCGTCAGGAAACCGATGGCCCAGAGGACCGTATGCCCGGAGGCATAGGTCTGCCAGAGAATCGCATCCTTGGAGAAAAAGCCGGCAAACGGGAAGATCCCGATGATCGCCATCACCGCCGCAAAAAAGGTGACAAAGGTGACCGGCATCTTTTTTCTTAAGCCCCCCATCTTCCAGATATCCTGCTCCCCCCCGAGGGCATGGATCACGGAGCCGGCCCCCAGAAAGAGGCAGGCCTTGAAGAAGGCATGGGTCACCAGGTGGAAGATCCCCGACTGGTACGCCCCGACCCCGACACCGAGAAACATCGTGCCGAGCTGGGAGACGGTGGAATAGGCGAGGACCTTCTTGATATCCGTCTGGGCAAGGGCGATCAACGCCGCAAAGAGGGAGGTCGCCGCGCCGACCGTCGCTACGACCTCCATCGCGACCGGCGAGAGGGAGTAGAGAAAATGCATCCGCGCCACCATGTAGACGCCGGCGGTCACCATCGTCGCGGCATGGATCAGGGCGGAGACCGGTGTCGGGCCTGCCATCGCGTCTGGCAGCCAGACGTAGAGAGGGATCTGCGCCGATTTTCCGACCGCCCCGATAAAAAGGAGGAGGGCTGCCGGTGTCGCGATCTGAAAAAGTTCCAGCCGATATTCCTTCAGGAGATCAAAACTGAGGAGCCCCTGCGGCGACTGGATCCCCTTTCGGGAGAGGGTCGCATAGATGAGAAACATGCCCAAAAGGAACCCGAGGTCCCCGATCCGGTTCACGATGAATGCCTTCTTCCCCGCATAAGCCTTCTCCGGGTCGGTGAACCAGAAACCGATCAGGAGATACGAGCAGAGTCCGACCCCCTCCCAGCCGATAAACATCAGCGGGAGATTGCCGGCGAGGACAAGCACGAGCATCGAGAAGAGAAACAGATTGAGATACGAAAAATAGCGGGCGTACCCCTTGTCATCCGCCATGTAGCCGACCGAGTAGATGTGGATCATCGATCCGACCCCTGTCACGACGAGGGCCATCGTGAGTGAGAGTCGGTCGACCTTGAACGCGACGTTCGCCGCAAAGTCTCCGATCGAGATCCAGTCCCAGAGCGGATGCGTCAACACCCCCTCGGGTGGATTTTTGGCAATGGAAAAAAGGAGGAGCGCCAGCCCAAAGGAGAGAAACGGCGTGAGCAAACCGAAGAGGGAGACGAGCGGCCTCGGGACCTCATGTCTCCCGCTGCGGCAGATGACGGCGATGACCCCGTTCAGGATCGCGCCCAAAAGCGGCAGGGCCGGGACAAGCCCGACGACCCAACCGAGAGGTAAACCTAAGACGAGCGCTTCCATCTCATCCTTTAAGGTAACGCAGGTCTGCCGTATCCACCGTCTCCTGATGACGAAAGACCATCACGACAATCGCAAGCCCGACGGTCACCTCCGCCGCCGCAAGTGCAATCACAAAAAAGGCGATCGCCTGTCCCTGCAGATTCCCCTGAAACCGGGAAAAGGCGAGGAAGGCCAGGTTCGCCGCATTCAGCATCAACTCGATCGACATCAGTATGACGAGGAGGTTCCTCCGGGTCAGGACCCCGGTGACACCGATGCTGAAGAGGATTGCACTCAACGTAATAAAGTGGGCCAGGGTCATCGAGGGACCTCTTTTTTTGTCAGGACCACCGCGCCGACGATTGCAACCAAAAGCAGGATCGACGTCGCCTCAAACGGAATCAGGTAATCGGTGAACAATAATCTCCCAACCTCCCGGACTGTACCGTACGACTCATCGGGGAGCGGCGGAAACGGGTCAGAAAAGATCCCGAGCCTCAAGACGAGCAAGATACCGAGATACCCCCCAAAGAGGATCCCGACAACCGATGCAAAGGTCATCCGGATCTTCAGGAGCGCCTCCCGACCGAGATTCAGGAGCATGATCACAAAGACAAAGA
>CAYWRF010000164.1:0-3250 GCA_964460495.1 uncultured Pseudomonadota bacterium | reverse complement strand
TTGCCGGGAGCGGCGGGGCACCCCATGAGGACCAGCGGGCAATGAAAACTCGCGTAGTGGGCGAGAAGGTTCATTGCACGCTGGTCCCATGAGGGTCGCCGCGGAGGCACTGGCCGACGAAGGACTTTGGGCAGCAGCCCCTCGACAGAGAACGGCAGGGAGACCCCGCTCCTGTGGAAAGGCATCGAGATTGGGCACACCAAAGAATCAATACGACGTCGTCATCGTTGGCGCCGGCCTTGCCGGCCTGACCACCGCCTACTACCTGAAGAAACTGCGACCCGACCTCCAGATCGTGATCCTGGAGCGCTCCGGGACCGCCGGGGGTCTGACCGGCGACTGGCTCGACCACCGAACAGGCCCGAACAAGCGGCTCCAGATGCCGATGCATATGATCTTCCGGGAGAAATACCGGAATCTCCTGAACCTCGTCCAAGAGATCGGCGGAACCCTCTCTCCTTTATATACCGGCTACCGGATCATCACCGGTGACGGCAAGGAACACAGGCTGGAGATGAATGACTGGGCCTCCCGCCACCTCCCCCCTCCCCTCCATGCCGCCGGTATGATTGCAAAACTCCGGCTCCCCCTCTCCGCCAAGTGGGACCTCTTCAAACTGACGGCCGCCTCAACCTATTGTTATAAGAAGATCGGACAGGGTTGTCAGGAGCCTCCCCTCGTCCCGAACACATTGAGTTTTGAGAGCCTTCAATTGCTCCTTCATATGGGGGGGAAGGCGCGCGACTTTCTGGAGACAGTGACACCGAGCATCTACAACTCCCATCCCTGGTACACGAGCGCCCCGCGGATGGCGATGGTGATGGCGGGGACGATGGCGGTCAACCGCGACTCGCTCCACTACCATGTCTTCGGCAAGAACTATAACGCCGCCTTCATCGACCGGTTTGTCGCCCGGTTAAAGGAGATGGGGGTCGAGATCCGTTTCTGGACCGAGGTGAGGCGGCTGGAGGGGAATGGTGACGGGGGCCGTCTCGTCTCCCTCTGGTGTCGTCACTATGGCCCGGGGACCGAGGGATCAAGTCGATACGTCTGCAACAACTGCGGGGCAGAAAACTATATGACCGACCGCGCCTTCTGCACCCGCTGCGGCCTCGATACGACGCTCGACCGTGTTCGCGATGGGGAGATTGCGCGCCCGGTCGGCCGGGAGTTGTGGGGGGATCAAACCGGGTGCGAGGAGATCCGCGGCCGGTGGTTTGTCACCGCGATGTACCCACACATGATTGCACGCCTCCTCCCGATTGATTCGCCGCTCCGGAGACACCCTTATCTCCGCTCCTGTTTCTCGGCCCGCCTGAATCAGACGCGTCTCTCGATCGCGCGAGTCTACTACAAGCGTCAGGTCTCCCGGAACGAGACCTGGATCACAGGGACCCACAACCCGACGTTCTGCTTCAACGGCTGCCAGTCGGTCTTCAACAATTTTGGCGGCGAGGACCTCGGGCTCGGTCCATCGGACCATTTTGGCGATGTGATCGATGTCCTGATGGATGTCGGGATCCTCCAGGACTCCTTCACGCACGAGGAGAGGATCGCGAGGATCGTGACGGACTTGAACCGCGTCTATCCGGATGCCGACCCCTCCTTGGTCGAGCATGTCTCGTATGCGCGGATCCAGCCGGAGGTCCTCTACCACCTCGATCAGCCGGCAATCACCGGGAGTCACCGTTTCTTCAACAGACACCGGACCGGGGTCGAAAACTGGTATGTCGCCGGCTGTCACAGCGGGACCGCCGGGATCGGTATGGAATCGGCTGTCGAGGGGGGGATGGCGACGGTCAATCAACTTTTGGAGGACGCGGGGATGGGTGAGCGGGCATCAATCGTCCCCTACTCGATGAACCGCCTGAATCGGCTCTTTGCACTGTTAGGCGCCGGGATGCTGCTCTGGGCTGGTCGTGGGAGAACGTTTCGCAGGCTCACTGTGTAAACGTTGCCAACACAGCCGGGGGGATTGCCTCCAGGTTTCTGCGTAACTCGCCCGTCATTATCGAGCGATTTCCCTCCGGTCCAGGGCTTCCCTGCGGGAAATCGCTCGGTTCAAAGGTGGGGCTCAGACAGGTACTCGAAACCTTCCGGCAAAATCCCCGGCTGTGTCCATCGAGTTTACGAACGAAAGAGCCTGACCGGCGACCCGACAACCGCCCACCCGATCAGATACCAGATAAACCCGCGGATCTTTCTCACAAGACCCAATGCGACTGCGCCTGCGGTTGACCCACCACCGAAAAGGGAAACGGCAAGGAGGGCGAAGCCCCCCTCCAGGAGACCGATCCCATCCGGGAGGAACCGGAAGAGGGAGTTGACAACAAGCCCCGCCGCCGAAAAGAGGAGGGCATGGGAAACCGTGAAGTCGGGAAAGACGACCCTCCCCGCCAGATAGACCTCGACCACCTGACAGAGGAGTCCGACGATCTGACAGCCAAGAGAGATCGAAAATCGGGCGGGAGATCTCGACCAGGCGGACCGGAGCAGGAGCCTCCCCTCCTCCAACCTCCCCCGGATTGCCGGGGAACGAAAGATCTCGATCCCCCGTCCGCTGACGACCTCTTCAATCGCCCGATCGGCAATCAGCGGATCGGCCCCGACCCTCCCTCCGCTCGCCTTGCGTAACAACTTTGCGCCCCATGTCAGCCCCTTCAGCGGCAGGAATGGGGAGGTTCTGTCGAGCGCCGCCATCCCGATCGGGAGTTTCAGGAAGAGGCCGACCGGCGCCCGGACACCGCCGGCCAGGACCTTTTGAGAGAGGGACTGGAGAAGGAACCGGAGACCGGCGATCGCGAGGAGGAGGGGATACAACGACCCGATCTCACCCAGGTGTTTCCAAACGGCGGACGGCCCCACCCCGATCAGGAGGAGGACCAGCAGCAGGATCCCCAGCCCTAAAAAGAGGAGACGGCGCCAGACCACAAATTGAAGAATTTGCATCAGTCCTGTCGTTAACCCAACATCTTTATTTTTTCCTCTGTTTTTTTCTTTTCGAAATGACCACAAACAGATATAAGACTGTCCTAAATCATGGCGGGAATGGCATTTTTTCTCCATGGTTACTCCAAAACAAAAGGGGGGACTTATGAAAAAATCAGCCTGGTTCACCGGCCTTCTGATCATGATCCTCGGGGGGGTGTTTGTTTCCCGGGACGCGCAGGCGGTTGCGCAGTGGGCCCGCAAGTACGACATGAACTGCCAGACCTGCCATACGGCGTCACCGAGACTCACCTACTTCGGA
>CAYWRF010000163.1:0-3270 GCA_964460495.1 uncultured Pseudomonadota bacterium | reverse complement strand
AGTTCGGTCAAATCCTTGGGAAAACCGAAGGTGTCGTAGAGTTTGAAGACAACCTCTCCGCTCAAAACGTGCTCCTTCGTTTTCTTGACCTTGGCCAGCTCCGATTCGATGATCTCCAGCCCAACTCCCAGTGTCTCCAGAAATTTTTCCTCCTCCGCCCGAATCACCCTTTCCACGGTCCCCTTCTCCCGAACCAGTTCCGGGTAGGTAATCCCCATTTCGCGCGTCAGGCAATTCACGAGGCGATAGAAGAAAGGCTTCTCCTGACCGAGCATCTTTCCATGACGGATCGCACGCCGCAGGATACGGCGGAGGACATAGCCTCGACCCTCGTTGGAGGGCTGAACGCCGTCGGCAATCAGAAAGGTTGTGGAACGGATATGATCGGCAAGCACACGGATGGATACATTGGTCGATTCATCCGATCCGTACTTTTTCCCGGTCAATTTCTCGATCTCATGGATCAGCGGTTTAAAGAGGTCACTGTCATAATTCGAATGAACGCCCTGGACGACCGCCGCAAGCCGCTCGATCCCCATCCCGGTATCAATGGAGGGCTTCGGCAACGGCTTCATCGCGCCGCTTTCATCCCGCTCGAACTGCATGAAGACCAGGTTCCAGATCTCCATGAACCGGTCGCAATCGCATCCCACGGCGCAGCTTTTCTTGCCGCAACCATATTTTGCGCCGTGATCGTAATGGATCTCCGAACAGGGGCCGCACGGACCGGTCTCACCCATCGACCAGAAATTGTCCTTCTCTCCAAGCCTCAAGATCCTATCCTTCGGGACCCCCACCTCTTTTTTCCAGAGCGCCTCCGCCTCGTCATCCTTCTCGTAGATTGTGATCCAGAGTTTCTCCTTGGGGATTTTCATCTCTTTTGTCAAAAACTCCCAGCCGAATCGGATCGCCTCCCTCTTGAAGTAATCGCCAAAGGAAAAATTGCCGAGCATCTCAAAGAAGGTGTGGTGACGGGCGGTCCGGCCGACATTTTCAAGGTCGTTGTGCTTGCCGGAGACGCGGAGACATTTTTGCGAGCTGGTTGCCCGTGGGAACGCCGCCTTTTTGGCGCCTGTGAAGTAATCCTTGAACGGGACCATCCCGGCATTGGTGAAGTAGAGGGTCGGGTCTCCGGCCGGGATCAGCGATCCACTGGCCACCCGCCGATGCTCATGCTTCTCGAAATATTTGAGGAACCTTTCGCGGATCTCGGAGGAGGTCATGGTCCCTCGTACCACGAAGTTTTGTCAGGCCGCAACCATTCAGCTTATCTCTTGCCGGGACCCGTCAGATCCGCCGCGAGGAGATCCATGTTAAACACCACCTGCTGGAAGAAGAACATCCCCGCATTCGTCAAAATGGGCAGGAAGAGATAGGGGATGATATAACCAAAGCTTGTCCCCCCCATTTTGACGACAAACCATCTTGCGAGGGGGGCCGACATGAAGTTGTGACCTGTCCATGTCGAGACGGAACCAAAGACGGTACAGGCCAAGTACATGGCCGTCTTTGCCAACCAGTCAAATTTTTCCTCCCGGAGATAATGATAATCGGAGGTCAAGATCGGCGTTACAAGACCGATGAGCGCCCCCGCAAACAGGGCACAAGGACTCGCCTGATAGGCCCATGCATCGGCCCTGGTCCTGAATACTGAAACCGCCTCGAGCCAGTGCGGATCGCTCAAACGCTGATCGCGTGGGACCCTGTTCAAGGCCAGTCCCCTTGCTTCCTTATCCACGCTCCTCATCGAAACCGGGTGCCCGAAGGGGGTCCTTCTGGATGCCAATCCATCCCCCCTCCTCGGCAACGGTCCTCCCCAGCGGAAGAGGTACTGCATGAAATGGGAAAAAGGGGTCTCCCTTGCGTTCAGCCGAAAGTGGCCCGGCAGGTTGGCCTTCTGGATAAAACGCCTTGTCAGTGCGAGACCGGGAGGGCCCAAGAGGGCCGTCGCACCGGTCGTATACCAGAGCGGGATCGTGATCTCCTGGATGAACTGACCGAATGAGTTGATCTCTGACACGTTACAAACCCCCGCCCAGGAAAGAATAGTCACAGACCAGTGGACTGATCTCTCCATGCTCTTGCTTCCTCAACGCCCGCCAGCCGATCAGCAGAAGAAGGACCCCCATCACAGGAAAAACTATCAACTGCCTCCTCCTGAGACCAAGCTTGCTCCATCGATGTCGCAGGAGACCTTGAACCATATAGATCGTCCCCGCTAACAAGGATAATCCGGAGAACAAGAGCGGTTGATAGACGTTCCGGTCGAGAAGGCCCGATAGTCCTGACTCTACATTGAGGATCCCCCGAAAGGCTGGGAGAAACACATGGTTCCCGGCAATCAGACCGCTCCGATAATCAAGATGGGGTGAGAAATCGATCGATCGCCTCAAGGCGTTCCGGAGTCGATAGAGTTCCCTGTATTTCTCCCAGTTCCTGAGACTCGTATCCCCCAGCAGGCGGTTGGCCCTTTCAACAAACGGATGGCAGGCAAGCGAATATTTTGACGGATCCCCCTCCTTGAAATAGGGGGTAAAGAGCTTGACGAAATCGACCGGCTGACCGCCCATGACCACCTCTCAAGGCGGCTATCGGCCGATCTGAAAAAGAGTTGCTTGCTAGGCGGTCGCCCGTTTTTTCTCCCGTATCTCTACCTTTTCAACCGCCTTCTCGACCGGGACCGGTTTTCGGGCAATTCCAAACTTCTCAAAGAGGTCACGCTCGATTTTCTGGGCTATTTCCCGGTTATCCTTCAGGAAGATCCGGGCGGCATCACGCCCCTGGCCGATCTTTTCCCCCCGATACGCATACCAGGTGCCGCTCTTCTCCAGGACCTGCGACGACTCTCCAAGGTCCAGGAGCTCCGCCTCATGGGAGATCCCCTCGCCATAGATGATATCGAACTCCACCTCACGGAACGGCGGCGCCACCTTGTTCTTGACGATCTTGACCCGCGTCCGGTTGCCGATCACCTGATCCCCCTGCTTGATCGCGTTGATCCGTCGGATATCGAGGCGGACCGACGAATAGAATTTGAGCGCATTGCCGCCGGTGGTCGTCTCCGGGTTCCCGAACATGATCCCGATCTTCATCCGGATCTGGTTGATAAAGATGATCAGCGTCTTGGCGCGGGCGACATTCCCGGTCAGCTTGCGGAGCGCCTGGCTCATCAGCCGCGCCTGGAGCCCCATCTGCGGCTCCCCCATCTCCCCCTCGATCTCCGCCTTCGGGACCAGCGCCGCCACCGAGTCGATGACGATCGTGTCGACC
>CAYWRF010000162.1:0-3310 GCA_964460495.1 uncultured Pseudomonadota bacterium | reverse complement strand
GATCATGCCTAGTCTCGTGGGCTCGGAGATGTGTATAAGAGACAGGTTGTTCACCCGGCCTCTCACCCGGCGCCCCAACGGCCAAGTCGGCAAACCGGTCATTGTTGAAGTCGCCTGAGGAGAGGGAATAACCAAACAGGTCCCCCGGATCATTCCGGGCATCGGAGAAATCTCGCTGGGTGAGGTAATTTCCCTGCCGCAGTCCCTGAAGGGATCCATAGAAGACGAAGATCGCCCCTGACCTTGGGTCCTCCCCCGGTTTTTCTTCGGGGGCCCCGACGACAAGGTCCGCAAAACCGTCTCCGTTGAAATCCCCGCTCGTAACCGACGCGCCAAACCGGTCCCCTTCCTCATTGCGAGCAGGAGGGGCGTCTTCCTCGGTGAGATGCTTGAATGAGCCCAGGGTCGGTCCACCCCCCGAGCCTTGAAACAGGAAGACCGCCCCCGATCGGGGATCCGAACCGGGAGATTCCCCCGGGGCCCCAATCGCGATATCCGTGAAACCATCCCCGTCAAAGTCTCCGGTCGTCAGTGAGGCGCCAAACAGGTCTCCCTCTTCGTTGCTCACACCGGCATCCGATTGGGTGATGATGCTGAAATCGTGGGGATTCAGCAGATCGGCGGAAGAGAGATCCTCTGGGAGGAGCAAAAGAAACATGAAAAGAAGGAGCCGGATCATCTTCAGATGATTCTATCAGCTTCTTGTCTTCTTTACGAGAGATTGGTACAAGTCCCGTCATGTTTCTGTTGCGCCCCTCTCAGTCAAAGGATCTCAAAGATCTCCATCAACTGGCTACCTCTCTTTCTGCCCGCGGCTTTCTGACCCTGCCGACCGACGCAACGGAGCTGGGTGAGCTCATCTCTCTCTCCGAAAACTCCTTTGCAGAGAAACTCGCCGACCCGGATGAGGGGGAATATCTCTTTGTCCTGGAGGACCGGGAGAAAAAACAGTTGGCCGGTTGCTCCTTGATCATCGCCCGACACGGAACACCGGTTTCGCCACACATCTACTTTGAGGTCCTGGATGTCCAGAAGGCATCCCCGACCTTGAAGAAGGTCTTCAAGCATCAGATCCTGAGGCTCCGGCTCGATGCGGAAGGGAGGACGGAACTGGGCGGGTTGATCGTCGATCCGGCGTATCGAAATCATCCGGACAAGCTCGGCAAGCACCTCTCTTTTATCCGGTTCCAGTACATCCACCGGCATCCGGATAAATTTCAGGATCGTCTCCTTGTGGAACTGCTCCCCCCCCTGACCCCCGACGGGAAGTCTCTCTTTTGGGAATCGCTCGGCAGAAAGTTCACCGGTCTTGACTACCAGGAGGCGGATCGGCTCTCCCGCAAGGAGAAGGGGTTCATCACATCGCTCTTCCCCGAGGGGGACTTCTACACGGAGTTCCTTTCAGTGGAGGCACGGGGTCTGATAGGACAGGTCGGGCCTGAGACGTTGCCGGTCGCCAAGATGTTGCAGGACTTGGGCTTCAAATATTTGAAACAGATCGATCCGTTTGACGGCGGCCCTCACTTCGGGGCGAATCGGGAGAAGGTCAGGATGAATCTCGTTCTGGATTTTCTAAAAGGCTCACCGATCGTGATGGAGATCGACTGATGTCCCGTGCCGTCCTGATGGGGGATCCGGCCCATTTCCATATTGCCGGCGGCGCCAATCCGTTTACCCGCAACTGGTGGGGGAAGAGGAAGGAAGTCGACAAGAAGAGGGCGATCGGACAGTGGCATCATCTCGCCAAAACGCTCACCTCCCTCGGGGTCCGGGTCTTTGTGATCCCGCCGGATGAGAGGCATCCCGGACTCGTCTATCCCGCCAACGCCGGTTTCCTCTCGAGACTTGAGGAGCCGATCCCGATCCAAAGAAAGAGTTTCATCCTTTCCAACCTTCTGCCGTCCCGGGCCGGCGAGTCGCCGGTCTATACCGAATTTCTGAAGGGGCTCGGATTTTCTCTCGTCTCTATCCGGCATCGTTTTGAGGGGGAGGCGGAGTTGTTCCCGGTCGGAGAGGAACATGTTTTTACCTATGGAGGGGTTGTCAAACAGCGCTTTGTACCTCGTCTGGGAATCCCCCCCTGGAGACGGGTCTATGGGTTTCGGACTGAAAGAGACTCCCTGGGAGAGCTCAGTCCTTTTCTGGGAAATGGAGCGGTCCATGATTTCGAGCTCGAGGAGGAGTCCCACTACCATGGTGATACCGTCTTCTGCTCCTTGGGTGAAAAAAGGGAATTTCTGCTCGCCTATCTGGAGGGGTTGGCGCCCGAATCACGGGAGAGGTGTCGGAAGATTTTTGGGGAGCGGTTGATCCCGCTTTCTACCCGGGATGCCTTTTACTACGCAGCGAATTCCTATCAGGTCCGCACCGCGGATGGATTAAGGCTCATCATCCCCGAAGGGGTGAGTGACTCGCTGCTCCGGGAGATCGAGCGGCGCGGTGTGATCCCCCTCCCGATCGACGTCTCCGAATTCCTGAAAAAAGGGGGCGGGGCGGTCAAGTGCATGATCGGTGATCTGGGGGAGTTGTTGGATGAACCCCCTTCCCCCTCGCAAACGATTGCGGCCTTTCGGGAGACACATCGTTATGATTCAAGGAGATGACTCATAACGTCCGCCTAAATTCTCGGAATCTGCGGGAGGTGGTCAAAGTGCTGATCACGGGCAAAGAGGACCAGATTATGTTGAACAACAAGGGCGGCCAGCCAAAGATCATTGGTTGGGATCGGTGTCCCCTGTCGACGCAGTTGAAAGAAAAGCCGGGCGTAGTGATGCGTCGTTTGGTCGTCGGCGTAGAGAACCTCTGTCCTCGCCGCATTGAGGAACCGGACCAGAACCGTCTCGTTTTCCATCCCTCGTGATCCAACGCTAAAACCGGCCCTTAGTTCGCCGACAACAATAAACGGAAGAAAAATCTGTTCAGCAGATTGGATGACCTTAAGAGATGTCTCATCTCCTTTGCAAAAATCAGTATACCGGTTGGTATCAAGTGCAATTCTCATTTCCACATCTGCGGATCGATCTGATCCTGCTCCCGGATCGCCTGTTCGCATTTCTGGTCTTCTTTCCAGCTACCAGCCAAGAGATCAAGATCATGATAAACGACGCGCTGTTCGGCCAATCCAATCCCCCGCGAAACCGCTTCCAAAACGACCTCATTCAGGCTCCGGTTGGTCTCCAGGGCTTTCTGACGGAGTCTCTGATCGACCTTTGGCTCTAAGTTCCTGATAGTATACTGGATTTTATGAGTCGATTTCATGCCTTCACTGTATCCATATTATGCCTGCATGTCAAGCCTTCTGTCTTAAGAC
>CAYWRF010000161.1:0-3339 GCA_964460495.1 uncultured Pseudomonadota bacterium | reverse complement strand
GAAAGAAGAGGTCCGAGAGGGCATGTCCCTCGAGGGCGGAGAAGAGGAGGAGGCGGAGGAAGGAGGGGTCCTTTTCGTTTAATGCGGCAATACGGAGGGCGAGGTCGTAGAGCACCCGCCTCGGTGGACCCGAGGGTTGCATATCGGCAAGGAGGGCAGGGGTCTGCTCCTCCATCCGCGCCTCGAGGATCGCCTTGTAGAGGCTCTTCTTGGTGGGGAAGTGCCGAAAGAGGAGGGCCTCACTGATCCCGACGCGCCTGGCGAGCTCGCGCGTCGTCGTCCCCGTAAACCCTTTTTCCGAAAAGAGACGGATCGACTCCCTCACGATCATCTTCTTCCGCTCAGCGGCTGCAACGCGTTCCATGATAGTAAGCGGTTACTTACATTATCCCCTCTCCCTCGAGAAAATCAAGACAGCAAATGCCCTCTCCCACCGGGGGGAGAGGGTTCTGAGAAGAGTTCTCCGAGGGGGAGAAAGTGGGAGAGGTCAAAGTCCATCCGGCCCCCCCCCCCATTTTTAGATCCCGTTTGACAGGGCGCCTCCCGTGTAGTACCCGGGGCACGCCTATGCCGGTTCCCAAGCGAAAACTCAGCCGGGCCCGTCGGGACAGTCGGAGGGGTCCGATCCGTCTCAAGGTGATGCGGCCGCAGAAGTGCCCCCAGTGCGGCGAGGCCAAGCTCCCGCATCGGGTCTGCGTGCACTGCGGGTTTTACAAGGGGCGTGAAGTTGTCCGGCAGGAAGAAGCCAAGGGGAAGTAACGGGTCCCTACCGCCTCGTGGAGGGGGGTGTCTTGAAAATCGCCATCGCCTCAGACCACGGCGGCTTCGAGCTCAAAGGGGACCTTGTTCAGTTTCTTAAAAAGGAGGGGATCGAGGTCGAAGACCTCGGGACGAAGGGGCCGGACGCGGTCGATTATCCCGATTTTGCCTCCCTCGTTGCGAGGCGCGTCTCCGGGGGAGAGGTCGACGGGGGGGTCCTGATCTGCGGGACCGGGATCGGGATGTCGATCGTCGCGAACAAGTTTCAAAATGTCCGCGCGGCGGTCGTCTCCGATGAATACACCGCCCGGATGGCGAAGGCCCACAACAACGCGAACATCCTCTGCCTGGGGGGGAGGGTGCAGAGGCCTGAAGTGGCGCAACTCCTTGTGAAGACTTGGCTTTCCACCCCCTTCGAGGGGGGACGTCACGAAGGTCGACTCCAGAAGATCTCTTCAATCGAGAAGAAGAGCGGTTGTTAAAATCCCCGCAACTTTTGGCACGATCTGCCGATAACTCTTATTGTATGGAGACTCACCACATAGATCCCCTTCCGGAACCCTTCGAGACGATCTGTAGCGCGGGGGAATGGCTGGGAGACGGGACCGTCGAGTTTGTGAAGGGGATCGGCGACACGGCAGTCGAGCTTTATAACTTTCCAGCAGACGTTGTTCGTTATGTCCTCGGTGTTGATCGAAATTATGGGGAGGGTCGCCGTTTAACCCTGACCGATGCGGCCCGGCGGTTTTGGTCCGGCTTTGATTCGGTCGAGATGAATCCCCTCTCCAAGGACAACCTGGTCACGGGGCCAATCCTCCGCCTGGGGGATGTCGCCTGTGGGTTTGTTTACGGGATCATAGACCTCGTTCTTGGGCATCTTCCAAACACCTTGTTCAACGATAAACTGGGACTTGGGATTCGTTACTTTTCTCCCAGCCCTGAAGGTGCACGAGGCTTCGGTCACGACCTCTCGATGGTCGCCTTGATTGCCGCAGCACCGGCGATCAAGACGGCCGGTATGAAGGCGCTCGGGGTAGAGGCCCGACCGTCTCTAGGACAGGTCGAGAGGTTGTCCCCACGAGAATTGGAGTCGCTGTCGGAGAAGGAACTGCTGGCTGATGGGGCCCGTCAGGCAAACCCTGACTCGATCCGGGCGCTGGCACGTCTCAGAGATCCTGAAGGGAGCGATATCGGCAGTTCGATCCTTGCCTCACTCGACTTTGAGGTTATCGAGGACCTCCTCCGAAATGCGGAGTTTGAGGGAAGCCTGGAGTCGCTTGTCGCCCTCTTAGAGTTGCGGACACATCATCGATTGGTGGATACCGAGGTCCTGAGGGTCGTAACAATTGGGGAGGTCCTCCTCCGGAATAAGGGGAATCCGGACCTCGTGGAGGTGATCGCCCTCCTTGCCGAACGTGGGAATCTCGAGGCGGGTCGGGCCCTCCGAGGGTTGGTCCGAGAGGGGGATGCGCCGATTCTTGACAGGATGTTCGAGAGGGTCGAGACGTCTCGGGCGGGGTGGAGGGAGATCTTGAAGGCCCTCCTGGAGATAGAGCGAGAGGACTTGGAGGTGACGAATCGACTCATTGATCTCCAGTGGGATCCCGAGACGGCAATGGACTCTGACGTCCGAGCGGCGGTCAGATCAGGGCTTGTCGACCGTCCCATCGAGGGTCTTGCACGTCGAGCCGTCTCCGATCCGAACGCCTTTTGGAACCTCGTCGGGCTTGCGGAGCTCGGTAACCGCCATGCCTTTGACGCCCTTTGCGATCTGATACCACGCCTCGCCGAATCGATTCAGGTAGGGGACTGGGTGGCCGAAACCCTCTTATCGAGCCTGGATCTGGAGGTTGTCGGAATGATATCCCAGGCGGCCCGTTACAGGGGTCATGCCGGAGCGGCAAGGGCCCTCGGGACCCTCGCAGAAATAAACCACGTTGACGCCGTTAGAGCCCTTGGATCCTCACGAAGGCCGCATGGATCCAGGCCGGCCGGTCCCAACTAGACCCACTTCTTTTTCTTGAAAAGGGCGAAGAGACCGATCCCGACTGCCGCCATGAGCCCCAGGGCGAAAGGATAGCCGTGCACCCACTCGAGTTCCGGCATGAACTTGAAGTTCATCCCGTAGATCCCGGTGATGAAGGTCAAGGGGAGGAGGATCGCCGCAAAGACGGTCAGGACCTTCATCGCCTCGTTGGATCGATTGGAGCTCGTCAGGAGGTGGGCCTCGACCAGACTCGCCACGGCGTCTCGGTGGCTGTCGGAGAGGTCCGAGGCGCGGATCAGGTGATCCCGCACGTTGGAGAGGTAGGGGACTGAGACCGGAAGGATCTCGTCGTAGCCGTCCTTAATCATGTGGGTGAGGAGCTCGATCTGCTGGGAAGAGACCCTTTTCAATCGCGAGAGGTTTCGGCTTAAGGAGAAGATCTCTTTTAAGAGACTGTGACCGGTGTCGAGGGCGAGGATCTGCTCCTCGAGGACGGCAACCTTTCGATCAAATTGATCCAGGACGGGGGTGTAAAGATCCACGACCTCATCGAGGATCGAGCTCAGGATCTCCCTGTCCTTGATGAGGAGATC
>CAYWRF010000160.1:0-3417 GCA_964460495.1 uncultured Pseudomonadota bacterium | reverse complement strand
TTCTCCAGCGATACGGTCAAGGAGCGGGAACTCACTACCAGTTGACTTTTTAACATTTCAAAAAACAGGATCACTCACGGCAGGAGATCTTCGCACCTATTCCCCCGACGGTAGTTGTCGTGGAAGATCACGTAGGTCTCGGGAACGTTGTCGCGGTACAATCCAAATTTGAATTTGGGACCTTGCTCGTCGTTGTAACCAACGGGACCCTTGTAACCTATCACCCGACGGCCATTGAGCCAGCCCTTCACAAAACCATCCGGCTGGCATGACCACTTTACATGGAAAACAAACCTGTGCCACGTCCCCCTTGGAAAGTCCGGCAACTCGTAAAGAATCTCCTGTTTCCCGTCGTTATCCTTCTGGATCCTTTCCTGACTCTGCCGTAATGTTACCCGTAACACCCCATTTTGGTAGCGTACGGCAAGCGCCGGACTGCGGGCCGATCCCTCCTCCCCAGGGTCATCCGTTGCACGCCACTGGGCAATGACGAGCCGGTTGTCGTGGAGCGGAAAGTCTGGCGGGATAAATGAATCGAAGGCGTACCAATACTCTCCACCTGAAGAAGCGGTGAACTGTTCCTTGATCTCCGCCCGATTGGAGCCATGGGGACCGTTGGTCCGGTCTTCTTCAAACGTAAACTCATCGCTTCGGACCTCAAAACGGGCGACACACCTTCCAAGGTCGGGACGGTCAAAAAGACCCGGGACCTTGAACCTGGGATCCTCCTTGCAGACGATCTGAAAGGAACGGCCGTTATCGATCAAGGCGTTGGGGCTCCAATGCCTCATGAGGGAGGCCGCATCGGAGGGTTCAAAGCCGACCGCCGTCTTTCGGTCGAAACCGGTTCCTGAATTAGGTTCGCCTTCAGTGGATACTGGAGCTGTGCTTCCACAGATCTGCTCCCGAAGATTATCAGACGGCATCTCCGGTTGGAAGCGGCGGGCACAGGCTGCGGCACCCAAAAGAGCGAGAGAGAGACGTGCAGCATTTTTAAGAATATCGGCACGCACGATAGATATATCGACCGGTATTGTGACTTGTTGCGGGGCTTTTAAAGAATCATCTCGAACGCCTCAGGCCAACCTTCTCACAATACCTCTCCACCTCGCATTTACTGCACCATGGCGAGGCCGGGACGCAGAGGTTTTGACCGAAGGTGACGAGGATATCGTTGTAGGTTTTCCAATATTTCTTGGGGAGTTTCTTGCGCAGGGCAAACTCGGTCTCTTCGGGCGTTTTGGTTTTTACGTACCCCAAAAGGTTGGAAATCCTGTGGACATGGGTATCGACACAGATCCCGTACTTGTCGTGCCCCACCGTCATGACGAGATTGGCAGTTTTCCGGCCAACGCCCGGCAACGCCAACAACTCCTCGAGCGTGCCAGGCACGCGTCCATCGTATTGATGAATAAGGATTTTGCAGATTCGAAGGATGTTTTTTGACTTGGTTCGGTAGAAGCCAACCGGATAGATTAATTTCTCAATTTCAGACGGGGTTAGTTTTAAAAGCGTTTGCGGCGTTGAGGCACGTGCGAACAGACGGCGCGTTGCCTGCGCCGTAACGGCGTCCTTCGTCCGGAGGGAGAGCAGACAACTGATCAGCGTCCCGAAGGGGCGGTCGGCGGAACTCTCGGCCACCGCACCCACCACCGGAATACTCCACTTTTTGATCTCGACCCGGAGGATCCTTAAAACCTTTTCAAGGGTTGCAGTTGTCATCAGAGTGCACTATCCCTGCAACCGATGAGAAAAATCAAACCGATTCTGATCCTTCTTTTGCTGATTCCAGCATCGCTGATCGCCGAGGGGCGCTTCTTTCTTGAGGGGGATGGGACCCTGCTTGTTCAGGGGAAAAAGGGGAAAGGGGTCCCGCTCCGGTACCGCACGACGGATGGGGTTTATTCCGAAAAGGGGATGCGGAAGATTGCGCGAGGCTTCGGGGTCCCTCCCGAAAGTGGGGAGGAGGTTTCGTGGCGCCTGATCGCCCTCCTTGACTACCTGCAGGACAATCTGAAAGCCGGCCCCCTGAAGCTCGTCTCCGGTTTTCGGACAGGGGAACATAACGAGCGATTAAGGGAACAGGGTCTGCCCGCCGCGAGCGATTCCCTGCATCTGGACGGGATGGCGGCCGATATTCAATTTGCAGGACTTTCCTCCAAAAAGGGGTGGGATTTTCTCAGGGGACTCAACTGTTGCGGGGCCGGTTATTATCACGGCAAGAGTTTGCATGTTGATATCGGCCCGTCAAGATTCTGGGACGAAAAGACATCGGGTGTCACTCCCGGACCGCCCCCCGCCAACAAGCGGATCATCGTCCGGACCGATCGGGACATCTACCAACCCGGGGAAACAGTCACACTCCGGCTCGCACGCGTGAACAGCTACCCCTTTTCTGTTGAATCGGAGATCCGGATTTCCGCGCTCTCCCGCCGGGGGCGGAAATTCAAGATCAATGGCGCAACCGGTTCGTGTCTACCGGTTTCTGGACGGAAACAGAGGACGCTTTACTGGACGATCCCTGGGAATCTGTCGCCGAAGGAGAGGGTGACGCTCGTCGTCCGCTTCTGCCCTAACGATTTTCCTGAAATGCCTGGAGAGATCGAGTCAAATCCGATTCAGATAGGTTTCAGTCAGAAAGAACGTTGATTCTGCGCCTCAAAGATTGTGTTCCGACCCGCTGGGCCTGTTCGTACGATCCTGAAATTGTTCGCCTCAAGAAGCCGGAAGAGGTCGACCGGCTGGACGACAGGGGGATGGATCTCGCCTACAATTGCGCGTACATCCCTGAGCCGGTCCCCAAGTCCCCTTAACGCCTCCAGCTCGCTTCCCTCGATATCCAGTTTGAGAAGATCAACCACTCCGACCCCACTCTCCTCAAGATACCGATCCAGCCTCACCGTCTGTACAACCTCATGAGGATAACCATCGAGCGGGAAGAAAGAATCACTTCCACTCCCTTCCGGATATGGATGGTTGCCCCTGGAAATCTCCTCAGGAACCATGCGGTGGCAACGCCGATGTTTCCGCCGCAATCGAGAACGGTTCTCACAGAGGCAGGAGACAAGGAAGTCTCGTAGGCCTTACTCCAGAATATCTCGCGGAAGGCACCGAGCGGGATGTCACGGGCCGCAAAGTGGAAGACAAGCCTTTCTCCGGTTGGAAGCCGGAGCGTCACCGTCCTAATTTGATCGGCGATCCTCCAGTCAGTGGCAGTAGGCAGAAACCGTCGGGCCCTCAGGAGGTTTAAGCCAGCCGTTGTTGAAAGAGGTCGAACATGGGCGACCGAAAAAAGAAATGTCCGTGCCATCCGGCTGAGCCGCTCGACGGGGGGAAGTTGAGCGGCAGCCGAAGCGGTACCTCGAACGAGTGTCTTGAGTCCCACTAGCCGCACAAACCCTGTATCGGCAGCCCGTT
>CAYWRF010000159.1:0-3522 GCA_964460495.1 uncultured Pseudomonadota bacterium | reverse complement strand
GTCAGGAACGGCTAATACCTCCACCTCACTTCTGGAGACTGGAGACACCGGCGTTTGAGGCCGGTCGTCAGCTTCTTAAAAAATAAATTCTAACCTGTTGACAAAACTGATGAAATCATGAGGAATACCCCCTCATCTTTGGCACAGGATCTGCAACGTATCCTTTTCAGAGGATAAAACTATGGTCCTAAAGCTACTGGATCGAAAGTTCAGACCTGCCAAATCAGTCTCGAATCCCCCATCGGGGCGAGCCCCCGCGGAACAGAGGCTTTCCGCGAAGGGACAGAAAGAGATTCAGAAACGCAACAAGCTTGTCGAGCAGTATCTCCCGTATGCCACCTCGATAGCGGGACGGGTGATGCAGACCCTCTCATCGGCGGTCGACTTTGATGATGTGATGTGCAACGCGCGGTTAGGGTTGATCGAGGCGGCCCAGAAGTTTGACCCCTCTCTGAATGTCGACTTCAAGACCTTCTCCTACTATCGGATCAAGGGGGCGATTTACGACGGACTCCGAAAAACCGGATGGATCCCGCGTGCCCTTTACGCCAAAATCAAATTTGAGCAGGCGAGCAATGAATACCTTCAGTATCTCGCCGAACGGCAGGGGGCGACCGCCCGTCTGATCGAGGATGAGATGGCGGAGCTTTATGATACGGTGAACTCCCTCGCCTCCATCTATGTCATCTCGATTGATGCCTCCGAGGAGGGGACCGAGATCGAGGATCAGAAGAGCAAGAATATCGAGCAATCGGCGGAATTTCAGCAGGTCAAGGAGCTGATGAAGGAGGCGATTGAATCGCTTCCGGACAAGGAGAGAAAGCTGATCAAGCTTTACTACTTTCAGAACAAGACGCTGGAAGAGGCGGGGGAGATGCTTGGTCTCTCCAAGTCCTGGACATCGCGGCTCCATGCCCGGTCCCTCGAGTTTCTGTTCAAGAAGATACATACAAAGGTCCGGTCCGGGAAGGAGACGCCGGAGATGAAGGGAGTTTCTGAAAAATGAGTGAGGTGATGACAAAGATTGCAGGTGATCTCGCGGCTCCGAAGGAATCGTCGGGGGGAAAGGTCTCTCCGCAAGGGGGGGGCGATTTTCAAAAGCTCCTGGAGACCGTCATGACGGAAGGGGATGATACCCAGCTGATCAAGTCGATGGTCGGACTCGACAACGACTCGGTCCAATACAAGGTGACGGCGGCGGAGTCTTTGAACCTCTCTTCGACCCAGTTGGGGGAACAGAGGACGAATGCGATCCATCTCTTAAATGAGGTGAACCGGAGCGCCCTCCGGATGGATACCCTGATCGAGATGGTGACGACGGGTCAGCATTTTTCGTCTCAGGAGCTCCTCGCGGTCCAGGCGGGTGTTTATCAGATTGTGCAGGAGGTCGATCTGACCGGTCAGATCGTCTCGAGCGCCGACCGGGCCAGGAACTCGCTCTTGAATATCCAGATTTAGGGGGGATGATGGTCGGTCAGAAGGAAATGCTGGTGGCCCTCGCAGTTTTGTCGGAGGGGGAAAAGGGGAAACGGCTTTTCTCCTTTGTCTCGCCTCGTGATCAGGCCCCTTTGGAGCGGCTGGTCCATCAGTGTTTGAGGGAGCCAAGAAATTTTATGAAGGAGCGGTTGAAGAATCTGAGTCTTTATGAAGGTCGTCTCGCCTTTGAGGAGACGCATCCGGAGTGGTTTATCGAGGGGCTTCGCGAGGAGTCCCCGCGCCTTTTGAGACTGCTGATCGATTTTCTGTCGGTTCCGAGACAGGAGGCCCTGCTCGGTTATCTCTCCTCGGATCAAAGGAGACAGATTCCCAGGACGACCCGGCCCGTTTCACCGGCGCTCCTCGATCAGGTCCGTCTCCTGATTGAAAGGAAGATCCGGGGGGACGTGCCACCGGCATCAGAGGGGCGGTTTACCTTTGTCCATATTGCCTCTCTCAAGGGGGAGGATCTGAAGACCCTCCTGAAAGATCTGGGAATGGACGAAGTTTGCCGGGCGTTTCACGGTTTGAATCCTTCCTTTATTCGCGCCCTATTCTCACGATGCCCCCTCTCGGATGCCTCGGAGATGAACAAACGGCTTCAGTCGGGAGAGGAGATCCCTCTTGAGGAGAAGAAAAAATCCCAGAAGCATCTCCTCTCTCTCCCGCTCGGACAGATGTCGCCGGAGGCGCTCTTTCTGGAGGTCGGTTTCTCCCTTTTTGGTCGCGCGCTGAACGTCGCGGAGATTGATTTCATGAGGCCGCTTGCCTCGAGACTGCCATTGGCTGAGGGGTATCGCCTCCTGAGGGCCCTGGATGAGAGGAGGATCTCGGGCGTGGAGACCGACACAGCGGCGAGAAAGAGGATCTTCCGGTCCTTGAAGGCGCTCTTCCGCCAGGAGAAGATTCAACGTTACTGGAAAGACGAAGAGGAGCTCGAGACGACCTCTCTCTTCAGGGAGGCGGGATGAGGGGGAAGATTATCAGGGGCGAGGGGGGCGACTTTCTGGATCCGACACTGCTTGAGGTAGGAAGGAAGGGGTCCGTTATCCCTGTCGAGGAGCTTTTGGCGACCGATCTCGCAAAGGAGATATTGGAGAAGGCCAGGGAAGAGGCGGCAAAGATTCGCGAGAAGGCAGAGCTGGTTTTAGAAGAGGCGATTCAGGAAAAGGAAGAGGAGAGGAAGCGCGGCTATGAGGAAGGCCACCAGCAGGGGCTCCAGGAACTCTCGGAAAAAATAATGGCGGTGGATCTCGAGCGTGAGAAGACCCTTGAGGCGCAGGAGCCGGAGATCGTGCAGATGGTCCTCGAGATTGCCGGTAAGGTGGTCGCCCGTGAGCTGAAAAAGAAGGCGATCGTCGACATTGTCCGGCGTGCGATCTCGGGGGCGGTTGGTGAAAAGATCGTTGTCCGTCTCCATCCGGACGATCTTGAGAAGATCGGTGCGAGGGAGCTTAAGGTCTGGAAGAAGTCGACACGCACATTGAGTTTTCTGGAGGATGAGATTCTGACACCGGGGGGCTGCTTGGTGGAAACGGAGCTGGGGACGGTCGATGCCCGCTGGGAGACCCAGTGGAGGGCGATCCGGAGGGCCTTGGGATTAGAAGAAGGGGTAAAGGATAAAGGGTAAAAGGATGTCGGTTTTGAATCTTACAAAGTATCGAAAAAATCTGGCCGGGACCTCGACCGTTGAGACCAAGGGGAGGGTAACCGAGCTGATCGGACTTGTGGCGCGCGCCGTGATTCCTCACGTAAAGGTCGGGGAGCTTTGCCTGATCCGCACCGCCCCGGAACGGGAACCGATCCGGGCGGAGGTGGTCGGCTTTCAGGGGAACGAGGTCCTGTTGATGCCGTTGGGTGGACTGGAAGGGATCGCGCCGGGGAGCGAGGTGATCCCGACAGGGGATTGTCTCAAGGTGCCGGTCGGGGAAAACCTGCTGGGCCGGATTCTCAATGGACTCGGTGACCCCCTGGACCGCGAGACCAAGGGGCCTCTTTTTTCCGAAACCCTCTATCCCGTTCATCAGGAGCCGCCCGATCCGTTAA
>CAYWRF010000158.1:0-3522 GCA_964460495.1 uncultured Pseudomonadota bacterium | reverse complement strand
TCCCAGCAACTCAACCGGGACGCCTTGCTTCCCGTGATCATGTCAGAGATCACCAAAGCGATGGAGGCTGATCGGAGCACACTCTTCCTTCTTGACGAGAAGACCGGGGAGCTCTGGTCCAAAGTGGCCCAGGGGAGGGAGACGGCAGAGATCCGCTTTCCGAAGAGCCTTGGGATCGCGGGCCACGTGGCGACCACCGGAGAGACGCTCAATATCGAGGATGCCTACAGCGACCCCCGCTTCAATCCGGAGGTGGATCGCAGCACCGGTTACCGCACCCAGACCATCCTCTGCATGCCGATCAAAAACGAGCAGGGGACTATCATCGGTTCCATTCAGGTCCTCAATAAGAGAGGCGGCGTCTTTACTCAGGAGGATGAGGAGTTGCTCCAGGCCCTTGGCTCCCAGGCGGCCATTGCTCTGGAAAACGCCGGCCTGACCGAGCAGCTGAGAAAGAAGATGGAGCGCACGGAGATTCTCCTCGATATGATGCGTTCGTTCACCTCTCAGCTGGAGCGGGATCGGCTTCTGCCGGTCATTATGGAAAAAATCACCAGCGCCATGAAGGCGGATCGGAGCACCCTGTTTCTGGTGGATCGAAAGACCAACGAGCTCTTCTCACGCGTGGCGCAGGGAGAAAACATCAACGAGATTCGCTTTGCGAGAAACCTCGGCATCGCGGGCCACGTGGCGACCACCGGAGAGACGCTCAATATCCGGGATGCCTACAGCGACCCACGCTTCAACCCGGAAGTGGATCGGAGGACGGGTTACCACACCCAGACCATCCTCTGCATGCCGATCAAAAACGTCGGGGGCGAGATTTTAGGGGCGGTCCAGGTCCTGAACAAGAAAGAAGGGATTTTCACCATGGAAGACGAAGAGCTCTTAGACGCCCTCGGCGCTCAGGCGGCCGTAGCCCTTGAGAACTCGAATCTCTTCGAAGAGGTCATGGATATCAAGAACTACAACGAGAGCATCCTGAGGGACATGGCGACCGGGGTCGTGACCCTCGATGAGGACGGTAAGGTGATCACGGTCAATCCGGCTGCGGAGCGGCTTTTTGCTATCAGGGCCGGTCAGGCTGTCGGTCTTTCCTACGATCGAGTTCTCTACGCTGAAGCGAACCAGGACTTTGTCAAGGCTATCGGCGAGGTTTTGAATACGGGTCAAAAATATTCGGGTTATGATCTCAAGTATTTCCTGCCCGGAGGGGAGGACCGCGTCAATTTTAATGTCAGCATCGTCCCGTTGAAGAACACCAAGGGGAAACCCATCGGTCAGGTGCTTGTGGTGGAGGACATCACCCAGGAACAGCGCATGATGTCGACCTTATCGCGCTATGTGGACCGGCGAGTTGCGGAGCGATTGGTCAAAAACAAGGATAGCCTGAAGCTGGGCGGCGTCAACCTAAAGGTCACGATCGTTTTTTCCGACATCCGCGACTTCACCACCCTTTCGGAGCGGCTGGGCGCGGAGGAGATCGTGGAGCTCCTGAACGACTACTTTTCGCGCATGGTGCGGGTCATCTTTGCCCACGGGGGGACGCTGGACAAGTTCATCGGGGACGCGATTATGGCTGTTTTTGGCGCCCCGGTCCAATACGGGGACGACACGATCCGGGCCGTAAAGGCCGCGCTCGATATGAGGAAAGAGCTCAAGACCTTTAATGCCGACCGCAAGGTGAGGGGCAAGGTTGAAATCCAAAATGGTATCGGCATCGGGTACGGAGAGGTCATATCGGGCAATATCGGATCGGAGCAGCGGATGGATTACACGGTGATCGGGGACGCCGTGAACCTCTCGTCGCGCCTGGAGGGCCTGACCAAGAATTACCAACAAAAAATTGTCATAAGCGAGTCGGTCTACTCGGACGTCAAGGACGTCGTTCCCTGCGTCGCGTTGGAGACGGTGAAGGTCAAAGGAAAAAGGCGAGCCACACGGATTTTTGGCATCGGCGATGACGCCGTGGTCGGGATCATCCCTTGATTTGGCACTTGAAGTCAGGGCACGGATTGTAGAAAAGGGACGTCCAAAAAAGTCTTGACAAACTCCCCTCCAATATCTTATAGACCATAAAATCGTTTTTAAGCAGAGTGTATAATACAACCGAAGGAGGGCTCATTTCATGATGAGAATCGTCGTGTTCGGTAGCCTACTGGCCGCTTATGTTCTGTGGTTGCCCGTCGAGCGCGTATGGGCTGACGCTAAAGAAACTTATGCCAAGGACTGCGCCAAATGCCATGGGGATCAAGGCAAAGGCGACGGGGCTACCCTGGCAAAGGTAAAAGGCAAAGCTATGGACTGGACGAACAAGGCGGCGATGTCCAAGGTGAGCAATCAGGATCTCACTAAAATCATCTCCGAAGGCGGCGGAGCGGTGGGCAAGTCAAAGCTCATGCCAGCTTACAAGAAGATGGATGAAAAGGCCGTAAAGGAGATGGTCTCTTTCATCCGTTCGATGGCCAAGTAGAATCAATCGCTTGTATTCCCCCGAACTCTGATAGAGTCGGAATCCCAGCAAGGCAAAGGGTAAGACAGCCATGATGTTGCCCCATTTATTTGCTGCCCTGACTTTTCTTGTCGCCTCTCTCTCGGCTTTTACCCTCCCTGCGGGAGAAGCGGAAAAACCTCCAGCAGACCAACCCGGCGAGTACCGGCCCGACCTTGATCGGTGGCGGGTTCTCGACGATAGGGGTCAGAGGCTTATCAAACCTTCTATTCTAGACCCCTACAACCAGAACGTCCTCAAGGGCGACATCCCCGTCATCGGAGACAACATTTTTTTCGTCTTCAACGGGGTCTTCGACTTCATCCTGGAGAGCAGGAACAATCTCGACTTTAAGGGGGCGCGCGGGACACCTCTAGTGGGCGGCGCCGCCTTTCAGAAGAGCAACGTCGTCACCAAGACGGAATTCACCCCGAGCTTCGAGCTTTTCCAGGGCGATACCGTTTTTCAACCCAAGGATTGGGCCATCAAGGTCAGGCCGTCCGTTAAAGCGGTTACAGGGGATAAAAACCCCGCCGCGAAGATCAAGGGGGGTTTTGACTTTGAGGGAAAGAGGACAGTTGATTTTGGCATCCAGGAGGGCTTCGCCGAGTTTAAGCTCTTCGAGGTGGGCGAGCAATTTGATGCCACGTCGGTGCGCGGGGGGATCCAGAATTTCAACTCCGATTTTCTCGGCCTGGTCTATAACGACAATGCCCACGGGGTGAGGTTTTTTAGCGAGCTGGTGCAAAACACTTATCAGGTCAATGTGGGCTATTTCGACCGCTTTTTTAAGGATCCCTTTGCCGCCTTAAACACCGACAAGAGGAGAAAGCATCAGGTCGCGGCGATTAATTTTATCTGGAATGACGTCGTCCCCGGCTTCGCCCTGTCCCCTTCTTTCCAATTCGGCCATGACGAGATTTCCAGTCGTCCCCTTCGGGCCTATTATATCGGCCTCGCCTCCAACGGACATATCGGCCGGTTGGTCCTCAATCCGGCCTTCTATTACGCCTTTGGCCGCACTTCAGACA
>CAYWRF010000157.1:0-3600 GCA_964460495.1 uncultured Pseudomonadota bacterium | reverse complement strand
GAAAACAACAAGATGAGGAGCGGTTTCTTTCATCCAGCGATCCCGGGTGAGTATTTTTGTCGAGTTGGCAAGGGCCTGGGCCAGAATCATTCGATCAAAGGGATCGCGAGTAGACGTCAGGCGGAAGGCATGCAGCATGGCCGTTTCATCGAAGGGGACCAGCTGAAAGGCCGGTTCTTCTTGAAGCGTCGTCAGCGCCTCGTCCATGTCGATTTCAATCCGCTTAATTTCTGCAAGATATTGCATCTCCAGAAGGGCAACGGTCGGTATCAGGAACTCTGTCTGAGAATTTGAGAAAAGACTCCGCTCGTTTTTAGAAAGTTTTCTCGGTTCAATGAGTCTCCAGACGAGCAGGTGGGTATCTACAATATATTTCACTTAAGCCCCATGTATCGCAGCAGCATTTTTTCGGTTCGCTCGTTAAGCTCTCCCGTAATCCGCCCCCGGACCAGCGGACCAAGACGCCCGGAACCCGCCCGTTTTTTCTTGCCCCTTAACGCAAGATACTGGTGGTAAGAAAGGATGATGGTATCCCCCTTTTTATGTCGAACTCTGGTAGGAATGAAGTGGGCGGCTTTTTCAATCACTCCAAAGAGCTCTTTCCTGAGCGATGTGGCTGTGGTCGATCGCATGCGTACATATTGACATGTACTCACATTGGGATCAAGCAGAAAAGCGGTGCCCTCGCTTAATCGTTCTTAAGGAAGACTGCCGAGAGAACAACCACATCCGCGCCCTTCTGCTCGTTCCGGCCCCGGTGCCGGTTTAGAGGGAGCCTTAAGCTTGAATTGCTGAGGCACTTCGACAACGACGGACGGGGCGACCTCCGGGAGTCGGACCAGGATCACCTGTTTTTCTTGTCCGGACCGTCCCTGCGAATAGATCTCCATCGCCACGAGGGTGACATCGGCTGTCTGGTCACCATTCGTATCAACGAGGTACCGATAAAGAAAAGTTGCCGAAGGAACCATCGAAGAGAGCCCCGCTGGCCTTTCGATACGTATCGTTTCAAGAATTCGATCGGTCGGATCGAGGAGTGCCGGTGAATAGTTATCGGGGCTCGGTTTTGCCAGTACTGCCAGACGGGTAGATTTCACTTGTTCGGCGAGAGTCATGACATCTCGAGCGACACCTAACATTCTTTTTACATTTCTCGTCAGCCCGGCAGCTCGCTGGTCCTCGCCTCTTTTGCAATGGACCTGATTGTCTCTTTCGAAGCAATCTTTGGGTAATCGATCCAACTGGTCAGCCGGGGACTGAAGCCCCACTTCCGATCCACCTGGTGTGCGACCGAAGAATTGGACGACCTCCCCCTTGCCCTCCTTGTTGACTCGAATCCAAAGGTGGCTGTCACCCAAACCCAATAAGGCAAGGCGTTTCGACAGGTCTCCTGAAACAAAATCTCCAGCCATTTTCCCCTCCTTGTTTATTCAGGCCGATTATCGTTGGTCTCGAACAGGGGTTGCTAACAAAAAATGAGGACAGGGGAAAAATTTGGGGTCTTTTATCGAGCAACATTTTCCGACCCCTGTCCGATTTCAACCGCATGAGTTCATCGGAGGTGCGGGTTTCCAAAGGGGCCCGGGTCGTCGACCGGGTGATAGAGAACCTCGGCTGGGGCTCACTGGCTGCAGGTATCGCCGGTCCTTTAGTCCGGAAGGATCTTTTTCTCCCCCACCGGGCCGGTTGGGAGGGGTTCCGTCTTCCGGACGGTGCGCCGGTTGTCATCCTTGAACCTTTTCAGGGGACGATACTCTATCAGCTTCTCGTCAGGGAGGGACCTCTTTCACCCGCCCGGGCCGTCGAGATCACCCTTCAGTCTGCCAAGGGTCTCCGTTTCCTGCACGAACGCCGTATCGTCCATCAGGATCTCTCCAAATTTAATCTGACGGAGAGGGGTGTGATCTTTGATCTCGGTATTGCCAAAATTGTTGAAGGGCCCTCATTTTCCTGTCCCCCGGCCGGACGGGGGACCGCCGGTTACACCGCCCCGGAGTGTTTTTATGGTTCCGGTCTTCCCGATCCCTCCTTCACGGCCGACATCTTTTCACTCGGTTGCTGTTTGAGGGAGATGTTGGCCGGGCGCCCGGCTTTTCCGCGTGTCGGCAAGTTCACCGCGTTGATCGATATTCGCGGGTATCGGATACCTCCTTTACTCCTGTCCCAGGACCTCCCCCCATCAAGCGGTCTTACGAGCGACGCGGCAGACTCCTTGGGGGCGATCATCTACCGGATGATCGCCTACGATCCACGAGATCGGTACCAGAAGATCGACGAAGTGATCGAGGCGCTGGAAGGGTGGCAAAAAGGAAGAGGAGCACCATGAGGCCGGCGACGAAAACATCTCCCCACCGTGCATAAAAGGTCTTTGGACTTCCCAACTTCACGACGGCGGGAAGGACCGCCTCTTGAAAGAGCGGGGCGCGGGCGACCTCGCGGCCTGTCGGGTCAAAAACCGCCGTGACGCCGGTGTTCGTCGCCCTGGCGAGGTACCGCCGGTTCTCAATCGCCCGAAATCTTGAAAACTCCAGATGTTGCAAAACGGCGGAGGAGCGCTCGTACCAGGCATCATTCGTCATGTTGACCAGAATATCGGCGCCGGCGCGGACAAGACGACGGGAGATCTCCGGAAAGAGGTCCTCAAAACAGATCGTCACCCCCGCTTTCATCCCGGCCGCCGAGAGGAGCGGGTAACCGTCGCCCGGTGTAAAATCGGCGAAGCCGGGGACGATCTTTTCCAGAAAGAAAAAGACCTTTTTCATCGGGATGTACTCCCCCATCGGCACCAGATGGTTCTTCCGATAAACATCCATCAGGATTCCGCGCGGTCTCACCACCCAGGCGCTGTTATAGAGGCGAAAGTCCGACCCGGCCGGCGGGGGCCAGTCGTCGGGGAGGCGTCCCTCGAACGAGACCGCACCCATCAGGAGCGGTGTCCTCAGGGAATCAACAACATCCAGACTCTTCGCATCGGGGGGGATCACCGCGGTGAAGGCGGCCTCGGGCCAGATGATCAGATCGGGCCGGGAGTCTCGTTCCGCCTCGAGAGAAAGCTCCGTCTGGCGGCCGATGATCTTTTCGACATTCTCGGAAAGCCACTTCTCCTCCTGCGGGATATTCCCCTGGATCAGCGAGATCTTTTTCTCCGGCAACCCCTCAAACAATCGGGGGATCCGGCGCTGCTGACACAGCCCGTACAGGATTGACGGCCCGATCAAGGCGACAAAGATCCAGGCGAGCCGACCAGGAGAATCAATCCTCCTCCTGGTCAGAAACAAGACAACTTCTCCAAAGAAGGCATTAGCAAAGAGGATCAGAAAGGTGACTCCATAAGGACCGGTCAGATCGGCGATCTGGATCAACGTCAACATCTCCCCCTGGCTGTAGGCGAGGCTCGACCAGGAGAACCCCCCGAGCGGGAAATAGTTTCGGCAAAAATCCTGGAGGAGCCAGAGGAGGCCGAAAATCAGGGCGCAGGCGGAGAGTTTTCGGTTCATTCGTATCGCAACGCCTCGATCGGATCCATCATCGCCGCCCGCCGCGCCGGGTAGATCCCGAAGAAGACCCCGATCCCGACGGAGAAGGCGAGGGAGAGGGCGA
>CAYWRF010000156.1:0-3621 GCA_964460495.1 uncultured Pseudomonadota bacterium | reverse complement strand
TGCAGAAGACCTGTGTTGTGCGTATTGAGCGTCGCGCGTTTGACAAGGTTGTCGGAAAGGTCGTCGTGCTGGAGAAAAAGGTGAAGGCGCACGACGAAAAGAACGAGACGGCCGAGGGGGATCAGGTGATGATCGTCGAGTCTCGCCCCCTTTCACGCGAGAAGAGATGGAGACTCGAGAAAATATTAAAGAGGAAGGCGGCCTGAGGTGATTCAGAACGAGACAGTCTGTGATTCGGCCGACAATTCGGGGGCGAAGAAGCTCCTTTGCATCCGGGTCCTCGGCGGATCTCGAAGGCGGTACGCGAGCCTCGGGGATCTGATTGTGGTCTCCGTCAAGGAGGCGCTGCCGAACTCGAAGGTCAAGAAGGGGGATGTGAAGAAGGCTGTGATCGTCCGTTGCGCGAAGGAATCCCGGAGGCCGGACGGTTCCTACATCCGGTTTGACGACAATTCCGTTGTGCTGATCGATCAGGCGGGGGAACCTTTGGGGACGCGTATCTTCGGTCCGGTCGCGCGGGAGCTTCGGGCAAAAAAGTTTGCGAAGATTATCTCATTGGCTCCGGAGGTTTTGTGATTCGTCGCAATGATACAGTCGTTGTGATCAGCGGGCGGGAGAAGGGGAAGACCGGCAAGGTGATCGGCATCTTCCCGGAGCTGCAGCGGGTTCTCGTGGAGAAGCTGAACCGGGTCAAGCGCCACCAGAAGCCGACCGCCCGGATGAAACAGGGGGGGATTGTGGAGAAGGAGGCCCCTTTGCACCTCTCAAAGCTGATGCTCTATTGCAGCCGTTGCGGCAAGGGGGTTCGCGCGGGGGTTCGGCTGGAGACGGACGGGAAGAAGATCCGGTTTTGCAAAAAGTGTCAGGAGGCGTTCGCATGACCTTCGAGGAATTTTACAAAAAGAAATGCCTGCCGGCGGTGATGAAGGAGCTCGCCTTCAAAAATGTGATGCGGGTGCCGCAGATTTCAAAGGTCGTTGTCTCCACCTCGATCAAGGAGGCGACCCAGGATGTCAAGATCCTGGATCGCGCCTCGCAGGAGATGGCGTTGCTCACGGGCCAGAAGCCGATCACGACGCGGGCGAAGAAATCGATTGCGAATTTCAAGTTGCGGAAGGGGGTGCCGATCGGATGCCAGGTGACGCTCCGGAAGCGGTCAATGTATGAGTTCTTGAACCGTTTCATCAACATGGCGCTCCCCCGGATGCGTGATTTCAGGGGGGTTTCGCCCAAGGGTTTTGACGGACGCGGGAATTACTCGATCGGGATCACCGAGCAGATTATCTTTCCGGAGATTGAATATGACAAGATCGAACGGATCTGGGGGATGAATGTAACGATTGTGACGACGGCCCGGAATGACAGCGAGGCGAAGGTCTTGCTGAGGCATCTGGGGATGCCGTTCCGGGAGAATTGATATGGCGAAGACCTCATTGATCATCAAGGCGACCCGAAAACCGAAGTTCCGGGTGCGTGCCTACAATCGCTGCCCCCTCTGCGGGAGGCCGCGCGCGTTCTTGAGGAGGTTCGGGATGTGCCGGATCTGTTTCCGGGGGCGGGCCTTGTTAGGGGAACTGCCAGGGGTTGTGAAGGCGAGTTGGTGACCCGAAGGAGAGGAGGATTATGACAGACCCGATTGCCGATATGTTGACACGAATCCGGAACGCCCAGAAGGCGGGGCATCCGGAGGTTCGCCTCCCTTTCTCCCGCCTGAAGCTGGAGATGGTCAAGGTCCTGAACCGGGAGGGGAGGATCGGGGCGTACCGGACCGAAGCGGACGGGGCGAAGTCGATCCTGGTCTCGCTCCGCTATGGGGAGAAGAAGGTCCCGGTGGTCACTCATATCAGTCGGGCGAGCCGTCCCGGGAGAAGGGTCTATGTCGGGTATGAAGATATTCCCGTCGTCAGGAGCGGGATCGGTCTGGTGATCCTGTCGACCTCAAAAGGGTTGATGACCGGTCACCAGGCGAAAAAAGAGAAGGTCGGGGGAGAGATCCTCTGCACCCTCTGGTAGGAGAAGAGGATGTCACGCGTTGGAAGACAGCCGATTCCGATCCCTGAGAAGGTCAAGGTCGCCGTCCAGGGGAATCTTTGCCTTGTCGAGGGGCCGGGAGGGAAGCTCACGAGATCCTTCGACCCGGGGCTTGAGGTCGTTGTCGGGAAGGCGATCGAGGTCAAACGACACGGGGAGTCGCGGGAGATCCGCTCGCTCCATGGTTTGACGAGGAACCTCATACGAAACATGGTGGAGGGGGTTTCCCACGGATTCAAAAAAGAGCTCGAGATCTCGGGGGTCGGTTACCGGGCGGAGGTGAAGGGCAAGGATCTTTCGATGACACTCGGATTTTCCCACCCGGTCCTCTTTCCGATCCCGGATGGGATCAAGATTCATGTCGATAAGCAGGTGCGTCTGGAGATCTCGGGTGCGTCGCGGGAGCTTGTCGGCGAGACCGCGGCGCGTATCCGCAAACTGAGACTCCCCGAACCTTACAAGGGAAAAGGGATCAAGTATGCGGGCGAGGTGATCCAGAGAAAGGTCGGGAAGGCGGCGGTTGCGGCAGGAGGGGGCAAGTAATGGCGTTGAAGATTAAAGCGCGCCTCCGAAGGAGGCAGAGGATTCGCAAGAAGGTGGCGGGGGATGGGACACGTCCCCGGCTTTCGGTTTCCCGGAGCCTCAAGCACCTCTATGCCCAGTTGATCGATGACCAGAAGGCGATCACGCTCCTGGGGCTCTCGACCCTGTGCAAGGAACAGAAAAAAGGAGGCGGGGGGAACCTGAAACAGGCCCATGCGTTCGGCCTTCTCTTTGCGAAGAAGGCCCAGGGATTGAAGATCTCCAAGGAGGCGCGCTTCAAGGTAGTTTTTGACCGGGGCGGGTGTCAGTATCACGGGCGCGTGAAGGCCTTTGCCGATGGGGCAAGGGAAGGCGGGCTCGTCTTTTAAGGAGACACTATGGCGGAGGCAGGGTCACCGTTTGCGGAAAAGGTTGTTGATGTGCGGCGTGTCGCGAAGGTCGTGAAAGGGGGGAGGCGGTTCAGTTTCTCCGCCCTCGTTGTGATCGGCGACCACAAGGGGCATGTCGGAGTCGGTCTGGGGAAGGCGGCCGAGGTGCCGGAGGCGATCCGGAAGGGGACGGAGCGGGCGAAAAAGGAGATGATCGAGGTCCCGCTTAAAGGGACCACGATCCCGCATGAGGTCACCGGTCTCTACGGCGCCGCGATGGTCCTCCTGAAGCCGGCATCGGATGGGACCGGTGTGATCGCCGGAGGGGCGGTTCGCGCCGTCCTGGAGGCGGCCGGCATCCGGAATATCCTGACAAAGTGTCTCGGGACCAACAACCCCCAGAATGTCGTGAAGGCGACATTGAACGGCCTGTTGCAGCTTCGAAGCGTTGCGGAAGTTGAGGAGTTCTTGAAAGGGAAGGCGGCATGAACCTCTCGTCACTGATTGCGCCTCCGGGTGCGCGAAAAAAGAGAAAGAGACTCGGTCGGGGGGAGGGATCGGGTCATGGCGGGACCTCGACCCGCGGGCACAAGGGGCAGAAGTCGAGGGCCGGCGGTTTCCACAAGCTCGGGTTTGAAGGGGGGCAGATGCCGCTGATCCGCCGGGTCCCGAAACAGGG
>CAYWRF010000155.1:0-3637 GCA_964460495.1 uncultured Pseudomonadota bacterium | reverse complement strand
GCGGGCTCTTCGTCTGCCTCCTCGGGATGCTCTTCGGCCTCTTTGAGTATGCCAAGGTCAAGTCGCTCCCGGCCCATAAGGCGATGCTTGATGTCTCAAACACGATCTACGAAACTTGCAAGACCTATCTGATCCAGCAGGGGAAGCTCCTCGTCGTGCTGGAGCTCTTTATCGGCGCCGTGATCTTCTACTACTTCTTCTTCCTCCAGCAGATGCCGCTCGGGCGCGTCGCGACGATCCTCGGCTGGTCGGTTGTCGGGATTCTCGGCTCCTATTCGGTCGCCTGGTTCGGGATCCGCCAGAACACGCTCGCGAACAGCCGGACCGCCTTTGCCTCACTCCAGAACAAACCGTTTCTTGTCTATCAGATCCCGCTCCGGGCCGGGATGAGCATCGGCGTGCTCCTCATCTGCATCGAGCTGATCATGATGCTCACGATCCTCCTCTTCGTTGACCGCGAGGCGGCCGGGGCCTGCTTTATCGGATTTGCGATCGGTGAATCCCTGGGCGCCTCGGCGCTCCGGATCTGCGGCGGAATTTTTACGAAGATCGCCGATATCGGCTCCGACCTGATGAAGATCGTCTTCCGGATCAAGGAGGATGACCCGCGAAACCCCGGCGTGATCGCCGACTGCACCGGTGACAACGCAGGGGACAGTATCGGCCCGACCGCCGACGGTTTTGAGACCTACGGCGTCACCGGCGTTGCGCTGATCACCTTTATTGTCCTGGCGGTCTTCCCGGAGTTCCAGGCCGATCTGATCGTCTGGATCTTTGCGATGAGGATCATGATGATCGTCACCTCGGTCCTCTCCTACGCGATCAACGGACGGATCTGGGCCGGGTGGGGCCAGGGAAAAGAGCGGGTCAGTGACCCGAGGGTCAATTTTGAGCACCCGCTGACCTCCCTTGTCTGGCTCACCTCCGCAATCTCGATCGCGGTCACGTTTGCGGTGAGCGCGCTTCTCCTCAAGGCGCAGTATGGCGACCTCTGGTGGAGGCTCTCACTGATCATCAGCTGCGGGACGGTTGCCGCGGCGCTGATCCCGGAACTGACCAAGGCCTTTACCAGTTCTCACTCGAAGCATGTGCGAGAGATCGTTGACGCCGGGCGGGAGGGGGGAGCCTCGCTCGTGATCCTCTCCGGCTTTGTCTCGGGCAACTTCGGCGCCTTCTGGAAGGGGATCTCGATCGCCGGTCTGATGTTTGTTGCCTACCTCGCCGCCCACACCGGTTTCGATCAGACGATGAGTTATCCGGCCGTCTTCGCCTTTGGTCTGGTGGCGTTCGGGCTTTTGGGGATGGGGCCGGTCACGATCGCGGTCGACAGCTACGGACCGGTGACCGACAATGCCCAATCAATCTTCGAGCTATCACAGATCGAACAGAGGCCGAGGGTCTCTGAGGAGATTCAAAAGGAGTTCGGGTTCAAACCGGACTTTGAAGGTGGAAAACTCCTGCTCGAGGAAAACGACGGGGCCGGAAACACCTTCAAGGCGACCTCGAAGCCGGTCCTGATCGGGACCGCGGTGATCGGCGCCACAACGATGATCTTTTCGATGATCCTGCTTTTGAAGGCCCACTTCGGGTGGGCGACGATCGGGGCGGAGCTCTCCGTGATCGACCCGCAGATCCTGCTGGGGATGATCGCCGGCGGCTCGGTTATCTACTGGTTCACCGGGGCCTCATCTCAGGCGGTGACAACAGGCGCGTTTCGGGCGGTCGAGTTCATCAAGAAGAATATCCGGCTCGAGTCGCAGGAAAAGGCCTCTGTCGAGGATTCCAAGACAGTGGTCAGGATCTGCACCCAGTATGCCCAAAAGGGGATGGCGAACATCTTTGGCGTGATCTTTTGTTTCACATTGGCCTTCGCCTCGCTCTCCCCCACCTTCTTTGTCTCGTACCTGATCTCGATCGCGGTCTTTGGCCTCTTTCAGGCGATCTTCATGGCAGATGCCGGCGGGGCCTGGGATAACGCCAAGAAGCTGGTCGAGGTCGGCTTGAAGGAGAAGGGTTCCGATCTGCATGCGGCAACGGTGGTTGGGGACACTGTGGGCGATCCCTTCAAGGACACCTCCTCCGTCGCCCTGAACCCGATCATCAAGTTCACGACCCTCTTCGGGATACTGGCGGTCGAGATGGCGATCGCGGAATCGGCCGCCCCGTTTGCCCGGACGATCGGCGTCGTCCTCTTCCTCAGCGGTCTCTTCTTTGTCTGGAGGTCGTTCTACAAGATGCGGATCCATTCCCAGGTCAGGGATGAGACCCCGGGGTCGGAGACCCAAGGTTCTTACTCTGAAGCAGTTCGTTCAAGAGTCGCATAAAAAATGGCCCGCGGGGATCTCCCCACGGGCCATTCTTAAAGTTCAGGAAAGAGTTACTCGGCCTTCTTTGCCTCGGCACGCAGTTTAGCCGCCTCATCCTTCACGCAGCTGTCGAGCTCGGCGCCCTGAAGATTCTTCTTCTGGCAAACCTCACGGGCCTTCTCTTCCTCGGTCTGGGCCGGCTTTGCAGGCTGGGTCTCCGCCATGAGCGGAAGACTCCCGGCAAGGATCATCCCTGCCACGGCCAACATCATTAACTTCTTCATCTGGAAATCACCTCTTCCTTCAATTCGTTGGTCGGGGTGATTATTGCGTCGCAAGATCCGTGTCAATCCATTTTAATCGGTTGCAATAAAACCATAGTTATTTCAGAGCTTTAAGCTTGAACCTCTAGAGAAATTGCGACAATTCCGTGGGGTTCGAACCGCAGGTGGATCGGATCGCCAGGCTGATAGGTCTTGTCCCCTTTTGGCGATTTCAGGATCACCTTCTCCCCCAACGGGGCGAGCCCCCCTACCTGGACCTCGTAGAGGAGTGACTCCCCAAGGTAGAGCCGGTGAAGCACAACCCCCGAGACGACCGCATCCGACAAGGGACAGGGGGTCAGCGACTCGTACCGGATCGCGGTCAGGACAGGATCGCCTACATTCAGGGGGCTCGCCCCGTTGGGGGCCCCGTTCCGATCGGCCCGAACCGTTGTCCCCAGCGTCTTGACCAGACAGGACCCCTCCCTCAGTTCGACAACCGTCCCCTTCACAAAGTTCGTCTGCCCCATGAAATCGGCGACAAACCGGTTTGCGGGGTGATTATAGACCTCCTCCGGACGACCGATCTGCTCGACCCTCCCCTCCTTCATGATCACGATCCGGTCGGCAAGGCTCATCGCCTCCACCTGATCGTGTGTCACGTAGAGACAGGTGATCCCGAACGACTTCTGAAGGTCCTTGATCTCGATCCTCATCCTCTCCCGAAGCTTCGGGTCGAGGTTGGAGAGCGGCTCGTCAAACAGGAGGATCTGAGGCTCCACCACAAGGGCGCGGCCGAGTGCCACGCGCTGCTGCTGACCGCCGGAGAGCTGATCGGGGTATTGCCCAGCCAGCTCTCCGATCCCCATCCTTTTCATCACACTGTCGACACGACGGGAGAGCTCTGCCCCCCGGACCTTGCGCACCCTCAAGCCATAGGCGAGGTTTTCAAAAATGTTCAGGTGCGGGAAAAGGGCGTAGTTCTGGAAGACAAGCGGGAGGCCGCGTCGATGGGCCGGCACCCCCCCCACCTCCCGCCCCTTGACGAGGATCCTCCCAGAGGTCGCC
>CAYWRF010000154.1:0-3704 GCA_964460495.1 uncultured Pseudomonadota bacterium | reverse complement strand
TCGTCTGGTCGTTCTGGGCGACAATCGCCGTCTTGATCGAGCGTTCGGTCGTTGAGGGGCCTGCCTGAGCAGCGACGGTCGGCTGCTCCTGTTGCGGCAGAACCTCGCGATCCTCCTGGCTCACCTCCAGCCGGATCGTGTCCGACTCCGAGATCTGCGGCTTGATCTTCAGTGTCAGCGCCACATCCTCACGCGTGAAGGTGGTCTGCAGACTGCCACCGATCGTCGTCGCCGCCGCTGTCGGGAACGGGACCTTCTGGCCGACCTTGATTTCCGCCTCCTGGTTGTCGAGCGTCAGGATGTTCGGCGTTGAAAGGATATTCACATCGGTGTTCCCCTGCGCCAGTTGCAGCGCGGTGAAGAAGGCAGGGACAGTCAGCTGTGTCGTACCGGTCGCCCCAATACTCCCCGGCGTATTAATCGTGATTGTATCCCCCGTATTGACCGCCCCGAGACCCCCGCCGAGGAGGCGGGTCGGGTCGAGAAAGCCGAATGTGCTTCCGAACGCGGCGATCTGGGTCCCGCCGACATTAATCGCCTTCCCCCCGATCGCCCCGAAGCCGAGCTGCTGCTCCTGCGAGACGGAGAGCTCGACAATGACCGCCTCCACATAAACCTGTCTCCGCGGGATATCGAGCTTCGAGATCACCCGATCGACCAATGTCTGATAATCCTTCGCGCTTGCGGTGATGACGAGGGAGTTCGTGTTCTCATCGGCGGTCACCGTCCATTTTCCGAGGAGTTCGATCCCGACGATCGCTCCCCCGGCCGGCTGGCCCGGCGGTGCCCCGGCCGGTCGACCCTTGTCCTTTGAGAGTGACCCGGCGATAGAGGTCAGGACCGTTGCGATATCCTTCGCGCTCGCGTGCCTCAGATAATGGACATGGATCTCCCCCGACTCCCCCGACAGCGCCGAATCGAGCTTCTTCACCAGATCGCGGATATCCTGAACCGCCCTCTTGGAGGCTAAAACGATCAACGAGTTGGTCCTCTCGTCCGGGATCACCTTCCGGATCTGCGGTGCCTCCTCCCCCTCTCCTTCTCCCCCTTTTCGGCGGGAGGGGCGAGCCTCCCCGGTCTTCCCCTTCGTCTCCGCCTCAAAAATTTCGGTGATCTTCGAGGCGATATCCTTCGCCTCCGCATAGACAATCTGGATGATCTCGAGGATCTCCTGCGGCCCCTCCGTATCGAGCTCCTTGATCAGGCGCATCAGGCGGTCGATGTTCGTCCCCTTGTCTGTCAGGATCAGTGTGTTCGTGACCGGATAGGCAAAGAGATTCCCCTCCTTGGAGACGAGGGTCTTGATCACATTCGACATATCCATCGCGCTGATATTTTTCAGCGTGATCAGGCGGGTCACGAAGCGATCGGAAAACGGGGCATCCTCCTTCGTATAGAGGTCGATCGGATGGCTGATCGCCTCACGGGTCGGGATCAGCCGGTAGAGACCGGCCGGTCCCTGAGTGATCGTGCATCCATTTGCATCGAGCGCGGAGAGAAAGGTCTCCCAGACCTCTGTCTTTGTCATCTTCCGCTCGCTGATGATCGTGATCTTCCCCTTGCAGGCCTTTTCATCGATGATGAAGTTTTTCTCGAGGGCGCGGCTGATCTGCTTGACCAGCTCCTGGATATCCTCGTTCGCCACGTTGAAGTACATCCCTTCTTCCTCAAGGATCTTTTCCGTGTCGGTCGCCGGGGCGGGACCGAGCGGCTGGGAAACAGAAGGGACACCGGTCTCGACAGAGGGCGGGACCGCGCCGCTCGGTGCCGGCGCCATGAACGTGGGGGCCGAAACGATCGGCGTCTCCTGCGAGGGCGCCGTTGTTCCGGGGGCCGGTTGTGACGGGGGAGGGGTCGTGATCGTGACCGCAGGTGGCAACGCGAGATCAGGGATCGGCGTCGCCTCGGCCGCTCTCAAGGGACGGACCGGCAGACCTGCCGTCGTGATCGGAACGGTAATAATCAACAGCCATGACAGGATCACCCTGCCCCGCAGGTTCAAGCCCCTAGCGGATCTGGTACTCCAGTGTCTGATTCTTCCCCCCGCGTTTCAAATCAATCGTGAAACTCCTCTGGTCCTTCAACTCGGTAAACAACGCCATTCCCCGCTTCACATCAAGTTCCTGCCCGTTGATCCTCTCCAGGATATCCCCCCTCTTGATCCCCAGCTTGGCAATGATGCTGCCCGGCTTGACCGAGAGCACCTTCATCCCCGAGACACGCCCCGCCTCAAAGTGCGGGACGATCCGGACCTCCGTATAAAAGCGGTCCAGATTCGCCAAGGCATCATCGATCGCCGACTGGTCGACGACAATCAGCCCCCCCTCGGGCGCGACTGCGGCGTCACCCGGGGTCGTTGACGGTTCACTCTTTGCCGATCCCTCCTTTTTCTCTCCATGGACCTCGCTTGCCTTGGCAAAGATTGACCTTTTCTCCCCCTCCTCCACCTCTGCATACTCCAAACGGCCGCTGTTGACAAGCTCAATCCTGTTCTTGTCGACCTTGACAAGCTTTACGTTGGGGGAAAACGACTCCTCGTCCCCGACATAGTAAACCTTCCCGTCCCTCGCCTTGTCGCCCGAGACGGTCGCCGATGACCGCCGATCGGTCCCTGCCCCGACCACCAGTGTCCCGATCAGCTTGATCGGCAGGGAGGTCTTGACCGCCTGACCCTCTTGAACGAGCTGATCGGTCGGGATCTCCCCTTGACCCCCTGTCCCGCCGACCGACTGGGAGTTAAAAAGATTCCTCTGTTCAATAATGGAATATTTTTCAACCGCTGCCTCCTCATCAGAGATCTCTGCCAACTCCTCGTCCTCCCCCTTCTCTTGCTTCTCTGGCTTCTCTTGAGGAGGTAGCTGGACAGAGAGAGGGGCGACGCCGACCTCCAACCGGGAGGCAAGATAATTGGATAGAGACTGGGCCACCAGATAGCTGCAGAGGGCGATCGTCACTAAATGGAGGCCCCAACCATATCGTTTGAGGACTACAATCATATAATTTTGCTAACTTTTCGATAATTATACCATAATTTAAGGGGGTCGCAAGGAAAAGCTATCCCTCTCACGTCGCTTGACTTTTTGGTCATTTTACCGTTAGAAGGGCGGATCCCATGGCACGTATAACCGTTGAAGATTGTCTTGAGCACTGCGAGAACCGGTTTGCCCTTGTCCATATCTCGTCCAAACGGGCACGGGAACTCTTCAAGGGGACCACGCCGCTCATCGAGTGCAAGAACCGCGAGGTGGTCACCTCCCTTCGTGAAATAGCCGACGGTCTCATCGGTTTCACCGACGAGGAAGAGGCGACGAAGAAGGCCGGCAAAAAGTAAGCCACGGGGGGGGATTGAACCCCCGACCTGCGGTTTACGAAACCGCTGCTCTACCACTGAGCTACCGTGGCAAATGATAATTGATTGCAACCTTGGCCCAACTCCTCTAAAAATACAATCGTGATCCTTTATCCGGCAATAGATATTTATGGCGGCAAGTGTGTCCGTCTTGAGCGCGGCGATTTCAAGCAGGCAAAGGTCTACTATGAAAAACCGGTCGACGCCGCCAAAAAATGGGCCGACCTGGGGGCCTCCTGGCTCCATGTCGTCGACCTCGACGGCGCCGTCGCGGGCAAACCGGTGAACCTCCGGGAGATCGAGGAGGTGATGACCTCGGTCAACATCCCGGTCGAGATCGGTGGCGGCATCCGGG
>CAYWRF010000153.1:0-3728 GCA_964460495.1 uncultured Pseudomonadota bacterium | reverse complement strand
TTTCAATTGTTCTGAAACCTGGTAGTTTGTTGACAAACCATGTTTTCCCAGGATGTTGAGAAAGGCCCAGATGCAAGGCGCCCGCAAAGGCACGACTGAGGCGTACTTGCTGTACGCCGCAAGGAGGGCCTGCCGCGGGCAACGCAGCAGATGGGCCTTTGTCAACATCCTGCTAGGCAGCTTGAGCGACGGGACGGATTGTAATTCTTGCGATTGGCTGTATCCGCAGACTCTCGGCAAGCTCCTGGTAAGAGAGGACCGCCAGCTGCGGGAATTCAAGCTCGATGATCTTGCGGAAATAGCGCCTCACCTCCGAGATCGTCAGGATAACCGGCGGCTTGGCGCCCGGCGGGAGTGGATGACTCGCGATCTCCTTCCCGACCGCCTCCACGATCTCCTGCGTCACCTCCGGTTCGAGCGCTAGGTAATTCCCCTTGTCGGTCTTTCGAATCGCCCCCCGGATCGTCTCCTCGAGTTCCGGATCGAGCAGGTAGACCGCGAGTGAGCCGGTCTGTCCGGCATACTTGTGGGTCACATACCGTTTGAGTCCGGCGCGGATATGCTCGGTCAACGCCACGACATCCCTTTCGACCTCTCCCCATTGGGCCAGCGTGGCAAAGATATTCTTGAGATCACGAATTGAGACGTCCTCCTGCACGAGTCTCTGAAAGATCTCCGAGAGCTGGAGGACCGTCACGACCTTCGGGACCAGCTCCTTCACGACGGCGGGGTGGGTCTTCTCCAGCTCGTTCAGCATCGTCTGGACCTCCTGGACACCGAGAAACTCATGCGCATGACGGCGGAGGAGATGAGAAAGGTGAAGAATCAGATACTCGGCGATATCCCACATCCGGAATCCTGCCTGGACCGCAACCTCTTTATAGCTGGAGGCGACCCAGGTGACGACGGAGTTATCGATCGGGTGGAGCGTCTCCTTTCCCGTGATATTGAAAAGCTGGAGCTGTTCGGCCGATTCTCCGACCAGGATCGAACCCTTCTCGATCTTCCCCTTCGCCACCGGGATCTCGTTGATGTTGATCACATAACTCTCCGGGTGCATGTCGACCGTCTGGCCCCGCACCTGGATCCCCGGAAAATTGACCCCCAGCTCGTAATAGAGCCCATGTCGCAGGAGCGGAATCAGCTCGTTGATGAACCGGCCGCCGTCCTGGCTGTCATCGACAAACGGGATGATGTCGGAGCCGACCTCGAGGGAGACCGGGGCCGGCATCACGAACGGGAGCTGGTCCCCCTGCTTGGCGACCGCCTTCTTCACAATCTCCTCCTTAGGGGTCTCCAGGATCTGCTGGGCCGCCCTCTCGCGCCCGCGAATCAGCAGAAATGTCAGTCCGCCGAGGAAGAGCGCCATCCCGAAAAAGGGGACCTTCGGAAGGCCCGGAATAAAACCCAAAAGAAGGAAGAGGAGACCGGCAACACCGGTCGCCTTCGGGTGGGCGGTCACCTGCTGGACGATATCGCGTCCGAGGTTCGACTCCTTGTTCTCCGAGGCGACCCTCGTCACCACCACGCCGGCCGCCACCGAGATGATCAGCGCCGGGATCTGGGCCACCAGACCGTCGCCGATCGTCAGGAGCGAGTAGAGCTTGACAGAAGCCCCGAACGAGAGATCCCTCTGGACGACACCGACGATGAAACCTGCGATGATGTTGATCACCGTAATCACGATCGCCGCGATCGCATCCCCCTTCACGAACTTCATCGCCCCGTCCATCGCCCCGTAGAGTTGCGCCTCGCGCTGCAGCGTCTGGCGCCGTTCCATCGCCTGTTCCATGTTGACGATCCCGGCCCGGAGGTCGGCGTCGATCGACATCTGCTTCCCCGGCATCGCATCCAATGTGAAGCGCGCCCCGACCTCGGAGACCCGCTCGGCTCCCTTTGCGATAACAATGAAATTGATCAGTGTAATGATCACAAAGAGTATCCCGCCGACCACGTAGTTCCCCGCGACGACAAAACTCCCGAAGGCGCGGATCACCTCGCCGGCATGCCCATGGGCGAGGATCAGGCGCGTCGCGGCGATGTTCAGCGCGAGGCGGTAGAGGGTCGTCATCAGAAGGATCGTCGGAAAGGAGGCGATCTTCAGGGCATCCGCAATATAGAGAGAGGCGAGCAAGATCACGACACCGGCCGCCAGGTTGATCGAGATCAGGATATCCAGGAGCCAGGTCGGGAGCGGGACGATGATCATCCCGAGGACGGCGATCACCATCGCGGCAAGGATCAGGTCGCTGTATTTGGCGATCAGGGTGTTAATGGCGGAAATAAGATTTTCCCGTGGCATAAGAATTCTAAGTCCGATATTCGGCGTTCAGTTTAACATAGTTGACCGTCAGATCACTAGCCCAAATCCAGAAATCGCCATCGCCGACGTTCAAAGAAACCGTTACGTTAAAACACCGTTTTTTCATTGCCCTTTTTGCCTTTTCCTCCGCGGTCTTTCCAACCGGCCTCCCCCGTCTGACGACGGGGACCTCCTCATAATAAATATCGACCAGCCGTGGGTCGAGAGTTGCGCCGGAACGACCCGCCGCCGCGATCACCCGTCCCCAATTTGGATCTTCCCCAAAAAAGGAGGTCTTGACCAGCGGGGACCGGCCGATCGTGTAGGCGATCTCGCGGGCCTCCGCGGCGCTCTTGGCCCCCTTCACCTCGATCTTGACCCGTTTCGTCGCCCCCTCCCCGTCTTCCACCATCCGAAAAGCCAGCTGTTCCATGACCCGACACAATGCCTCCTCAAATTTTTTCGTCTCTCGTGAGCCGCTCCTCAGCGGGGCATTTCCGGCAAGACCGTTTGCGAGGAGAAGGGCCGTGTCGTTGGTGGAGCTGTCTCCATCCACTGTGATTCGATTAAAGGTTTGATCAACGACCCTCTTAAGGATTTGTTGCAAGAGAGGACGTCCGATCCGGAGATCGGTCATGATGAAGGCGAGCATTGTTGCCATATGCGGCTCGATCATTCCGGCCCCCTTAGCGAATCCGGCCAGGAGAAACTGCCTGCCACCTATCCTCCCCTTGAAGAAAGCGGTCTTTGGACCCCGATCGGTGGTGAGGATCGCCCGAGCCGCCTGCATGAAGTGACCCGGCGAGAGGGAACTTGCCGCCTTCGGGATCGCACCGCTTATCTTTCCTATCGGAAGCGGCACCCCGATCTTGCCGGTGGAACAAACAAGTACCTGACGGGTCGGCACACCGAGCGCCCGGGCCGTGACCCGAACCATCGTCTCCGCATCCCTTAACCCGCGGGTCCCGGTGCAGGCGTTTGCGTTCCCGCTATTGATGATGACGGCCGAACAAAGGCCGGACCGGATATTTCTTTGGGAGACGACGACCGGCGCCGCCTGCACCTTGTTTTGGGTAAAACAACCGACGACCGTTGCCGGCGGATTAGAACGGATCAGGGCGAGGTCAAGTCTCGCCTTTTCCTTGATTCCAGAGGAGACGCCTGAGAATTTAAAACCGGGAATTCGCCCTGTTCTCATCTCTTATTTTCCACAACACTTCTTGTACTTTTTCCCGCTCCCGCAGGGACACAGTTCGTTCCGCCCCACCTTTTCCACATGAACCGGCCCCGTCTTCTGGGGCGGGAGGCTCGCGCGCGCATGGGGGGCGGAGGGCTGCGGCATTGAGCCATGCCCGACGGTCATCGGTCGGGTCGGGCGTGGCGCCGCATTCATCTGGGCCACCTGCCGCTCCTCCGCAATCTGGAC
>CAYWRF010000152.1:0-3746 GCA_964460495.1 uncultured Pseudomonadota bacterium | reverse complement strand
GCCACGACCTTCTCGCACCTCGATGCGACGACGGTGCTCTCGCGCCAGATCGCGGAGCTCGGGATCTACCCGGCGGTCGATCCGCTCGATTCGACCTCGCGCGTGCTGACGCCGGAGATCGTGGGGGAGGAGCATTACCGGGTGGCGCGGGAGGTCCAGAAGATCCTTCAGAAGTACAAGGACCTTCAGGACATCATTGCGATCCTCGGGATGGATGAGCTCTCGGAGGAGGACAAGCTGACCGTCTCCCGGGCGAGGAAGATCCAGAAATTCCTCTCCCAGCCGTTTTTCGTCGCGGCCCAGTTTACCGGTCTCGAGGGAAAATATGTGAAGTTGGCCGATACGATCAAGGGGTTCCGGGAGATTATTGAGGGGAAGCATGACGACCTCCCCGAACAGGCATTCTTTATGGTCGGAACAATAGAGGAGGCGAGGGCCAAGGCGGAGAAACTAGCAGCATGAAACTCTCTATCGTGACCCCTGAAAAACCGGTTGCCTCGGAAGAGGTTGACGAGGTGACTGTGCCGGGCGCCTTGGGCGAATTCGGCGTCTTGCCGGGGCATACTACCTTCCTCACCCAGATGGGGGAGGGGACTCTCACCTATAAAAAGGGGGGGCAGAGCTGTACCCTCCAGATCTCCGGAGGATTCTGCGAGGTGCGGGAAGATGTCGTCACCCTGCTCGCCGACCAGGCGACCTCCTCATAACCCCGCCTCATTCAAAAACTCCTCGATCTGTAGAAGATACTCGTTCTTGCCGAACAGGTGCGTGTCGTTGTGGTGTGCGCCGGGGATCTCATAGAACCTCTTGGGATGAGGCGCCGCCTCATAAAGTCTTTGCCCCATCGAATAGGGAACCGTCTCGTCCTCTGTCCCATGAACAACAAGGAGCGGCGACCGAATCTTGCGGATTGTCTCGATCGATCGAAACAGATCCGGGGCGAGCGCTGAGGGAAGAAACGGGTAATGGAATTTCCCGATATCGCGGAGTGATGTAAATGTGCTCTGCAGGATCAGGGCGCCGGCCGGTTCGCGGCTCGCGAGTTCCGTTGCAAGGGCCCCTCCCAACGATTCCCCCCAGATCACGACCTTCCCGGGCGTGGTCTCCGGTTTTCCACGCGTCAGCCATCTGTAGGCGGCATCGGAATCCTCGATGACACCGGGGATCGTTGGAGATCCCTGGCTCCCGCCATACCCCCGGTAATCGATAATAAAGATGTTCCACCCGATCCGGGAGAGAAACCGGATCATCTCGAGACGGTCCCCGATATTCCCCGCGTTCCCATGCAGGAAAAGAAGGGTCAACGGGGATCGTTTCCCGTGAAAGAACCAGCCATGGAGGAGCAACCCCTCCTCATTATGAAAGCGGACCTCCTCATACGGGATCTCGAGGTGGGAGGGGTAGGCGGCGATCGCCTTCACCGGAAAGAACATCAGCTTTGTTGCGAACCAGAGCATCATCGTTTCAAGCATGGGAGAAGAACCGCTCATCAAGCGGATCATAGTCCAGGACAAAATGATCCTTGTAGACCCGTCCGGTCTTCGGATTTTTATATTCGATGCTCCCGTAGAGCTTCTCGTCTATCCAGCGGTCGAGCTCGAAGATCGTCTTTTCACCCGTCTGGAGCTGTCCGACAACCCGGTGTCTCTGGGCCAATGTTGTCGGTGCCGGACCGAGGGAGAGGGAGATCTCCGCGGCCGGATTCTTTCCCAGGTTTACAATCTCCAGCTTTTTCTTGTCCGGATTCACGGTGAGTCTTGGGCGAAAAGGACCGCGGGGGGTCTTCTCTTCCAGTTCCTCTTCCGCGGCAACCCTCTCGGCCTGAAGGGTGTTGATCGCGCGGACTATTTCACCGATCCTCCTCCGATCGGCGCGGAAGGCAAAAAAGAAGAGGAAGAGGCCGAACAGGGAGACCACAGAAAAGAAGAGGCCCCATCGGCTGGCCCTTTGCAGGGAGGCCAAAGGCTCCGACCCATCGGACCTCTTCAGACCCAATATCCCCTCGAGCAGCTTCTGCTGGCCTATCTGCAGCTTTTGAATATCCTGAATCGCCTCGACGATCCTCTGTTGTTCCGCCTTGTCGAGTTTCTGTTTTTCAAGCAGGGACTCGACCCTCCTGTTCAGATTGATGACGGTGCGCTTTGTCTCCTGATCAATCAGGGAGGCGCCGGTCAGGAAGGGGTAAATGGCTATCAAAAAAAAAGCGAGTCTGACTCTCATTCCAACAGATCCAAACATACCTTGGCGTGTAACATCTGCATGGGAGAATGTAAAGTTTAGCATGGTCTGTTTCTTAAGGTTTAAATCCGTCAAGGGGAGCCGACATGACACAAAAAAGGTCGGCCAAGTCCCCAGGAAGTTGCTATTTTCTTTCCAGAAAAAAATCAACACCCGATCTGGCGGGAGATCACGATCCTCTGGACCTCCGAGGTCCCTTCGCCGATTTCGAGGAGGCGCTGGCAAGTTCCTCAACATTATGCTTGACATGCATAATGTTGTTAAAGCATCATTTTAGGCATGCCTGAATTCTGGAATCGAAATGAGGAACTACTTCTGATTAAAAAACAGGTCGGGAAGCCGGCCTTGGGATATGTCACTGGGCGGCGGCGGGTTGGGAAAACAGCTCTTTTGGTTAGGGCGTGTGAGACATTCGGCGGCCTTTACCATCAGGCGGTTGAGGGAACCGTACAGCAACAGCTCCTCCACCTCTCAGAAGAGATCCGGCATCGACTGCCCCTCTTTCGGGATATCACCCCAAGAAGCTGGAGTGAGTTCTTTACCCTCCTTTCAAAAGAGGCCTTCCCCCCTCTGTTTGTTCTGGATGAGTTTCCTTATCTTGTCCAAGGAGATCCCACTTTGCCCAGCCTGCTCCAAAAATGGATCGACCATGAACTCTCAAAGAAAAAGGGTTGTCTGTTCGTTTCAGGATCCTCCCAGTCGATGCTCTTTTCGCAGTTTTTACAACAAAATGTACCTCTTTACGGACGGGCCCAGGTTCACCTCCATCTGAAACCGATGAGTTATCATTGGTTTTGCCGCGTCATGAAATACGACAGGGGAGATCCTGAATCATTCGTTCGCTTCTCTCTCGTGGGAGGAGTCCCGCACTACTGGAAGTTGATGCCGAAAGGGTCAGTGATTGAACAAGCCGACTCCCTTTATTTCTCTCCGGGTGGAATCCTTTCCGAGGAGCCGATTCAAATGCTTCGAGACGAAGGGGTCACCGGGTCCCTCCCCAAGGCGATTCTTGATCTGGTCGGCAGAGGGGTTTCCAAACCGAGTGAACTCGCCTCGCGCATCGGCGTTCCCCAAGGCAACCTTTCACGGCCCCTTGCCCTGCTCCTTTCTCTGTCTCTTCTGAACAGGGAACTCCCGTTTGGGGAGTCGGTAAGGACCACAAAGCGGTTTCTCTACCGCCTGGAAGATCCGGTGCTTGCTTTTTATTATGGCACCTTTCTTCCCCAACGGTCGCGTTGGGCCGCCCTGAACACGACGGAAAGAAAAAGAGTGCTCCATGAGCATACTTCCCATCAGTGGGAATCCTTTTGCCGACTCTCGTTTCCAGGATCGATGCGATATTGGGAAAGGGATGTCGAACTCGATCTCGTTGTTGAGGAACCAAACGGGGGCACCTTAGTTGCCGAATGCAAATGGACGAACTTAAAATCGGCTGAGAAAGAAAGATTACTTAAGGTCTTAAGAGAAAAATTCCATCAAACTACACTCAGTCGAAAAATAAAAAAGGT
>CAYWRF010000151.1:0-3755 GCA_964460495.1 uncultured Pseudomonadota bacterium | reverse complement strand
CCGGATAACTCCGCCGCCGTCCTCTTGACCCCCTCCTCCGTCCGAAGACGGTATTCCCCCCGAATAAAAAACTCGCTCGCCGCGCAATCGAGCGCGAGCCGGACATCACTCCCCGGACGGTAACCGGCCCTTTGAATAGATTCCGTCAGGATCTCAAGGACCCGCTGGTTCGATTCCAGATGGGGGGCAAACCCCCCTTCGTCCCCGACCGAGGTGGAGAGCTTCTTCGAGGAAAGTATCTTCTTCAGGTGCTGAAAGACCTCCGCGCCGATCCGGAGCGCCTGTCCAAAACTCTCGGCCAACGGGACAATCATGAATTCCTGGATGTCGATGTTGTTGTCCGCATGCCGGCCGCCGTTGATCAGATTCATCATCGGGACCGGCAGAAGGTCTCCGGGTCGACCCGAGAGCTCCGCAATCCACCGGTAGAGCGGGACCCCTTTTGCCAGGGCGCTCGCCCGGAGATAGGCGATGGAAACGGCAAGGAGGGCGTTCGCACCGAGGCGTGATTTTTCTTTTGTCCCGTCCAGTGTGACGAGCAGGTGATCGAGCTCCGCCTGCCTTCCGGACTCAATCCCCTTCACGCGCGGTCCGATCTCCCTCCGGATATGATCCACCGCCTTCGAGACACCCCGTCCGAGAAAGGGAGACCCGCCGTCTCTCAATTCCAGCGCCTCGTGGGAACCGGTTGAGGCCCCTGAAGGGACCGCGGCGCGACCGACCATCCCGTTGTCGAGTTCGATCTCCGACTCAACCGTCGGCCAGCCGCGGGAGTCGAGGATCCATCGCCCCTTCACCTCTCTGACTCGTGGCATGATCTTTTTTGTATCGTTCATATCTCACGTTGTCAACGGAACCGATGTCTGATACAGTGCCGCCGGTTATGGAGATGTCGGCGCGGGAAAAGGAAATTCTGAAAATCGTGCTGGGTGGCGAGTCGATTGTCGACGACTCGCAACTCTTCCTTTCCTCAGAAGAAGAGGTGGACCGGTTCCTGAAGATCAATGAATACGACGTGAACCTCCCGAAGGACCGGGACCGCCTGCTGGACATTCAGAGCGAAGCGGCGGGGTATCTGAAAAACTATCTCCATTTTGATCTTCCCCAGTCCCTGACGCGACCGGCGCGGTTGAGCGACATCCTCCTTGCCGCCAGTCAGCTGGAGGATCAAAAGCTCCAGCGACTCGCCTGTCCCCTGTTGAAGACGATGAATACGATCGCCCATATCGACGGCCGGGAACTTCTCTTCAGCTCATCGATCCGGAGGCGCGACCTCGCCCATCTGGCGCAGGACAAGATCGAACGGGAGCTTTTCACCCTGACCAAAAAGGGGATCCCCCATCTCAAGTACAAAGGGGGAAGAAAACAAAGGGAAAGCCTGATCACGAAGCTCCTCTCCAAAGAGAATTCACTGGACGGCTCGATCGGGGACCGGCTCCGGTATCGGGTCGTCGTGCCGACAAAAGAGGAGGTGGTCCGTGTGATTCTTCACCTCTTTGAAACGATCCTCCCTTACAACATGGTGATCCCCGGCGCCTCCAAAAACGAGATTATTGGTCTGAAGGCCGGTACCGGCGGGACCTACAAGGTTCTCGAGTTCCAGGCAGAGATCCCCTTGCGTCTCGATGGTTTTCTCGGTTCGCTTGACGCACCGATCGCCTCTCTGGGCCGGATCACCTATCTCCGTGTCGAGTTCCAGATTGTCGATGAGGAGACCGACCGGCAGAACTCGCAGGTTGATTACGCCTCCTACAAGGAACGACAGAGAAAGGATGTCGCCGGGAGGCTTTCGGGATAATGGAGATCTTCCTTGTCGTCGGGTTGGCCCTCCTCGGCGGGTTTCTTCTGATCCTTGTCTCCGGGATCGCCTCAAAGAAGGGTAAAAATAACGACATCTCCCCTCAGCGCACGTTGAATCTCCTCCAATTTAAAAAGGCCTGCCGGGAACTGATCGAGGTCCTGAAGCTCTCCCTGGAAGAGGAAGAGTCGAATGAGACCCGGATCGACATACTGGCGCGGAATCCGGCGCCGAGGATCGGAGGCCTCCTCCTGATCCGCGGACTTTACCAACCCCCTTCCGCGATCGTACCGACGACCGACGTGCTGGAGTTCTCAAACATGATCGTTCAGGAACGGGTGATGAAGGGGATCCTGATCACAACCGGAAGGTTCAGCCCGGAGGTCAAGACGATCCCTGAGCTCGCCCCGATGGAACTGATTGATGGGGAGGAGCTCACCCGGCTGATTGCCGCCCATCAGATCATCCTCTTGTAGATCTCTTCCTTCTTCCCCTCTTTGATGAAGCGATCGTTTGCCCGCATCTCCCGAACCGCCGCCGCCGTACAGACAACGATCGCCACCAGCATCAGGAGGATCGCGATGTTGTCGGGCTGCGTGATGATCCTTACAAAATTTTCCATAGAGGTTGAAAGGATTAGCGAAATAGGATACCGGTGTCAACAAGATGAACCGCTGGTTTGACCAACTCGCCTCCGTTGATCCGATCTGGCTCTCGCTTGCGCCGCTGATCGCCGTCAACCTGCTCTTCCTGATAACCCTTGGGACCTTCCGCCTGATCCGCCACAAACGGCCCCGGCATGAGGACGTCGACCGAAAGGAGTATTCCCGTTTTCTCTCCAAATTTCTGGTCGAGTACTGGTACTGGCTGCTTGGCCCTGTGGAGAGGGGTCTCGCCCGGATGAAGATCAGCCCCGATACCTTGACCCTGACGGGACTGGCCGTCTCCGGAATCGCAAGCTATTTCTTCCACCGAGGGATGGTCGGCGCCGGCGGCTGGCTGATGATCTTTGGGGCGACGTTTGACATGCTGGATGGGCGTGTCGCCCGCCTGACCAATCGGGAGAGCCGCTCCGGCGCCTTCTTCGATTCCGTCATCGACCGCTTCTCGGAGGCGGCCGTATTCCTTGGGCTTGCCAGCTGGTATCGGGATAGCTGGGTCCTCTACTTTGTGATCCTCGGTCTGATCGGGTCTATGATGGTCTCTTACACACGGGCCCGGGGAGAAGGGGTCGGCGTGAAGGTGACAAAGGGGATCATGCAGAGGCCGGAGAGGATTGTCTACCTGGGGGTCGGTTCGATCTTCAGTCCCCTCTTTGCCTATCTTTTCGGACGGTTCTACGACCTCCCACCGGACTTTCTCACCATCGCCGCCCTCGTCTGGATCGCCTGCCTCACGATCCTCGGGGCGATCTACCGGACCCAATATGTACTGATCCATCTCGATCCCAATCCACAGGATAATCGTCTGTTCAGGCGGTTTGTGATGCGATGGGTCCGGTTCTAGTGTCGCGTCCCATGAATAACTTTATGCTTTCCTTAAGGACTGGACTCTGCTCGGAAAAAACTATTGCGTCAAGCTGACAACCTCGATCTCGTTCGGGGCGGTCGCCGAACCAGTCGAGGTGGTCGCAATGCTGGTCAATGCCCCGGTCGAGTTGTTGATGGAGAAGGATGAAATTGAGTTCTCCCCCGAGTTCCCCATAAAGAGATATGTACCGGTCGGGTCTATCTCTACTCCAGCACCACCCGACAAGGACGACACATCCTGACAGAGACCGTCTCCCAGATAGACGAGGGCGCCGGTGGAGGAGTTGATACTAAAGCCGCAGACCTGACTGGCGCCGGAACTGACGCCGTACAGGTAGCTGCCGTTAGGGGTCACAGCGAGGCCGGCATTGATCGAGCCACTGGAGTAGGCGGTTCCGCTATTCATGGCGGTCAGTCCACCGGTGGAG
>CAYWRF010000150.1:0-3862 GCA_964460495.1 uncultured Pseudomonadota bacterium | reverse complement strand
AATCGGGAGGCGAGATCGGAATCAATCCTTGCCTGCCCTAGAGGAGTTTCCCACTCCCCCTCCGGCATGATGGAGCAGGGGAGGCCGTAACCGGTGTGGTTTGGTGAGAGGATGATAAACCGTTTCGGGAGATCGACCTGCCGATAAAGAATCCCGGCAACCGGGCCACTATAGATGTATCCGGCATGCGGCACAACGATACCGGTCGCCTTTTTTCTCGCTTGGACAACCGGCCCTTGCAGGCAACGCGTCAGTTCCGCACCAAGTTTTTCAGGATCAGCGGGATAAAAGCTCCCTGCGACGGCAGGGGGTCGGATCACCGGACCGCCTTTTTTGGAACGCCCCGTTGAACCGCCCCTTCTGGCTGTTGTTCCCTTTTCTGCACAGACCCCTGCAGCCACGGCATCATCGCCCGGAGTTGTCCCCCCACCTTTTCTACGAGGCTCACGGCATTCGCCTCCCTGAATTTTTTAAGCCGCGGGTTCCCCTTTTCGCACTCCTCGATATATTCCTTCGCAAAATTCCCGCCCTGGATATCCTCCAGTATCTTTTTCATCGTCTTCCGCGTCTCGTCGGTAATGATCCTCGGCCCTCGCGTATAATCGCCGTACTCCGCCGTGTTCGAGATCGAGTAACGCATACTGGCGAGACCTCCGTTGTAGACGAGGTCGACGATCAGCTTCAGTTCGTGCAGGCACTCAAAGTAGGCGACCTCCGGCTGATAACCGGCCTTGACCAGCGTCTCAAAACCGGCCTGCATCAGGGCGGTGACCCCGCCGCAGAGGACCGTCTGCTCGCCGAAGAGGTCGGTCTCCGTCTCCTCCTTGAAGGTCGTCTCGATCACGCCGGCCCTGGTCCCTCCGATCCCTTTGGCATAGGCAAGCCCGATCTCACGGGCATGGCCCGTCGCATCTTGTCCCACAGCGATCAAGCAGGGCACGCCAACCCCCTCCTGAAACTGCGAACGGACCAGATGCCCCGGCCCCTTTGGGGCGATCAACACGCAGTCGAGATCCGGGCGGGGGACAACCCTCTTGAAATGGATATTGAAGCCATGGGCAAAGAAGAGGGCCGCACCCTTCTTCAGGTGATCCCTGAGACCCTCATCCCAGAGCTGTTTCTGATTTTCATCCGGGACAACGATCATCGCGACATCCGCCTGACGGGCCGCCCCCTTCGGATCGGTGATCACCTCCAGGCCAGCCGACCGGGCACGTTCGATAGCCTGACTCACGCTCCTCAAACAAACCGCCACATTGAGGCCGCTGTCCTTGAGATTCAAGGCATGGGCATGCCCCTGGGAACCGTATCCAAAGACGACGATCCTCTTCCCTTCAAGCGGCAGAAGACTCGCGTCGCGGTCGTAGTAGATCATTGTCATAACCCCTCCTCAGGCAGGGAACGAACCGCTCTGCCTTGAAATTTTGCGGATCCTGTTTTGACTGTCGACGAAGACGATCTTCGGCCGATGTTTTCGGCTCTGTGAAGCGGATAACTGGGCAAAGCTCGTGATGATCACCAAGTCCCCCTTCCGGGCCTGATGGGCCGCCGCCCCGTTGATCTGAACCATCCCTGCAGGTCCCGGTATCACATAGGTCTCAAACCGGTTTCCATTAGTGACATTCCAGACATGGACATGCTCGTGGGTCACGAGATCGGACGCCTTCATTAAATCCTCGTCCAGCGTGATGCTCCCCTCGTAATGGAGGTCGGCCTTCGTTACCGTTGCCCGATGGATTTTGGATTTGAGGAGTGTTCGGAACATCCGGGGAGGAGCCTAGCTCAAGAGGATTGTCAATATCAAGATGCTTTGCTAGCGTTATTTTCGTGAAAATCAGGGTTCCCGATATCCCGCCGGAAGGGATCGAGATTGAGGAGAGAAAGGCGGGGTGGTTTCTGAAGGCGGTTCATGAGGCGTTTGGGAAGGAGGGGCATCCCGGGGAGGGGCTTTACCTAAGCTGTCACGTCTCCAAGACCTGCGAGACGGTGAGGGTCTCCGGGGAGGTCCGGACGGATCTTGACCTCCCCTGCCACCGGTGTCTGGAGAGGTTTCCTTACCGGGAGACGGTCCCTCTGGAGATCGTCCTGTCGCCGCTTCAAGGGGAAGACGAATCCCCCTCTTCTGAAGAGGAGTCGATGACGGAGGGGGATCTCACGGAGGATATGAGCTTTTCGTTTTACCGGGGGAACTCGATCGACCTCTCGGAGATCGTGCGTGAGGCGATGGTCCTCTCGATCCCGATCCGGCTCCTCTGCCGTGAGACCTGCAAGGGGATCTGCCCTCAATGCGGACAAAACCGGAATCTGCAATCCTGCCCGCACTAATTTCACCTTGATTCCCGGGCAACTCTTGAGATACCTGCCATTCATGACCCGTTCCGGGTGGATTCTTCTCTTTCTGACATCCTGTGCAATCAGCCTCTTCCCCTCTCCGGCCTTGGCGGGGCAGGAGAAGAAAAACTGGTCCGAGGCAGGGACGAGGTTTCAAAACGAGACGTCAGACCGGACCGGTTTTTTCATCGCGGGCGATCTCCACGGCGGGGCGGTTGTCACAGAGGTCCGTCGCGCCGCAGGGGGGGCAGGCCTCCGCGCCGGCTACGGCCTGCTCGATTCCCTCTCCGTCTATCTCCAGAATGAGTGGACCTTGACAGGTCAGTTTCAGGTCTGGCTCCAGCTCCTCGATTTTCATCCCCATGTTGCCTGGTTTCTTACCGACACCTTGTATCTGATGGGGGGGGGAGGGCTCACCCTTGGGAACAGCTCTTCCGGCACAACCCTGGAGGGGTTCTCCCGTCAGAAGGGTGTCTGGAGAAAGGGGTTCGGCGCGGGCGGGGGAATCGGTGCGATTGCTCTCGAAGGCTCCGGGCTCTCACTCGCATTCGAGCTGGAGACCGTCTATCGGAGGATCGGTTCGGGAAACTACCTTCAGCCGGAGATCAGGGGGCTTCTCTTCTATCGCTTCTGATCGCAGACCTTCCAAACCTCGCCAACAGACTATACGCACACGGCACAACAAAGAGCGTGAGGAATGTTGAGACCAGAACGCCGCCGATGACCGCGATGGCCATAGGTATGCGCGTTTCCGCGCCGGGTCCTAAAGAAAGTGCCGCAGGCACAGCCGCCGCAATCGTCGAGAAAGAGGTCATCAGGATCGGCCGGAGCCGCATTGGACAGGCCCGGAGCAAGGCCTCCTGGACCGGAAGGTTCTCACGCCGGAGGTGGTTTGTGAAATCGACCAGCAGGATCGAATTTTTCTTCACGATCCCCATCAGGAGGATCAGACCGATCATGCTGTATAGGTTGAGTGATTGGCCTCCGATCCAGAGCGAGAGAAAGGCGCCGGAGAGGCTGAACGGGAGCGCCAATAGGACCGTGAAGGGGTGGAGGTAGCTGTTGAACTGGGAGGCAAGGATCATGTATGCCACCGCGAGTCCCAAAAGGAGCGCGAAGAGAAGCTGCTGAAACGATTCTTTGAAGGTCTCCGTTGCCCCGCTCGGAACCAGGCGATATCCTTCCGGCAGATCTTTTGAGATTTCGCCGATTCTTCTCAAGGCATCCTGTTGGGAGCGCCCCTTGGGTACATTGGCAAAGAGACCGACGGCACGCTCGCGGTCAACGCGGCTGATCTTCATCAAGGCGGGCGCCTGTTTCAGGGTGGTTACGTCGCCCAGGGGAACGAGCTCCCCGCGGTTATTGCGGACACGGAGTTTCTGGATGTCACTCGAATCAAGCCGATCCTCGGAACGGAGTTTCAGCCGGACATCGTTTCGACGGCCGTCCTCCGTAAATTTGCCGACCCTCAACCCCCCCATCGCCGCCTGAAGCGTTCCGGTGAACGATTCGATGATGACCCCCCGTTCTA
>CAYWRF010000149.1:0-3886 GCA_964460495.1 uncultured Pseudomonadota bacterium | reverse complement strand
GGAGATAACCGGTGTCGGTGATGACGCGGTTCTCCGGGCCGAGACGATTAGAGAGCGGTATCTTGTGAGGATGGCGATTGCCCGGGAACGGCTCGGGTATGACGTCGAGGAGGCCTGGGCAAACCATACCCACCCGATCTCGAGGGAGCTTCAATTTGACCCGTCGGGTGACCCTTCCCCCACGGCACTCGCCGATGTTGAAATCCCCCTCTTCATCACGGGGGGGAGGCTCGATCAGGAATATAATTCGGCGACGCCGCGGCATGTGGAGTACTGGCGGGCGCTGGCAGGGACCAATCCGAATGTGACGGTTGTTGAGTATCCGTTTGCATACCACAATCCCTGGGAGTGGGAAAATCAGATGACCGTCGCGAGCCGATACGATTACATCGGGAGACTGACCGCGCTACTGGATCGCTCTGTTCCACAGGATGTGGCGGCAGCCCCGCTCGAGTACAAGGTCAAGGCGGTTGCGCGATACAAACACCAGATCGGACCTGATGTCCCCTCAAACAGGGTTCTGGAGGAGATGGTTGTCGCCAGGGGGGAGCAGTCTGAATGGGCCGCTAAACAACTCCCGAGAAAGAAGAAGATTGCCCGCGATATGGTACTCTGGGCAAAACCAGGTGAGGGTGGTCCTTCCGAGCAAATGGGGCTCCGTGACCTGACACTCTGGTGTGATGATGTCCTGACACACGAGGGACGCCTGATGAACGGGGCGACCCCCGGGATGAAGGGGGAGCTCAGGGGTATCCTGGGGATTTCAGAGATGCCAAGCTGGGAAGATGAATCGGTTGTCACTCTTTTAAGAGATCTGAGGCGCCATCTCTTCCTTGAGCCAAATGATCAATTTAAGGTCCTTCGAGAGGTCCCTGATGGGAGGGGAGTGACAAAGACAATCGAGACAGACATTTGGGATCAGTTTATCCATTTCCTGATCGATAAAAGGGTCTCTCCCTTGGGGAATGATGACCTGATCAAAGGGGCGTTGGGGAGGCTTGAGTCAGCCGGCCTCACGCTGGGTTCTCCGCCCGCAGAGGGGCAGATCCCGCCGGGGGTCCTGGATCAGCTCCTGGATATTGTCCCGCTAAGCCTTATTGAGGAGAGGACAGATTTGCACTGGAAATGGAACCCTAGGAAGGCCGACAAGGCAGAAAAACCAGCAGCCACAGGGGCCCCGGCTGACAAGCCGGCGGCGCCCAAGGAATCATAGAAACTACTCAGGTCGCCGTAAGAGTGAGTGAGGACAGGCATCGTCGGATTTACTCCGCGATGCCTGCCGGAGCGAACGATCCTTTAAGTGGCCAAACAGATGGGGGTTTCAGGGGGAGAGTGGTATCTCCCCCTGAGTAGTAAAGAATCATAGCAACGTTTTCCGGCCTTGACCGATACTCCAGTTGCAATGTTTATCAGTCCAAAAAAGATCCCTTTCTGGGCGTTTATAACGGTTCTTATCGGCCTCCTCTCCGCCACGCCTGACAAGGCCTGGGGGCTGGATGGGGGGTACGACAAGGGGTTCTATTTCCAGTCCGACGACAAGAACTACCTGTTCAAGTTCAACCTCCAGATCATGGCGATGCACGAGTATGTGGCAAAGGAAGCGGCCCTCGATCAGAACAGCTTTAGTCTCCCGAGGGTCCGGAGTTTCTTCAAGGGGAACGCCTTTTCACCAAAGATCAAGTACCTCCTCTCGGTCGATTACTCGACGACCCATACCAAGGAGAAGACCGGTCCGGATATCCGGGACGGACATCTGACCTTTGAGATCGCAAAGTTCTTCAAGATCCGTGCCGGCCGCTTTTATATCCCGATCAACCGGGAGGATTATTACAACTCAACCGGAATGAATCTTGTCGACACCTCTCTTTTGAATGCCCACTTTGAGGTCCTTCGGGACTACGGTCTCCAGTTTTCCGGTGCCATCGTGGAGCCGCTCCAGTATTGGGCCTTTTTGACAAACGGTGACGGGAAAAATCCGGCGAACAACAACGCAAACAAAAACAAGGAGTTTCAGGTCGGGAGCCGTCTCGAGTGGGCGATCCTGGGAAAGCTTGACCCGAGAATGGGGGACTACGAGTTTTCAAAGAAGCCGAACCTCGCCGTCGGCGGGACGATCCTGTATGACTTCGGCGCCGCTGACGAGACGCAAGACTTTCAGTCGTTTGTGGAGCAGCAGATCGACCCTCAGGAGGAAAAACTGGTCCGGGGGGATCTCGATGCCGCCGTCGCGTGGTTGGGGACGAGCATTTTCGGCCAGTGGCAGTTCGCCTACAACCCGCGTTTCCGGACCTTTGATCATGGCTACATGGGCCAGCTGGGGGTCTTCATCATCCCGAAGAGGCTGGAGATCGCCGGTCGCTATGCGGCGGTGATCCCCGACTTCCCCTTTGCGGCGCTCGCCCAGACAGGGCTCACCAAGGGGAACGAGGGGAGCGGCGTCCCTCTCTACGAATGGGTGGGGGGCGTGAGCTACTACATCAAGGGACACGATCTGAAGGTCCAGGCTGATTACTCCCAGCGTCTTAATGTCGGAGGGGTGAGGAATCTGAACGATCAGGTCGTCCGGACCAAGCTCACCTTCGCCTTCTGAAAATTTTATGACGGCACACGGCACGGCATTTTCGATCAAGGGGTCGGGGATGGTCGTCCCGACCACCGACACGACCTCTGCAGTGGAACCGGCACCGGAACCATCCGGGGCGGCCCGCTCGCAGGTAGACGGGAAACCATCGTTCGCCGGGGACCTTGCCCTTGGGCTCCAGCAGACCGCCACGGTGACTGCCACCGACCGTTTCGCCTTCGACCTGGAACTTAAGATTGATGCGACCTTCGTGAAGCAGAACAGCTTCAAGCTCGGTGACCCGTATGCCCAACCGTTTCAGGTGAAGCGGACACCGCCGGGGAGTGACGGGATCCAGCTTGCCGTTGCAACGGGGACCGGGATGTCGTTTTCCTGGGAGGGGGACCACCTCAAGGTGACGGCGAACCCGCGCGAGGACCCGCAAAGGGCGAGATTTCAGTTGGGGAACAAGACGCCGTCCCTGAAGGTCGACGGGGGGATGGGGATCCCGGTCCGGGTCGAGGACGAGATGAAGCCGAAGGGATTGATGACCCCGGTGACCGGTGCGCTCGACGTCCCGGCCGGTTTTGCGGTTCGTGCCGAGGGATCCTGGGCGCCCGATGACCTGAGATTTCTGAGACTCCGGGAGATCGCCGGCCTCAAGTTGAAGGGGGCAAGGGGGTGGAGGGCAGACAATCCAATTACCCAAGGGGAGGAGACGAGCGGCTGGTCGTGGCTGGCCGCCGCCAACTTCCGGTTCTGGAGACTCCAGACCGGTTTCTCCTATGGGGTCACCTTTCAGGACGATCCGGTGGAGCCGGATCGCGGTCAGTTCTATGGGGATCGGGGTCACACGCGTGAAACCTCCACTGCAGGGCTCCTTGCGGTGGAGCGGAGGACCGGACAGGCCTACAAATTTTATCTGGGGCGTACGGAGAGGGATGTCAGCTATCGCTTTGGCGGGGGGAGGGTCCTGTTTGATCGCGATACCACTTATGGTGTGATGGAGGTCCCGTTTTCGGATCGGGTCACGATGGCGCTCCTCCACGGGAGGCAGCATTTTGACTCGGCGTTCGAGGAGACCGACGGGACGACCGAGGATTCCGATGCGAGGCTCTATTCGGCACAGGTCAAATTCAAGATGTACAAGGGGGACCACGCCTCGGTCGATCTGGCAGGGCTCTTTGCGGTTCAGGAGGGGGAGGGGGTCGATGGTCCCTTCAATCATCAGACCGGTCTCGTGACGCTGACAGCCAAGGGGAACTTTGATGGCCCCTGGTCAAGGAGATAAGTTGAGGAGGATTTTTCCATTTTTGCTGATGTTTA
>CAYWRF010000148.1:0-3926 GCA_964460495.1 uncultured Pseudomonadota bacterium | reverse complement strand
TCTACGGGACCTGGTCAGTCCTTCAGGGGCTTGCGGCGATCGGTGAAGAACCGGATCGGCGGGCGGTTCATTGGCTCCAATCGATCCAGAATCGGGATGGGGGATGGGGAGAGTCGTGCCTCTCGGATCGGGAAAACCGGTACGTCCCACTCGGCGTGTCGGTCCCATCACAGACTGCCTGGGCAATCATGGGGCTGATCGCCGCCGGTCAGCGACAATCAAAAACGGTACGAAAAGGGGTTGAGTGGCTGATCCGCGCGCAGACTGAAGAGGGGCGCTGGGAGGAGGGTCATTTTACAGGAACAGGATTCCCGGGACATTTTTATATCCGGTACCACGGCTATCGGCAGTATTTCCCGCTCCTGGCACTCGCGCGGGCGACCGCAAGCGCGACCGCAAGCGCGACCGCAAGCGCTACTCGAACCGGCTGAAGAAGACCTCTTGATCCCTGTTCTGTTCGATCTGCACCCAGACCGCTGCCGCACGTCCAAAGGAATCGACGGCGACGAACGGCTCGGGACCGATCTCATCATAGTTCACCGGGCTTGAGGTCTCCTTGAGTATCCGGGGTTCTTCCCATCGATCGGCAAACGCCTGATAGCGAACAACCCGGGCACTTTGAATGTTGCCGCGATCGTCCTTCTGACCCCAGATCACAAAGGCATTCCCGATCGGGTCGGTTGCGATCCGGAAGGGGTCAATCTCTCTTCGTGGTTCAACGATCAGGACCGGACTCGTCCAACCCTGACTCGCACCCCGATAACGCGAGGCAACGAGGCTCTCCTCCCCTTCTGAAGTCCTCTGATGCCAGACAACCAGTCCGATTCCACGGCCGTCTATTGTTACTGCAGGAGAGCTTGCCGTCACGTCGGCCGATCCCTCGACAAGCGTTCGTTGGGAACCCCATCCGGAGGTACGGCTGAACCGGGCCGTCATGATACCCGATACCGAGAAATCCTCGACCCGTTCCCAGACCGCGATCACATTTCCATTTGAATCAACCGCTATCCTGGGATTCTGGTAGTCGACCGCCGTTCGCACAAGACTCAGCCGCCTTACACCTCCCCAAGACCCGGCAGGATCACGCCGCCTCGACCAGATCTGGACCTGTCCCGTCCCACCGGCCTGCTGTTCCCAGACAACGGTCAGATTTCCTGAGGAATCGACACCGATTGAATGGGAAGGGATCAACTGATCCAGATCATCGATCGTCTCCTCGGGTGACCAGTCGGCATCGGTCGCCGGGTTGTAATGGCGGAGGACGAGGTTGTCACTTCTGCTCCCGTCAATCTTACTCCAGGAAACAAAGAAGGTTCCGTCCCCTCCGACAGCAAAAGAGGGTGCACCCATCCTCGCATCATCGGTGTTCAATGCAATGGGGCTCTCCCAATTGGAGGTTGCCTTGTCAAAGACAGAAACATAATGTGTGGCAAAATTTCCGCCAAAGCCACGGCCCCATCCGCTCCAGGAGACGCACGCAGATCCATCACCCCCAACCGCAACTCGGATTGAATCGACTCGCACAGTGCGTCCCTCATTGATCTGGAACGAGTTGCCTGACCAGCCGGTTTCGATCCGGTACCAGCGGGCCCAGACATCGTTGTAGGTCCTCCAGACTACCAGGAAGTTCCCATCGGGACCCGACGCGATAGCAACCTCCCGACCGGAGGTTGAGATCTTCTCGACCGGTGCCCACGAGCCATCCCGTGTCCTGAAACCCCAGCTGTAGTCGGCGCCAAACAACTGTCCGAGAAAACCCTTGATCCCCGCCTTGAGTGTCGCCGTGTAATCGGCGGCGAGGGCCAATCGCGAAGAAGGGGTAAGGGTCAGACTCTTTTCACCCGACTGAACAGCCCCTGAAACAACCGTATTGCCCCGCGCAAGCTGAAAACTCTCCGGCCTCCCGCTCCATGAGTCGAGGGCGGTGGTGAACGTGGCAACGAGACTGGTTGCCGGATCGACATCAACGGCCCCGGCCGACGGACTCACCGTTTCTACCTGGAGCGCCGGTGGTGGCGGAGGGGGCGGAGGAGGTGGCGGCGGTGGTGGAGGAGGTGGCGGTGGATCATCCTCAGGCGGAGGCGGATCTTCCGGCGGGTCTTCCGGATCCTCCGGGTCATCCGTAGGATCATCCGGTTCGTCCTCAACAACCGGTGGAGGAACTACAACACTCTCAACTGTCCCCCCTGCTATCCCGGGCTCCCTGCCGCAGGCGGCCAGGGAGAGAAGGCTCAATAAAACAATCCAATTCCGGCTGCTGATCATAAACTCCTCCTACTCAAAACGACTGAAAAAGCGCCTCGAGACTGTTTCTTCAAGCAGTCTCCAGGTGACGATTCCATATCCTTGAGAATCGATCCCGATCGCGGGATCCATCTCATCGACCACGTCGTAGATGTCATCCCCCTCCCCCGTCGCCCCGATCGTGACCGGCTCGTCCCAACTGTTCGTATCGGCGCGATACCGTGCCGCCCGGAAACGGGCCTCCGGGATGTCGCTGTCCCCTTCGCCCCAGACAGCAATTGCATGTCCGCGAAGGTCAATACCGATCTTCATGTTGTTGATATAGGGTTGTTCCCCGGAGAGGGAGACCGGCGCGGAAAATGAACCCTGGCCCGTCTGCAACCTCAAGGCAGCAACCTGATCCATCCCACTGGATGCGTGCAGGGCGACCAGTGTTGCGTTTCCACGGGCATCGATCACGATCTCATGCCCCTGAACATTTGAGGAGATTCCTGTAATAGTCTGCGTGGCACCCCAGCTCGAAGGCGTTGCTGCCTGACTGATCCGGTACTGGAGCCTTTCCCCATCCGGGTTGCTTGCCAACCAGACGACCAGGGCCCTCCCCGTGGAATCGATGACCGCCCGCGGCGCCCGATGCTGTATCGTTGTGGTTGAGGCAAGCGTCAGATAGGTCAATCCCCCCCAACCCCCAATCGGTTCATGCCGTCTGACAAGGATCCGATCGTAGTTGAGCCGCTGGCTCCAGGTGACGACTGCCTGACCTGCCTCGTTCATAGCGAGACTGAATCCGGTCGGTTCGGTGTTCCACGGCGGACTCGCGTACCAGATATTGATCTTCACAGGGACAGACCATTGCTGAAGCGCTCCACGCGTGAATACGGATCCGAAAAGCCTCAAGGAAGTGCCGTCCGATTGCTTCCAGACCACGACCGCCCTGCCGTCCGTGACAGCCACCTGCAGGTCGCGGATTGTCTGACACTGATTGCTGATTGCGGTTGGCCCCTCCCAGCTTTGAGTCGCCGCATCAAGATAGGCAACCTTGAGCCCGGAGGCGGTAGCGGTGCAGACGCCGGTCGAATCCTCCAACCAGGCAACGAGAATATTCCCCTTGATGTCGACCGTGACGCGCGGGTTTGAGAATCCGCGTGCCCCCGGCGTGCTGATCCTGAAAGGTCTCAACCATCCGGTTGGGTCCTCATAGTGACTTGCCCAGACCCCATATTGGTCGGTCCAGACGAGGAGATTGTCCCCTCCTGCCGCAAAGACCGGTCTGCTGTTTTGTGTTGTGAGTTCGGCAGGTGCCGACCAGACGCCGTCCCGTGTCGAGAATGAAAATGGGTAATCCTGTGCGAGTGAGAGGCCTGTTGAGTCCTGGATCCCGGTAGTCAGGACAACGGAATAATCATAAAGAAGCCCGAACGGCATCGCCGGTTGAAAGGTAACCTGACCACCAGCCGACGAGATCTCCCCTTCAAGGCGGTCTGCCCCAACGGATAATCGGAGATTGTCAACGGTCAGTGTCTCCGGGTTGATCGTCCTGTTAAAGTTGATCCGGATCGGTTGATCGAGGTCAAATCCGGCTGAGCCTGCCACCGGTTCAGTCGAGACAACCGTGAGTGAAGGAGGAGGTGGCGGCGGAGGAGGTGGCGGTGGCGGCGGAGGAGGTGGCGGTGGCGGCGGAG
>CAYWRF010000147.1:0-3948 GCA_964460495.1 uncultured Pseudomonadota bacterium | reverse complement strand
GAGCCCCATCTGCGGCTCCCCCATCTCCCCTTCGATCTCCGCCTTCGGCACGAGGGCCGCCACCGAATCGATCACGATGATATCGACGGCGCCGCTCTTGACCAGCATGTCGCAAATCTCCAACGCCTGCTCCCCGTTGTCCGGCTGCGAGATCAGGAGGTCTTCCGCCTTCACCCCCAGTTTCTTCGCGTACTGGATATCCAGGGCATGTTCGGCATCGATGTAGGCGGCGATCCCCCCTTTTTTCTGTGCGCTCGCCACCGCATGGAGGGCGAGGGTGGTCTTGCCGGATGATTCAGGGCCGTAGATTTCAACAACCCTCCCCTTGGGCAGACCACCGACCCCGAGGGCAACATCGAGCCCAACCGAGCCGGTCGGGATCGTTTCGATATTCTGAGGAACCTCCTCCTTGCCGAGACGCATGATCGTCCCCTTTCCGTACTGCTTTTCAATCGTGCTGATCGTGTTGGAGAGGACCTTTTCCTTGTTGCCAATCTGTTCCATTTTTAACCTCCGAGTTTAAAAACCCCCAACTCCGTATATCGGGCCCCACGGGGTGTCAAATCACTTTTGTAGAGGTACAGGTGATCGGTGGTAAACTCTCCAAGGTCGGCGACCTCGCCGATTGAAAGGATCCGCTCCATCCCGTACCGTTTGTGGGGCTCATGGACGCGACCGATCGTGATGTGCGGCCGGAAGTGCCGATCCTCCCTGGAGACCGGCGTAAGCCCCTGGACCGCCAGCTCAACCCCTTGCTGGAATTTCTGAAGCGATGGAACATCGCCCGCGACCCCGACCCAGACGATCCGTGGCCGATCGGGGCTCGGAAGAAAACCGATCCCGCGGACCGTCAGGCTGATCGGCGGGCTCTGGCTGGCAAGCCTCTCGAGCCGCGGCGCTATCTCCTGCTCGAGGATCTCTTCATCAACCGATCCGAGGAACCGGAGGGTCAGATGGAGCTGGTCTTCCGTCATCCATCGGATACCGCCGGAGCCCTGCCGCAGACGGTCGATTACCTCGATGATCCGCACCTTGACCTCCGGCGAAGGATCGATCGCGATAAAGGACCTCACCTTCATGGTGGCCCTCGGTAAAACTCAAGGAACTCGGCTGGGCTCAAGATTTTGAGCCCTTTGGGGGGTTTCCCAAAATCCTTTTTGTTGCCGGTTATCAGGGCATCGCCATGGCCGGAGAGGGCCACTTCAAGAAAGGGGAGGTCTGTGGGATCAGGGATCGAGAATGTCAAGGGGGCAGCGGCAATAAACTCTCCGTTGTTGTCGATCTGGGCCAAGTACTCGTCCACTTGAAAGGGATCAAATCCAAATATTTCCCTTCGGAGCACGATCCGATATTCATAGAGAATTCGTTCGTCGAGCAGCGGGATTACCTTGCCGGTCAATACAAGGAGTACCACCTTGGAAGGCGCGCCCTTTGGATTGATGAGGGCAGAGACAAGAACATTGGTATCAAGAACGGCCCGCACCATCCCCTTCCTCGCGAGCCTTGCGAATCTCCGCGTCGATTTCCTCCATCGTCATTTTATCCAGTCTCCTCTCCACCGCCCGTTTTTGTAAGCTTCGCATGGCAGTCAGGGCACGCACCTCACGGACAGCCTTCAAAATCTGTTCAAGATTTTCCCCACGGATACCGGACAGGAGCGCTACAGGCCTCCCGTTCAGGGTAATCACAATGTCCTTACCCTTCTCCAACTTCTGCCAAACCTCGCCGGTATTCACCTTCAAATCCCTGGCGGTCACAAAATCCATAGCTCCTCCTTTAATGTGCCTTTATGAAGCCTTTAAAGGCTACAATAGTGTACTTAATAAGTCAATGGTAGGTAATTCCCTCATGGGCCAGCCGGAACGGGGCGATCGTGGCGTCAAAGTTTTCACCGTCGTCGGTGATCATCTGATAGGTCCCGTGCATCGTCCCGGTGGGTGTGTTCAAGGGGCAGAAGCTGGAGTATTCAAACGCCTGCCCCGGTTCGAGAACCGGCTGTTCGCCGACGACACCGGGCCCCTGTACCTCCTCGGCCCTGCCGTCGCCATTGGTGATGATCCAGTGCCGGCTGACGAGCTGGACGGTCTTGTCTCCCTCGTTGGTGATCCGGATGTGGTAGGCAAAGAAGAAGACGTTGCGCCCGGGTTCGGAACGTTCCGGGATATACTCGCTCTCAACCTGAACCCGAACCCCCCGTGTGACGGTGTTTGACATGCGCGGACCTTACCTGAAAAATCATCCTGAAATCAACTGCCTCAATTTGTGGAGTGCGGTATGGGCCGCAAAGAGTTTGAAGGTCCCCCGGTCACGCGGGAAGAAATATTTTTTCCCCCTCGTCCCATGAGGCCCTGCGACGGCAATATGCACCGTCCCGACCGGCTTCGATTTGCTTCCACCCGTTGGCCCGGCAATCCCGGTCACACCGATTCCGTACGTTGTCCGACCCAATCGTCGAACCCCTTCCGCCATCGCGCGGGCGACCGCGCCCGAAACAGCCCCATATTTTTTAAGGACCCCCGGATCGACGCCAAGGAATTCTGTCTTTGAGGAATTGCTATACGCCACGACACCCAGCTTGAAATGCCGTGAGCTGCCGGGGACATTCGTGATCAGATGGGCGATCAAACCACCCGTGCATGACTCGGCGACCGCAAGGGTCTCTTCCCTCGCCTTGAGCAACCTGCCGATAACCCGCTCGATCGTCATATCGGAAAGAGACCCACAAGCCAAATCAACTGCAACACCCCATTCGCATAAATCCCCGCCATCAGGTCGTCCCCCACAACCCCCCAACCGGCAGGGGCGCGGCGTTCGATTGAGCGGCAGGGAAACGGCTTCCAGATATCAAAGAGCCGAAACAGGAGAAAGCCGATCAGGGCGTTGACCCAGGAAAACGGGACAAAGGCCATTGTAACGAGGAACCCGGCGACCTCGTCGATCACAACCGATTGCGGATCCTTTTTGCCAAAATACCCCTCCGCCTCGGTGGCAACCCACGCGGCAAAAAAGAGGAAGGTGAAGATGGTGACCGCATACGCCGTTATCGTGAGATCCTTGAGAAGGAGGTAAAAAAGGAGGCCAACCACCGTCCCGGCGGTCCCGGGGGCCTTTGGAAAAGAGCCGGCGCCAAAACCTGTCGCCAATAAGAGGATAAATCTTTTCAACTTACCGGTTGCCTCACCCTTTTTGTTACATTAGAAGGGGGGAGATGTCTATCGATCGTCTTAAAGGAAAAACCGCACTCGTGACCGGCGGCGCCCAAGGGATCGGACGCGCGATCTGCAAACGACTTGTCGAGGAAGGGGCGCAGATCTCCTTCTTTGACCTCAAGGGCGATCAGGGAGAGGCAACCGCCCGGGAGATCGACGCCACCTTTTTCAAGACAGACTGCACCAGAAAAGAAGAGGTCGAGGCGAATGTGGCAAAGGTCGTTCAGAAGTTCGGCCGGATCGACATCCTCGTCAACAACATCGGCTGGGCGCTCCCGACCTTTTTTGTCGAAGAGAACGAGGCGTACTGGGACAAGGTGATCGCGGCCAATTCCAAGACCCAACTCCTGGTTACCCATGCGGTACTGAAGGATATGACCCAGAGAAAAGGTGGCAAGATCGTTAATCTTTCCTCTGATGCGGGGCGTGTCGGTCAGATGCAGGGTGTGGTCTATTCCCTTTGCAAGGCGGGGGTGATCGGTTTTACCAAGGCGCTGGCCCGTGAGGTTGCCCGCAACCAGATTTCGGTCAATTGCATCTGCCCGGGGCCTACTGAAACACAGTTGTATGAGGAGGCGATCAACCCGAAGGTGAAGGAGACATTTTCCCAGATTATTCCGTTCAAGAGAATTGCCAAACCGGAGGAGATCGCCGCTGCGGTCGCCTTCTTCTCTTCCCCGGATGCCGATTATGTGACCGGCCAGGTCCTCTCGGTCTCCGGCGGCCTCACGATGGGGGG
>CAYWRF010000146.1:0-3964 GCA_964460495.1 uncultured Pseudomonadota bacterium | reverse complement strand
GCGGTGGCGGCGGAGGAGGTGGCGGTGGCGGCGGAGGAGGTGGCGGTGGCGGTGGATCGTCCTTCTTATCCTTGTCATCCGGTAGAGTCGGTGGTTCAACCGGGGGAGGAGGCTCCTCCTCATTATTCTCTATCACCCGCGCATAACGGGGGGAGAGATCCTCCTCCGCACCAAGTGGGGGAAGGGGGCTCCTGGAACCGCAGGCCACAAAGGCATAAAGGGAGAGAAGGGAAAAAAGGAGTCCGAGGGACCGCCGGAGACTCCCCTCCCCAACTCGATGACTCAAGACCTTTAAGAATAGCCAAAAAACAGCCACTTACGCCCCCTTTTCTCTTGTTGCACTTGATTAATATGCAACCAGGGGGCCAGAAGGAGACGGCAGGTGGGGACTAGACTCTAAGGGCTTCCGCCCTCTCTTTAAACCGCTTGAGCATCTGCGGAAGATTTGATCCGATCAATTTGGAGGTGATCAGTGAAGGGACAAAGAGGCCGAAGTCGATAGTGACGGCGTAGGTTGCCTTTGTCTTTTTCTTTCCCGATTCTTCAAAGGTCCAGCCGCCGTCGTTCTTCTTGAAGAGATCCCCCTCAACGAGGTTCCAGGAGATCCTCTTGTGTGGGGTCCCGCGGACGCGAAGCGAATAGGCGATCTTCTTGATCACCTGGATCTCAAAACGAACCAGGAGATCCTTCCCCTCTTTCTTTTCTATGACCGCAGACTTCACGTCGGGGAGAAACTCCGGATACGACTCGAAATCGAGGGCGACCCCGTAAATCACCTTCGGCGGGACATCAATAACAATAGAACTCTCTGTCTGTGGCATCAATACACCGGCTTCGAATCAAAATAGTGCCGCGCCTGGATGAACCGGAGCGTCTTGGTCTTGGATCGCATCACGACGGAATGGGTCGAGGCCCCATCCCGGTAAAAGTGGACCCCCTTGAGGAAGTCCCCATCGGTCACGCCGGTCGCCGCAAACATCACATCGCCCGAGGCGAGCTCGTCGATCGCATAAACCTTGTTGAAGTCCTTGATCCCCATCCTCCTCGCCCGCTCCTTCTCATCCTCCTTGGAGAACTTCAGGACACCCTGCATGTCACCACCGACACACCGGAGCGCCGCCGCCGCAATGACCCCCTCCGGCGCGCCGCCAATCCCCATCAGGAGATCGATACCGCTCTCCTCCCAACAGGTGGCAAGCGCCGCCGAGACATCCCCGTCCGGGATCAGCTTGATCCGGGCGCCCGATTCCCGAACCTGCCGGATCAACTCCTCATGCCGCGGTCTTTCCAGGATCACGACGGTCAAGGCCGAAACAGGCCGGTTGGTCTTTTCTGCAACCCGCTTCAGGTTCCACAAGGGGGGCTGTGTGATATCAAGGACCCCCTTCGCCGCCGGTCCGGCGGCAATCTTGTCCATATAGACATCCGGCGCGTGCAGAAAATGCCCCTTGTGTGCAAACGCGATCACCGAGAGGGCGTTTGCCCCCCCCTTTGCCGTGATCGTCGTCCCCTCCAGCGGATCGAGGGCGATATCAACATGCGGGCCGTTCCCGAGACCGACCCGTTCACCAATATAGAGCATCGGCGCCTCATCACGTTCCCCCTCACCGATCACCACTGTCCCCTGGAACGCAATCGAGTTCAAGGCCCGCCGCATCGAATCGACCGCCGCCTGATCGCAGGCGTCATTGTCCCCGCGACCCATCAGCCGGGCCGAGGACAATGCAGCCGCCTCGGTCGCCCGAACCGCCTCGAGGGCGAGATTCCTATCCATGTGACCTCTCACCTCCTGTGTTGAGGATCTCCTTCATCTCCTTCCCCGCCTTGAAAAACGGGACACGCCGGGTCCCCAGGGAGACCTTCGCCCCCGACTTCGGATTCCGTCCCTGCCGCGGATCCCGGACACGGACCTCAAAGGTCCCGAAGCCGCGGAGCTCGATCCTGTTCCCGGTCCTCAACGCCTCCGTCATCGAGTCAAAGATCTGATTCACGATCCGCTCCATATCCTTGTGCGAGATGTGAGACGCCTTTTCGGTCAGCTTGCCGATCAATTCACTCTTCGTCATCTCCAATCCTCCTCAAATAGTGGGTTTCATCATGAAGAAGAAACCGGGCCTGAAGGCATCGAGCCCTGAAACAACAGACCGGAGCGAGACCGATCCGAAGATCCGGTCGATCCACCCCTCCCTCTCGGGATAAAAAACCCGCGGCTCTTTTTCGATCCCCGCCATCCGCGCCGCCGCCTCTATCGCCACCTGAAGGTTTCCAATCTCATCGATGAGCCCCAGGCTCAGCGCCTCCTCACCGGTAAAGAGCTGCCCTTCGGACAACGCCTCCACCTTGTCGGCCGGGAGATGTCTCCCCTCCCCAACCGCCATCTTGAACTGCGCGTGCATCTTTTTCAGGATCCCCTCCAGATAGCTCCGCTCCTCGGGGTCCATCGGGCGCACCGCAGAGCCGGCATCCTTCCATCGGCCGCTCTTCAGTGTCTCCTCATGCACCCTCGCCCACCGCATAAGCTCCTCGACATTCAGATACTCCATCCGGACACCGATGCTGCCGGTCACGGTGCCGGGGGCGGCAAAGATCCGGTGGGCCGGGAGAGAAACATAATAACCGCCCGACGCCGCCACAGACCCGAGAGAGGCAACGACCTTTTTCTTCCCCGCCAGCCTCTTCACGCTTTCGTGAATCTCCTGCGAGGCGCCGACACTCCCCCCCGGTGAATCGACCCTCAAGACAACCGCCTTGACCTCAGGCGACTTCCCCAGACCTTCCAGTTGCCGGATCACGGCGACCGCATCAAAGATCCCCCCCTCGATCTGGACCACCGCAAGATCGCCGGCGCGCGATCGGGCGAGGAAAATGCCGTACCCAATCAAGGCCAGAAGAATAAAAATGAAAAACCAGCGTTTCACTTCCCCTTCTCCTTCGCGACAAACGGACCGGCGACAATCCGCCTCTCCTTTTCATCCAGCGAGTGGATCACCACCGTCAGAGAGGCGCCCGCCTGGACCTCTCCCGCCTTTTCCTCGACCTCAAGCGCCGCCTCAACACCGTTCTCCAGCTCAACCGCCGCGAGCTTGGTGCCGACCCAAACGACCTTCGCCTCGCACTTCGACCCGATCTTGTAATCCTTCTTTATTCGGGCCCATGGATCCTCGGTGAGCTGCTTCAAACCGAGCGAGAATTTTTCGCTGTCCCGGTCGACATGAAGCACGATCGCCTCCACCTCCATCCCCTTTTTGAAGATCTCGGTCAGCGGCCGCACGGGCCTGACCCAGGCCATATCCGAGAGGTGGATCAGGGCATCCATGTCGGGCAGGAGCCCGACAAAGATCCCGAAGTCGGTGATGTTCCGGATCGGTCCCTTGACCCTGGTCCCTTGCGGGAACTTCTCCTTGACGACGTTCCACGGATTCTCCGTCACCTGTTTCATTCCCAGTGAGATTCGCCGCGCATCCAGATCGACATCGAGCACAACCGTTTCCACAAAGTCACCCACAGAAAGGATTTTGGAGGGGTGCTTGACCTTGCGGGACCAGCTCATCTCGGAGACATGGACGAGCCCCTCGATCCCCTCCTCCAGCTCCACAAAGGCGCCATAATCGGCAAGGCTGACAACACGCCCCTTCACGCGCGACTCGGGCGGATACCTCTCCGGCACCTTTTGCCACGGATCGGTAACGAGCTGCTTCAATCCGAGAGAAACTTTTCCACTTTGTTGATCGATCTTGAGAATTTTCACCGTCACATCCTGTCCCACGGTCAACAACTCCGATGGGCGACCGATCCGGGACCAGCTCATATCGGTGATATGAAGGAGACCGTCCATCCCGCCCAAGTCGATGAAGGCGCCGTAGTCGGTCAGATTCTTGACCGATCCGGTGATCGACTGACCCTCGGAAAGGGTTTCGAGCACCTCCTGCTTGGCAAGGCCGCGATCCTGCTCCATCAGTGCCCG
>CAYWRF010000145.1:0-3991 GCA_964460495.1 uncultured Pseudomonadota bacterium | reverse complement strand
TTCCGGTTGCCTCAACACCGCACGGGATCGCCCTCTTCCATCCGATCGGCGTTGACAGCCCGCTTCGTGCCGACCTGGTCGAGTTATGCTCCGGAATGGAAACGATTGGGACTCCCGAGTTCATCCAGATCACCGCAGAGCTCCTCCGTCGCGTCTCACGCCGGATCCGTGAAAACCACCCGGAGGCGAAAAAACAGGCTATTGTGATCCATCAGGTGATCCGCCGTGCCTTTGTCGCCGATCTCGAAGGATTGGATCAATTGATGACACAAACAGGAATCACTAAACTCGACGAAGAGATTGAAGAGTTCGCAAGAGGAGCGGTCAAGGACCCGGCAATCGTCAGGTGGCTCCTCTCTCTTTCGCCGGCACCGATCCCGCTCGCATCGGAACGGGACCATGGCCCCTCCTACCATCGAGACCTGAATTTTTTTGAAATGATCCCCGTGGGAGGGTCGGTCAAGGCCGATGGTGAGATTTATCAATCGATCTTTCCCGGCCTCATGGGCACCACCTGGAACTTAAACGATAGGGAGGGTCAGGTCCGGTTTACAGGGAGGATCTTCGGACAGGGCGCTACTGCGACCGTTTATGAAGGGATCCTGACCCAGAGAGACGGCTCGACCGAACGTGTCGCCATCAAGATAGACGGTCACCCTCAAGAGGGTGTCAACGTCGACCTTCGGGTACTGGAGAGAATGAGCCGGAAAGAAATAGAGAACATCAAACTCGTAGAGACCCATCATCCGGGACGGGTCCGTTATCACGGATCTTTCAAGGTCTTTGAGCGGACGGCGATTGTGACAAATATCGCGCCGGGTGAAATGATGGAGACGGTCGATCCCTCACGGATCAACGAGACAACGATTGAGGAGCTGGAAGAGTTACGTCTCCAATTAAAGTCCCTTGGTCTTCCAGGGGGCGATCTCCAGTTTACCATCGACCGTGAGGGGCGTCTCCATCTGATCGATCTTGCAGGGCTCCGATCGGGCGAGATTGATGAACTCGATGACCTGTTCCTCCTGTACCTGCAGGGACTCTCGAGGCTCCGGCGCGAGGCCGGCCTTTCCGACGATTTCATCCAAGCGAGGATCGCAAAACTGACGAAACCCGGGAGACACGCAACCGAACAACTCCTCTTCGACAACATCCCCCCCGAAAACAGCCTGAGACCCGACCTCGAGAGGCTTCTGGCCGGCCGTGAAGTGATCGCACCTGATGAACTTAAAGGGATTCTAAAGGAGTTGATGCGGATTGTGCACGAGCGAATCCAGGAGGCGACCGATCCGTGGGTCGACGAACAGGCGGATGCCCTCCAGAGGGTCATTGAAGAGATGGAGAGACAGAAACTGCCGGAGGTCACAGAGCTCTTTGATGACCCCGATTTTGCCGATTGGGATCCGGATCTGGTCGCCGTCGCCGATGTCTATCGAGAGACAAGAGGGAGGGGGCTTGAGCGACTCCCGCCGGATTCCAAGAGATACCTTGCCGAACTGATGAGCGCCCCCGGGTGGGATCGCAATTTCCCGACGGCGATCCGAAGGGGGATCGAGATGAGGGATCCATATGTGGTCCTGACTGCACTCGCCGCATCACCCGACCGCTTTGTGGGAGCCGATGCCGGGACGTCACAAAGACACCGCGATGACTCGAGGACACGGGCGCTCGTTGCCGCCCTCGCGGCGATTGCCGAAGAGAACCGGCAAATGAAAAGGACACGAGGGATTACAAAAAGAGGCATCAAATCGGCGGTCCGGGATGCGCTTCAAGGGACCGGTGTCCCGCAAAACGTCGAGTTCCCGCCGATCCCGCCGGCAAGGCCGGCCGCCCCGCGTTCCAGAACGACAGATACCACAAGACCTCAGGAACAGCTTGCGGCGCCGCAGATCCTGCCACTCGCTGATGACTCCCGTCAGTTGATCGGTGTCGAGGCGAACGAATCGATCGGTGAGGCGGCCGGGACCACCGACACCGGTGCCGGGAAAGACGGCCCGAATGAGGATGGTGTTGTCATCGTCGAGGATACTGAGGGGTTGAGCCTTATGGTGGCAGATGGGGTCGGGAGTGACGAGTTTGCACGCCAGGCAACCGGGATCGGACTGAGGAAGTTCAGTGAGATCATCCAACAGACCGGTAATCTGAGACAGGCCCTGGAGGCGGCAAGCAATGCAATCCTGGAATTTAACAAGGAGCTGGAACGGAGGAAGACACCCAAACCTACGAACGGCAGAAAACCCAATGGGCACGTTGTCGCCGTCGCGGCCCGTATCCGGAGACCCGGAAAGGCGGGCGGGAAGTTTGTCCTGCAAACCGGCTCAGCAGGTGATGCCACTGCGATACTCCTCCGACGTGGGCCGGATGGTCGACTCTATCTCCTCTTCAAGACACTTCATGATGAGGTCTATGTTGAGGATAAACAAACCTGGGCGGTCAATAATTGCCTCGGATACGAACGTACATCTATCCGGACCACTCATGAGGGAGAGATCCCGGACGCCTCGAGCGAGACCGGGTTCCTCTCTTCCTCCAGGTATCGGGACGGGATCGAACTCGTGAAGGGGGACATTGTCCTCCTGGGCTCCGACGGCCTCTTCGACAACTTCTTCAACCTCCGCGACCTCCTCGACCTGATCCAGGACTGTCAGACCGCGCAGGAGGTGGTGGAGGTTGCAACGAAGGAACTGAACCTCCGTATGGCGATGGCCAAAGAGGCGCGGGAGAGACTCGCCGCGGGTGAAGGAACAAACGGACGGATTGGTCTACCTTATGATGGGGCCGTTCAGCGCCTTCAAGGGATGACACTCTTTATTGACGACGCGGGGAATGTCTACGACTCGGTCGATGCAACGAACAGGATTGACTTCTTCAAGACCGACAACCTCACGGTCGCTGCCTATCTGCATAATCCCGTTCTCAAACGTGTCGGGAGCGATTTCCCGTTGAACGAACTGCCGGTCGGGCCGATGATGCTCGCAATCAGCCTGTTGGCGTTCTGGGATCGTGGGCGGACCTGGTGGAATCAGGCGCGAGAGGCAGTTTCCAGATGGACTCACAGGGATGGGAACGAGGACTCTGTAGGCCCTTCAGACCTGATCGACCCCGAGACGGGACTCCCAAGGCTCTCCGCTCGTCTGAGGGGGGAACTCTCGGATCCCCTCTTTACCTATCTGGGTCAGCTGGTCTCCGACTTCCCGACATTCCTCGACTTCCGGTCCCGGGTCGCCCAGGCCTTGAATGGCGGCAACTATCTGGAGGCGTTGAGTCTCCTCGCAGAGGCGCCAAGCGGCCTCGTGATCGCTAAACCGGGCATCCCGAGGAGGGAAAATATCTTCAACTGGATCCTCCCCTACTGGGAGGACCCCCGTTTCCCCGCCGCGGTTGAACAGCTCAAGGGACTCGCCAAGCGGCAGAGGACCGGTGAGGCGGGATGGGATCCCCGCGAGGCCGATGCGATCGATCAGCTGGCGACTCGGGCGCTCCGACCAAGGACCCCCGTCCCCGAAGAGAGACGCACCTCGCTCCCTGGCATCGACGCCCGCACGGAGGGACCGCCAAGGTTGGGGCAACGCCCGGCCCAGGAGCCACCGGCCCAGGGGCCATTGGCCCAGGGACCATCACGCGGCTTTGACCCGCTCGCCACACAGGCATTTCGCGAACAGATGGGGCGCGAGCGGCCGGTCCGTGTGAGCGGCACACTCCGATTCTCGGCAGAACTGACCGCCCCTCGACCGGCGGCAAGCAACGAGGAGATTGTCGGAAAGGAGGCGATCGATGCCTGTGTCGATCATCTTCCGCACGGCTCCCGCCTCTTTGCGGCAGATATCGAGATCAAGGATCTTGGCGACCTGGAGCGGGCCGCCCGGATGCTGCAGGAGAAAAATCGGAGGCCGGGGCGGTATGACTTTCTCCTCCTCCGGCTGAACTGGCTGGACGGGAGCCAGATGGTGGTGATCGACAGCTACCGGGCCCTCTCACAATCCAACGTGATCGC
>CAYWRF010000144.1:0-4003 GCA_964460495.1 uncultured Pseudomonadota bacterium | reverse complement strand
AATGGGTGAGAATCCCGGAGGTCAATGTCTCCCGCGGCATCTTCCCCCTCCCGGACAAACTCGGGTTTGAAGAGGCGACATTCATCGAGCCGCTCGCCTGCACCCTTCGCGGTCAGAAGAAGATCCCGTTTCACCCGGAGCAGACGGCGCTGGTTATCGGGAGCGGGCCGGCCGGCCTCCTTCATATAGCCCTTGCCCGGTCACGCGGGTTCAGGAGGGTCCTCGCGACGGACCTGATCCCGTTAAGACTCGAGGCAGCGCTGAAGGCGGGGGCCGATACGGTGCTTCGGAGTCAGGAAACCCTGTCACAGGAGGTCAAGAGGGCAAACGAGGGGCGATTGGCCGATCTCGTGATTGTCTGCGCCGGCGCCGAGCAGGCGGCGCTCCGGGCCCTTGAATGCACGGAACGGGGCGGCACGGTCCTCTTCTTTGCAATCGCCCAGTATGATCAGATAATCCCGCTCTCGATGAACGATCTCTTCTGGCAACGCGGAATCACGCTCACCAGCTCCTATGCGGCGAGTCCCGATGACCTCCGCGAATCGATCGGGCTTTTGCGTGAAGGACGGGTCAATGTCCGGCCGATGATCACCCACCGGTTGAGCCTTCGGGAGGCGGCGACTGGATTCAAGCTGACGGCTGAAGGGAAAGAGACGATCAAGGTCATTCTTGATCCAACACGATAGCTCATCTCCCCGGCGTCGGGGCATCCTTTTCCACAAAATCGGCTGCGTTGTTACCGGTATCCTGGCCAGGCAGGACCCTTTCCAGTGAATGCCCCCCTGCCGCATCAATCGCCGGCGATCCCTCAGCAACAACCCCTTCTCCATACCCCAGCAGATCGATCAGGTTCCCCCCGGCATCCAGCAGTTGAACGGCATCGGGCCCGTTTTGCGGATCAAAGTTGTCGATCAGCTCAGCGGAGGGGACCTGGGTCACTGTCGCCTGCCCGTCTCTGGAATCGGCGATCAGATAATAGCCGTCGGAACCGATCCGGCTCCCATCCGGTAGTGTGACGCCATCTGTCTTTTGCCCGTTCTCACCATTGATAAAGAGAATCTGATAGCGATCCAGTTGTTTGCCTGGGCTCCCGAACAGCTCAACGAAGAGAAGTCCGTCCGTATCCGTGCCCGGCAGGTCATAGAGGATCTCATTGATCACAACGAAAGACGGCTCCTCCGCCCCCGCCGGTTCTCCTGGCGCTGGCTCCAGAGGAAGAGGCTCCCCGGACCGTTCCCCTTCAGTTTCAGCCGGAACTGGGGAATCAGGCAAAGGTTGTAAAGCCTCATCGGGGAATGGATCGGGTTCGATCGTTTCCATCAGTCCGGCTGTCCGATAGACGGTGACCCATCCAGAATTGGATGGGATCGTGAGAGAAAGGGGGAGCCCCTTCTCCGAGCGTACCTTTCTTGTGACAACGAGGGAGTAATCCGAATCGGGCTGAAGCGGCGCCTCGGGCGCCACACGAATCTCCCGGGGGTCGGCGCCAGCGGAATATTGGAGCGGAAGACGCGGCATCTCCTCGATCTCGTCTCTCTCCCCGGCCCCTTCCACCAAAAGGATTGAATCGTCATCGACACTCCGGAGGTCGATCGAATCGGAGAAGAAGAGCCGGAACTCCGGATCGAGGGATAGCTGTTCCCCCTCGGGAGGATAGACAAGCAGGAGCCTCGGCGACAACTCCTGAAGAGACGGAGGACGGCCGGGGACCTCGGCGCAGGCGGAAAGGATCAGGAGTAAAAGAAAGAGAACCCTCATCCGTCCTCCTTAAGTTGACGTGAGAACCATCCCGCCGTGTAGGCATCGAGCCTCCCGGAATATTCCTCCTTAAGGTTCGAGCTCCCTGCCCGTTTCCAGTTGAAATAAAGCTCGGTAACCCGCTCCAGGAGGCGTGACCGATCCTCCAGCCAGCTCCGGGTCTCACGACTCACCTCGAGCCGGTCCCGGTTAAAAACCAGTTGATCCAGATACCAGACCGCTCGGACATCAAACCCGCTCCCCTGCTGGAAATCCTGGTCAAAATTGTTTTCATTCGGGCCGACCAGCACCTCCCCGCCGCTCACAGAGACATTATCGCGGGTGGAGAGCTGGACCACATCCTTCAGCTGACGATCGAAACCGACCTGCAATCGTGGCAACGCCGCCGCCCAGCGCGATTGCCGCCTCCAGTCCTCCATCTCATGACGATCGTACCCGGCGGCACGCAACGCCTCCTCCTGAACCTCCTGAAGTGAAGGAGGTTGTGCGACGACCGATGCCGGCAGGAGAAACAAAACCATGATCGGAAGAAAAAATCTCACGCTGTATCAGTGGCAGCAAAAAGGGTGCCATCGGATCGACGCACGATTTTTCGGAACCAGTTTCAGAACAGTCCAATTTTCGGATTCATAGTCTGAAAATCGTACCGTAGCTCCTCGAAACCTGGAGGCAAAGTGGCTCAATATTGTGGAACGGGGTTTGCTACAGACATGCGGATTATGAAGAGGGCCGCCTTACTACTGACTATTCTGTTCGCGGCCTGCGGTCCTATCCTGCCGATTGAAAACCCCTTCCAGGTCCCAGAGAATGAGTTTCAGACTGACACTGCCCTGAAGTCTCTCCGCATTATTGTCCTCGACGTCGGTCAAGGAGATGCAACGCTTGTGATCGGCCCAACCGGCCGCACCCTGCTGATTGATGGCGGTCCTCCGGAAACAGGGAGCCCGGTCGTCCTGGAAAAACTGGCCGAAGAAGGGATCGAGAGTCTCGACTGGATCGTGGCGAGTCACTACGATATCGATCATATCGGCGGGCTTCCCACTATTCTGGAAAGATACCCTCCAACGATCTCCTTATTAGATCGTGGAGATCAGACCACCCAGGACCATCCCCTCTTTTCTGATTACATTGAAATCGGAGGATCGTTTCGCGAAACGGCCGAGCCCGGACAGGTCCTGCCGCTCGGAGTGGGTGCCGAGGCGGTTATCCTGATGGTCAACGGACATTACAGAGATGGCCGCCGCGTAGCGACCTCTGAGGAAAATGAGGCCTCAATAGTCCTGCTGATTCGCTATGGCAATCTTACCTATCTCACAACAGGCGACCTGCCGGGGGATGGCGAGGACTCAAGAGACCTGGAGAGTCACCTGGCGGAGCTGGTTGGCGACGTTGATATCCTGCACGTCGGTCATCACGGAAGCAACTCCAGCACAGGCGAGAGGTTTCTCTCCCTGATCCGGCCTGAAACCGCTGTGATCTCTGTCGGGCGCGATAATCCCTATAATCACCCTGCGGAAGGGGTCCTTGCGAGGCTTCGACAAATTGGCTCCGAGATTTATCGGACCGATCTTCACGGGACGATTGAAATTGATTCAGACGGGGAATTGCCTTACATCTCGACAAAGACGACGCAGACGCATTCGAGGGTTGTCGGGGCGAGGCTTGCCGAGATCGCGCGACAGCCGACCGTCCCGCCGGCGGAAAATGTATCCGAAACCGTATCCTTTCCCTGAGTTGCACTGGCGGTCTTGTCCGACGATCCCCCGGTATCGGAGATCGCGGCGGTCAAACCGATAGCGGAACCGTTGATCATCGGTTCCACCGTCAACGAACCCGCCGTCACATCACCGGTACAACTGACGGAGACCCCCATCACCGATCCGGCCCACGGGAGGGTGACATCCTCTACATTATTGTCCTCCATCCCGGCCGACCATTGCTTGGTCCGGGTTGCCTCGACATTATTTTCCTGGAACGGCCCGATCATCATCTTGAACCCACCGGCGGCCGAGAGGTCCCCTCCCGCAGAGATATTCCCGGAACCGGTTGTCGAGATACTTCCGGAGGTCGTCACACTCTGAGAACCAAAGTCGGGGTTTACCTTGCTCCCGGCTATCGCGGCGCTCGTGCTGATGTCGGCATTGACGATCGTTGTATCGGTGATCTCGGAAGAATCGATCGCGCTCCCAAACGGGTTGCTCACCTGGACCGCACTCGCCCCGCTCCCGACATACAGAAGATCGTT
>CAYWRF010000143.1:0-4040 GCA_964460495.1 uncultured Pseudomonadota bacterium | reverse complement strand
TTTTGCATGAGCCCTTGACAGATAGACAAGCTTTCGACTACAAGACCACCTTTAATGACCGTCAAGAAAACTCCAAGAACCCTCTCCGCCTCTGGCGGAGGGGGTTTTTTTTTACCCCGAAAAGACCTGCTGGGTCTACGAGACCTCTCCCGGGGCCAGATCCTTCATATCCTCGACCGGGCCCTCCTTTATAAGAAGCGTCTGGGCGAAAGGCGAAGGAACGAGGAATTAAGGGGCAAGACCGTCATCAACCTCTTCTTTGAGCCATCGACCCGGACGCGGACCTCCTTTGAACTGGCTGCCAAGAGGCTCTCGGCCGACGTGATCAACATGAGTCCCCAGACCTCCTCCCTCTCCAAGGGGGAGAGTCTCAAGGATATGGTGGAAAATCTGGAGGCGATGCACCCGGACCTGATCGTCGTTCGTCATGCGGCGAGCGGCGTCCCCGGACTGGTTGCCCATTACACGAAGGCGGGGGTGATCAACGCGGGGGACGGCTCCCACGAACACCCGACACAGGCGCTCCTCGACCTCTTCACCGTGCGGGAAATTTTGGGAAAGATAGCGGGGCTCAAGGTGTTGATTGTCGGGGACCTGGCCTATAGCCGCGTCGCCCGATCGAATATCTACGGTTTCTCAAAACTGGGGGCGAAGGTGACGGCGATCGGCCCAGCAACCTTGCTGCCTCCGGGTCTCGAGCGTCTTGGGGCCTCGGTCTCAACCGATCTTAACGCCCATCTGCCGGATGCGGATGTGATCATGCTCCTCCGGATCCAGAGGGAAAGACAGGAGACGCTTAATTTTCCAAGCCTGTCGGAGTACACACGGTTTTACGGGTTGACGAAGGACCGCCTGCCGCTCCTGAAGAAAGAGGCGCTGATCATGCATCCGGGGCCGATCAACCGCGGTGTCGAGATCGATCCGGAGATCGCCGACAACGTGGGGGGCGTTGGGCCAAGAACGGTGATATTGAAACAGGTGGAGAATGCGACCGCAGTCCGGATGGCGGTTCTAAGATTGTGGTGTCACTCATGAGTTCGATGCTCATTAAAAATGGGACCTTGGTCGATCCGGCCCAAAAGAGAAACGGGCGGTTTGACCTGTTGATTAAGGGGGGAAGGATCGCGCGGATTGCGCCAAGGCTCACAGAGAAGGCCGACACCTTGATCGATGCAAAGGGGCTCGTGGTCACACCCGGTTTTATTGATCTCCACACGCACCTCCGGGAGCCGGGTTACGGGCACAAGGAGACGATCCGGACCGGGACCGAGGCAGCTGCCGCAGGCGGGTTTACAACAGTTGTTTGCATGGCGAACACGAAGCCGGTCAACGACAATGCGGTGATCACAACCTACATCCGTGACAAGGCGAGGCGAGAGGGGAGGGTGAACGTGCTCCCGCTGGGTGCGATCTCAAAGGGGCTCGAGGGGCAGGTGTTGGCGGAGATCGGTCAGATGAAGGAGGCGGGGATCGTCGGTATCTCCGATGACGGCCGGACCGTGATGAACAGCGCCCTGATGCGGAAGGCGCTCCAATATGCAAGGGGGTTCGACCTGCTCGTCGTGACCCATTGTGAAGATGAAACCCTCTCCGGCGAGGCGTCAATCAACGAGGGGCCGGTGGCGACGGAGCTGGGGCTTCCGGGGTCACCGAATGCGGCCGAAGAATTAATCGTCGCTCGGGATATCGCATTGGCCGAACTGACAGGGGCAAGGCTCCATGTCGCCCACCTCACCACTCGAGGCGGTCTGGAGCTGGTCGCCGCCGCCAAGAGGCGTGGCATGCGCGTCACCTGCGAGGTGACACCGCATCACCTGACGCTGACGGACGAATCGGTCCGGGATTACCATCGCTTCATGAAGGTGAGGCCCCCCCTTCGGTCCGAGGAGGACCGGCAGGCGCTCCTCAAAGGGCTCAAGGATGGGACGATCGACGCGATTGCGACCGACCATGCCCCGCACGCCTCGTTTGAAAAAGAGGTCGAGTTTGCGAATGCGGCGAACGGGATCATCGGTCTGGAGTCGGCGCTCCCTGTCTGCCTGAATCTTTTCACCGTCCCACTCCTTGTGGAACGCCTCTCGACCGGGCCGGCCCGGGTCCTCGGCCTTGCCTCCAAAGGGCATCTCGCGCCGGGCAAGGCAGATGCCGACCTGACCCTCTTTAACCCCAACGCAACCGTCGTCATTGATTCAGGCCGGTTCCGATCGAAGGCAAGGAACTGCCCGTTCAACGGCTGGAAGGGGAAGGGGGAGGTCCGGTATACGGTTGTGGGGGGAGAGGTTGTCTATGATCAGACGCACGACGCATGACGCACGACGCATGACGGCCCTCCTTGTCCTGGAAGATGGACTCACCTTCGAGGGTTGGTCTTTTGGCTATCCAGGCGAAGGGATCGGCGAGGTGGTCTTTAACACCAGCATGACCGGCTATCAGGAGATCCTGACCGATCCCTCTTATAAAGGTCAGATGGTGGTGATGACCTATCCCGAAATCGGCAACTACGGGGTGAACCGGGAGGATGTCGAGTCGTGGAGGCCGTTTGTTGAGGGTTTCATCGTCAGGCATTACAACCCGTTCCCATCGAATTTCCGGGCAAGATCCGACCTGGGGAGCTATCTTCGAAAAAACAGGATCCCGGCGATTCAGGGGATTGACACAAGGGCGCTGACCCGACACCTGAGGGACCACGGCTCCAAGATGGGGATCCTCTCGACGATCGATTTTGACAAGCGGCGGCTCCTGAAAAAGGTGCGGGAGGCCCCTTCACTTGTTGGGAGGGACCTTGTGCGGGAGGTTACCTGCAAGAAACCGTACAAATGGAAAGAGGGGCTTTTTCGTCTGTCCGACCTGTCTGATCGGTCCGACAGGTCAGACAGATCCGACTTTACTGTTATTGCCTATGATTTTGGAATCAAGCGTAACATCCTCCGCAATCTTGTCGAGGTCGGGTGTGATATCACCGTTGTCCCCGCCTCAACGCCGGCGGAGGAGGTGCTCAGAGAGAGGCCGGATGGGGTCTTCCTCTCCAATGGTCCGGGCGATCCGGAGCCGGTTGTTTATGCGATTGATACGATCAGAAGATTGATCGGGAAGGTCCCGATCTTCGGGATCTGTCTGGGACACCAGCTTCTTGGCCTGGCCCTTGAGGGCAAGACCTACAAATTGAGGTTCGGGCACCACGGCGGCAATCAACCGGTCCTCGATCTCACGACAGGCAAGGTCGAGATCACCGCCCAGAACCACGGGTTCGCGGTCGATACCGATTCACTCAGGGACAAGGCAGAGCTGACCCACATCAATCTGAACGACAAGACGGTCGAGGGGCTTCGCCTCAAAAAGGAGCCGGTCTTTTCGGTTCAATACCATCCCGAGGCCTCACCGGGACCGCACGATGCCAATTATTTGTTTGGGAGATTTGTGGAGATGATGAAGTCATGCTGACACTTCAAGATATAAAAGGGGCTCGGGAGCGGCTGAAGAATCATGTCTACCTGACGCCGCTTGAACGTTCCTCAGAGCTCGATTGTGGAGGAACGATCCTTTACTCCAAGCTGGAGACCCTGCAGCAAACCGGTTCGTTCAAGATACGCGGCGCCCTGAACAAGGTCCTCTCTCTCCAAGAAAAGAGGGGGATCATCGCCGCCTCGATGGGGAATCATGCGCAGGGGGTCGCCCTGGCGGGCCGTCTGGTCGGGATCCCGGTAACGATTGTGATGCCGCGCGGGGCGCCGATTGTAAAACTCGAAAAGACACGCGCCTATGGAGCGACGGTCCTGGAGGAGGGAAATTCCTTTGAAGAGGGGCTTGAGGTCGCCCTCGATCTCTCCCGAAAAAACCGGCAGACCTTTATACCGGCCTTTGATGATGAGGAGGTGATCGCGGGACAGGGGACCGTCGCCCTCGAGATCCTGGAAAGGATGCCGGAGGTGGAGGAGGTGGTGGTCCCTGTCGGCGGCGGGGGGTTACTCTCCGGTGTCGCCTTGACCCTCAAGGAGACAAATCCGCGGATTGTCGTGACCGGCGTGCAGGCGTCAGGGGCA
>CAYWRF010000142.1:0-4055 GCA_964460495.1 uncultured Pseudomonadota bacterium | reverse complement strand
CAAGGAGGTGGTGGTGGAGGTGGGACAGCGGGAGGCCCAGCGCCTCGGCCAGTATATGTCCCTTCTGAACACGACGATCCATGTCGCCCCGATGTTGGGGTTTCTGGGAACGGTCCTCGGGATGGTCCAGCTCTTCACAACGGTCGCGGAGGTCGGCGAGGTGACGAATATCGGGATGATTGCAGATGGAATTTACAAGGCGCTCTACACGACGATCGCGGGACTCACAGTCGCGATCCCGGCAACGATCTTCCACCGTTATCTCTCTGCCCGGATCGACCGGCTGGTTTTGGAGATGGAGGAAGCGGCCCTCCGGATCGTCGACCAGATCGGAACGGAGTAACGATGTCGTTTCAAATCCGAAAGAGGGTGATGGAGGAGGGGTTCCAGATGACCCCGCTTGTGGATGTGATGTTCAATCTGCTGATCTTTGTGATCATCACGGCGCAGTACAGCCACCTCCAGTCGCTCAAGGTGAATCTCCCGAAGGCGGTGACCGGGGCCTCGCTGGAAAAAGAAGAGAGTGTCGTGATTACGATTACCAGGGAGGAGGCGGTCTTTCTGAACAATCAGCCGGTCCCGATTGAGACCCTGAAGGAGAGGCTGGGAGCGCTGGCCCGAAGGGAGGAGACCCCGCGTGTGATCCTTCAGGCCGATGAGGGGTCGAAGACAGGACAACTTGTTAGGGTCATGGACCTCGCCTCGCAGGCCGGGTTGAAGAAGATCTCGATCGAGACACGTAAAGAAGGGAGGGAATAACCGGGAATAACCGGGGTTGATTTTTGTGCTGAATCCATCTAGCCTGAAGGCATCTTCATAAAGGAGGATTTTATGATCGAGGTCACTGAAAAGGCGCGTGAAAAGTTCCGGTTTTTCCTGGGGGACAAAGACCCGATCGTTTGGGGTCTGCGTGTGAAATCGAAAGGGGGGCAGTTCTCGTTTGCCCTTGAGGAGTTCAAGGTTTCGTCCCCGTCCGATCAGGTGATTGACAGCGGGGGCTTAAAGGTGATTACAGACAAGAAGACGGCGAATCTTCTGGAGGGGGCGAAGATCGATTTCCTCGACACAGGCTTTGCGAGCGGCTTCAAGGTAGAGACCCCTTCCCGGCCTCTTGATTCACCCGGTTCCGATCCGTCGGGCCAGGCCAATCCCCAGTTGCGGAGGGTTCAGGAGGTGCTTGATAACGAGATCAATCCGGCGATTGCGTCGCACGGCGGGATGGCGCGGCTGGTCGACGTAAAGGAGAACGTGGTCTACCTCCAGTTTGGCGGTGGGTGTCACGGCTGCGGGATGGTGGATGTGACTTTGAAGCAGGGGATCGAGGTCAGGATCAAGGAGATGATCCCGGAGATCGTGCGGGTCGTCGATGTCTCGGATCACTCGCAGGGGGCCAACCCGTATTTCCGGCAGTAGCAGCGATAAATTGCGATTTCCGGGGACGTAGCTCAGTTGGGAGAGCGCCTGCATGGCATGCAGGAGGTCGCGGGTTCGACCCCCGCCGTCTCCACAAAGTTTGATGCTTCTTTGATATTCACTTGTGATAGAATGCAGGGGTCGTGGGCTGGTTTCTCGCCTTCCTTTTGTTTTCCGGGATCGCCTCCTGCGGGGGTTACGAGGGGCTCTACCTTGCCCCGCTTAAAGGGAGAACGGAACCGGGGACAGAAGGTCCACTTCGCGCCCCGGTAGACCGCTCCCCGCGCTGCCATCGAGCGCTTTTCGACCCTCTGAGTTTTCCGACCGGTGATGCCGGACAGGCGATTCAGGTGATCGGTGACCGGATCTACCTCCTTTTTAACGGGGGGGTGATCCTCGAACTGGATTCGGATCTCCAAGAAACCTGGCGGGGGACATTCTCAGTGGGAGAGAGGATTCTGATACCGAAGCCGGTCGGGATGACACGCCCCGATCTCTTTCCGGACGAGCCAACGTTAATCGGCGGTCTGGGCTCCTTTCATGAGATCGACTGGGGGCTCTTCCGTGAGGAGGGGAATCTCGATCACGCCTATCTCCGCACAATCCCGGACCCGTTTAACCCCGATGCCTATTGCCGGGCCGAGTATGTCCGGATCGAAGGCAAGACCTATCTCGCCTCTTCCCGGCATCATACCGATCCGGAGGACCGGCCAAACGTGAACGAGATCCGGCTGTATGACGTCGAACGCTTGAAAGGGGCCGGGTCGACCGCGGAAGAGGGTGTCCTTGCCTACCGGATCGCGGACGGCCCCCAGTTCATCCAGTCGATGGCCTGGCAGGATCCCTACCTTGTGCTGGTTCGGGATGGAGATCATACGATCCCGGGATTCGAGTGGCACCTGACCCTCCTGAAATTGCCGTCGGGAGAGAGGGTGGAGGATATCTGTTACTCTTACGATTCGGAGCTCGAAGGGTGGAATCGCCTCCCGGACGGACGGGAGCTCTTCCTCACGGGCGATCTTGAGGACAATTTTTTTGTGACCCAGGGTCAATGACTCAAGGGCCTTGAAAGCCCGGTCGTATCCGGGTTATGGGCCTCCCATGCTGGCAAACATCCTCGACCTTTCGATCCCTGCCCTTGAGGGTTGGATCGCCTCGCAGGGGCTGAAACAATACCTCTCGGGCCAGATACTCCAGTGGCTCTACCAGAAGAGGGTCGCCTCCTTTGACGAGATGACGAATCTTTCACGGGAAACCCGCGCCTTGCTCGCAGGAAATTTCAGGATCGGCCGGCTGGAGGTGAAGGCGCGGCATCGCTCGACGGTCGATCGATCGACCAAGTATCTCTTTCGACTGGCTGATGGAAAATCTGTCGAGAGCGTCCTTATGCCGCAGAAAAATCGCCTCACACTTTGTGTCTCCAGCCAGGTCGGTTGTGCGATGGGATGCAAATTCTGCCGGACCGCCGAGATGAAGCTTTTACGGAATCTGACACAAGGGGAGATCCTGGCGCAGATCCTGGAGACACAGAGGGAACTCGCTGACGGCGAAAGGGTCAGCGACCCAAGGATCACAAACATCGTCTTCATGGGGATGGGGGAACCTCTTCACAATTATGAGGCGGTCCTCTCCTCCCTCCGAATCATGACCGATCCGAAGGGAATAGGAATCTCGCGGCGGAAGATCACCGTCTCGACAGTCGGTCTTGCCCCGGAGATTGAAAGGTTTGGAAGTGATGCGGGGGTCAGCGACCCGGGGGTCAGCGACCCGGGGGTCAAACTGGCCCTTTCCCTCAATGCGACGACAGAGGAAGGCCGACTGGACCTGATGCCGATCACCCGGAAATACCCGCTGAAGAGGGTATTGGAGGCGTGCCGGAACTATACGCGGACGAAGCCGGGCCGGAGGGTCACGCTTGAATATGTGATGATGGGGGGGGTGAACGACAGCCTCGCCGATGCCAAGCGGGTTGCCGAGATTGGTTCACACCTCCCGTGCAAGATCAACCTGATCCCGTACAACGAATACCCCTCCTCGCCGTATAAGAGACCGGCCGCCGAAAAGATCGATGCCTTTTTCCACTATCTTGCCGACCGGCATTTTCAGGTCAACATCCGCTACTCAAAAGGGCTGGATGTGAACGGCGCCTGCGGACAGCTGTGTTCACTCACACCTTCCTAACAGGATGTTGACAAAGGCCCATCTGCTGCGTTGCCCGCGGCAGGCCCTCCTTGCGGCGTACAGCAAGTACGCCTCAGTCGTGCCTTTGCGGGCGCCTTGCATCTGGGCCTTTCTCAACATCCTGGGAAAACATGGTTTGTCAACAAACTGCTAGGCACCGGCAAATCTTGACGAAGGAGGAGGGTTAAAGTACAACCCCCGCCCTATGCTTAAGCCAGCGATCGGCATCATTGGCGGGAGCGGCCTCTACGAGATGGACGGGTTGAAGGTCCTGGAGGAGGTCCGTCTGGAGACCCCGTTCGGTCCCCCGTCTGACTCCTACCTCGTCGGGGAGCTGGACGGAAAGAGGGTCATTTTTCTCCCGCGACACGGCAAGGGGCACCGGATCTCCCCATCCGAGATCAACTTTCGCGCAAACATCTGGGGGATGAAAAAGCTGGGTGTCGAATGGCTGATCGGCG
>CAYWRF010000141.1:0-4177 GCA_964460495.1 uncultured Pseudomonadota bacterium | reverse complement strand
GTCGCATCCAGATGGGCGAAGGTGGTGGCCGGGGCCGGATCGGTCAGGTCGTCGGCCGGGACATAGATCGCCTGCACCGAGGTGATCGACCCCTTTGTGGTCGAGGTGATCCGCTCCTGAAGTTCGCCCAGGTCGGTCGAAAGGGTCGGCTGATAACCGACCGCCGAGGGGATCCGGCCGAGCAGGGCCGAGACCTCCGAGCCGGCCTGTGTGAATCGGAAGATGTTGTCGATGAAGAGGAGCACATCCTGCCGCTCCTCATCACGGAAATACTCCGCGACCGTCAGGGCGGTGAGTCCCACCCGCGCGCGGGCACCCGGTGGCTCATTCATCTGCCCGTAGACCAATGCCGCCTTCGAGAGGACGCCTGATTCCTTCATTTCCCGCCAAAGGTCGTTCCCCTCACGGGTCCGCTCCCCGACCCCTCCAAAGACAGAGAAACCGCCATGCTCCATCCCCACATTGTGGATCAGCTCCATAATGACGACCGTCTTGCCGACGCCGGCGCCGCCGAAGAGGCCGATCTTTCCCCCCTTGGCATAGGGTGCGAGGAGATCGACCACCTTGATACCGGTCTCAAAGACCTCCGTCGCCGTCTTTTGCTCCAGAAATGTCGGTGGCGGCCGGTGGATCGGGTATCTCTTTTTGGTGACGATCTTGCCGATCTCATCAACCGGTTCGCCGACGACATTCATGATCCGCCCGAGGACCTCACGCCCGACCGGCACCACGATCCCCTCCCCCGTGTTCTGGACCTCGGCCCCCCGCACGAGCCCCTCTGTCGCATCCATCGCGATCGTTCGAACGGTGCTCTCTCCCAGATGCTGCGCCACCTCCAGGACCAGATTCCAGGGACGGTCGTTGATTGAGGGGTTCGAGACACGAAGCGCCGTGTAGACCTCCGGGAGATCGGTGACCGGGAACTGGACATCGACCACCGGGCCGATAACCTGCGTAACCTGCCCTTTGGGGAGCTCTTTCTTTTCCATAAGTTCTCCTTGAATCATTCTCATAGACTTTCCTTTCTGTTATTTCAATGCCTCAGCCCCATTAACTATGTCCATTAGCTCCCGGGTGATTGCCGCCTGACGCGCCCGGTTCAACTGGAGGGTCAGGCGATAGATCATGTCGGTACAGTTATTGGTGGCACTCTCCATCGCCGCCATTCTCGCCCCGAACTCCGCCGCCGTCGACTCCAGAACCGCACGATAAAGAAGGGCCGCAAGCCCCTTCTTGACGAGGGAATCGATCAGGAGATCCCGATCCGGTTCATAGAGGTACTCCGGGAGATAATGATCCGATTTCTGAGGCTCGATCGGCAGGATCCTGTCAATCCGGATCTCCTGGGAGATAGCCGACTTGAAACGGTTGTAGACCAGGTAGAAATGATCGAACCGCCCCTCCCGGTAGTCGTGGAGGATCGCCTCGGTCTTTTCGGCCGCCTGGGCAAAGGTGAATTTTTCATAGATCCCGGTCTCAACGGCAAGCGGCTCCCGATGGTGCGCCTTGAAAAAGTCCCTCCCCTTTTTCCCGATCAACCGGACACGAACCTCCGGAGTGGTCGTGCCTGATTCCTGAAGAAAATTCTCGATCCTTCGAAGCAGGTTCCCGTTAAACCCGCCGCAGAGGCCCCGATCCGAGGTGAGGATCAGGAATTCGGCCTTTGTCGCCGGCTCGCGGGTCGCAAAGAAGGGATGCGAACCGGCGAGCGTCGCGACAGACCGGAGGAGCCCCTCGACCCTTTCCGCATACGGCCTCGCCTGAATCAATCGATTCTGGGCCCGTCGGAGCTTGGCGGCCGAGACCATCTTCATCGCCTTCGTGATCTTTTGCGTGTTTCGAACCGAGGCGATCCTCTTTCGTATCGACTTGAGTGTAGCCATATCCGTTTAAGCGGCGAACAGACCCCGGAACTCCTCGAGGGCCTTTCTCACCTTTTGTTTCAAGTCGTCATCGAGCGTCTTCTTCTGCCCGATCTCCCTCTCCAGCTCCGGGTGTTTCGACTCCATGAAAACGCCCAATTCTTCAACATACCGTTTCACCTTCGCAACAGGAAGCTCGTCGACATATCCGTTCGTCGCCGCAAAGACCTGCAGGATCTGCCGGGCGACAGGCATCGGCTCGTACTGCCCCTGCTTCAGCACCTCCACGAGACGCTCCCCCCGGGCGAGCTGGGACTGTGTTGCGCGGTCGAGGTCGCTTCCAAACTGGGCAAAGGCGGCAAGCTCACGATACTGGGCCAGCTCCAGACGGAGCGTCCCGGCAACCTGCTTCATCGCCTTGATCTGGGCATTGCCACCGACACGGGAGACGGAAAGGCCGACATTCACCGCCGGCCGGACGCCGGAGTAGAAAAGGTCGGTTTCCAGATAGATCTGGCCATCGGTGATCGAGATCACATTGGTCGGGATGTAGGCGGAGACATCCCCCGCCTGCGTCTCAATAATCGGCAGGGCGGTCAACGATCCCCCTCCTTTATCATCCGACATCTTGGCGGCCCGCTCGAGGAGCCTTGAATGGAGATAGAAGACATCCCCCGGGAACGCCTCACGTCCCGGCGGACGTCGGAGGATCAACGAGAGCTGCCGATAGGCGACTGCATGTTTGGAGAGATCGTCGTAGATGACCAACGCATGCTGGCCGTTGTCCCGGAAAAACTCCGCCATCGCGCAGCCGGCATACGGGGCGATAAACTGGAGCGGGGCCGGTTCCGAGGCGTTGGCGGCGATGACCGTGGTGTACTCCATCGCGCCGAATTTTTTCAGGCGATCGACCACCAGAGCAACGGTTGATTGCTTCTGCCCGATCGCGACATAAAAACAGAAGACCCCCTGCCCTTTCTGGTTGATGATCGTGTCGAGCGCGATTGCCGTCTTCCCTGTCTGCCGGTCTCCGATGATCAGCTCGCGTTGACCACGGCCGATCGGGATCATCGAGTCGATCGCCTTGATCCCGGTTTGCAAAGGCTCGCGGACCGGTTGTCTGAAGACGATCCCGGGCGCCTTGATCTCGATCTTTCGGGTCTCCTTGGCGACGATCGGTCCAAGCCCATCCACCGGTTCTCCCAAGGCATTGACGACGCGGCCGACCAACCCCTTTCCGGCCGGGACCTCTGCGATCTTTCCGGTCCTCCGGACCGTATCCCCTTCCCGGATCTCGACATCATGCCCCATGATCGCGACCCCGACATTGTCCTCCTCAAGATTCAGGACAATCCCGCGGATCCCCTTCTTGAACTCGACCAGTTCCCCTGCCATCGTCTTCTGGAGCCCGTAGATCCTAGCGATCCCGTCTCCGACAGACAGAACGGTGCCGGTCTCGGAGACCTCCACCGCCTTTCCGTAATCCTTGATCTGCCTCTTGATGATACTGCTGATCTCCTCTGCCCTGATCTCCATAATCTCCTCCAAAAAAATATCTTACAATGCGGCCATTCTTTCCCGGATTCTTTCAAGCGCCCGCCTGACCGAGCCGTCGTAGACTGTATGCCCCGCCTTGATGACGACTCCTCCCATCAGGTTCCTGTCTTCTCCGCCGGTTGCGATCACCCTCTTGTTGAGTTTTTGAGAGAGCTGCTGCTCCGTCTTCCGGAGAAGCGGTTCGCCCGGTTTCTCGGGGGTGATCACCTCTACCCTCACAACCCCCTGCATTTTATCCTCCATTTCGCGGAATTCCCTGGCGATATCTCCGATCAGATGAATCCTCCCCTTTTCCGTGAGAAGGAGGAGAAAGTTTTTGGTGAGAGGCATCCCTCTCGAGGCGAGCTCGGTCACCGCCAGGATCCTCTCCTCCAGGGGAAAGGAGCGATTGCCGAGCGCCATGAGACCTTCAGGGACCGCGGTCATTTCCTTCGCAGCGGATGAAAGCTCACGACCGATCTCCTCGACCTTCCCCTCTTCTTCGGCAAGAAGGAAGAGGGCGCGGGCATAACGTCGGGGGAGGGAACCGGAAATCATGGGCGTCCCTCCAGTTGCTCCAGAAACCCCTTCTCAAGCCTCCTCTGATCCTCCTCCTGAATTTTTTCCTTGAGAAGTCGTCCGGCGACCTCAATCGAGAGTTCCGCGAGTTCCCGTTTCAACAATTCCTGTGTCTTCTGGACCTCCTGCTCCATGATCCTTTCCCCTTCGACCCTGATCTGTTCGGCGAGGCGGCCGGTGTTGTCGATCAGCCTCTGCCT
>CAYWRF010000140.1:0-4234 GCA_964460495.1 uncultured Pseudomonadota bacterium | reverse complement strand
GGTGGACGAGATCGTCGGGATCGATCACGCCCGCCGGATCTACGAGGCGGCGCGAGAGGGGGAGATCTTTGCCCACTCGGTTCTGCGAAGGATGGGTTATTACCTCGGTATCGGGATCGCCTCGCTCGTCAACATCACCGGGATCGAGACGATGATCCTCGGGGGTGGGGTGAGCGACTCATGGGATTTTTTCATCGGGCCGGCGAGGGAGGAGATGGCCCAGCGGACCTATCCGGAGACGGCGGAGAGGATCCAGATTCTCAAGGCAGAGTTGGGCGACGAGGCGGCAATTTTGGGCGGCGCCTCGATGTTTTTTTGATCATGAACTCCCGCCAACCACCAGCTCGGGTATCCGGATCGTCGGCTGGGCGTCACCAACCGGCACCCCCTGGCCATCCTTGCCGCAGGTCCCGATCCCGAAGCCCAAGTCACTCCCGATCTTGTCGATCGTCTGAAGCACCCTCGGTCCGTTGCCGGTCAAGACCGCGCCACGGACAGGGTCTCCAATCTTTCCCTTTTCAATCAAATAGGCCTCACTGACCTCGAATACAAAATCGCCATTCACGGTGTTCACCTGTCCCCCCCCCATCTTTCGGACGAAGAGTCCCCGCTCCGTGGAACGGACGATCGCCTGCGGGTCGTCGGTCCCCGGCAGGATCATCGTGTTGGTCATCCGGCAGATCGGACGAAAACGGTACGACTCCCGCCTTCCGTTCCCGGTCGGTCGCGTATCATCCTTCATCGCCATCCGGCGATCGTACATGTAGTTTTTGAGAACTCCCTTGTCGATCAGCAGGGTCCGCTCGGCAGGGATTCCTTCGTCATCGAAGACAAAAGAACCGCGCTTGGTTGGCAGTGTGGCGTCATCGACCACGGTGATCTTTTCACTTGCGATTTTTTCGCCGATCTTTTTATGGTAGACGGAGAGGCCCTCGGAGGCGAGGTCTGCTTCGAGCCCGTGACCGACCGCCTCATGGATCATCGTGCCGCCGGCATCGGAGGAGAGGACAACCGGCATCGTTCCAACAGGGGCCTTTCGCGCAGACAACATCCTCAGCGCCTGCTCGCATGATTTTTCCGCAACCTTTTCTGGCGACTCTTCTTCAAAGAGCTCAAGGCCGATCAGCCCACCAACCGGGTGATAGCCGGTTTGCATCTGGCCGTTTTCGCGGGCGACCGATTGAACATAAAAGAGGGTATAGACGCGGGTGTCTTCCGAGAGCTCGCCCAGGGAATTGGCCATCACGAGCCTCTTCACGATATCGGCATAGAGGACCTTGACCTGGGCGATCTTCGGTGAGAACTGCCACCCCTTCTCCTCGGCGCGCCGGACCAGCTCCTTCTTTTTCAGCAGGGGAAAATCCCCGGGCGGTTTTTTGATGGAAGGGGGGATCGGCGATTTGACCGGTGAAAGCCGGATTGTCCTGTCGCTTTTTTCTCCCCCCCGGAGCGAGTCCCTGACCGCCTCTGAGATCTGTCCTGCGAGGGAGAGGAGCGATTTTTCGGTCATCTCATTGGTAAAGCCGTAGACGGTCTTTCCCTTTGAGATCACGCGGAGGCCGACGCCGGCATCGAGAGAGGGATTGATCTTTTCGAGACGCCTCTCCTCCGCAATCATCTGCAGGCTTTCCGTATCCTCTGCGTAAAGGTCGGCGTAGTCTCCACCGTTCTTGAGGGAGGTCTGAAGGATCTTTTTCAGGTCAAGATCAAGTATTTGTTCTTTCATCGGAAGCCCCTGCAGGGGCTGGTGACATATAGCGGTTCTGTTGATAGAAGCAATTGCCGTTTTGAGTCCCCTGTTCTGGCTTGCCCCTTGCACTGTTTACAGGGAGCGATTTTGGCGGGAAAAGGCCCATTAAATGACAGAGCCTATCCTACTGAAATTGCTTGAGTTTATAGGAGAGTCATGACCGATCTGAGGATCCCCAGGGGAGGGTGGTCCCCATATCCGGTCTCCGGGACCCCCCTGTCAGGATGATTTCAAACTTTTCTTAAGAAAACGGTTCCCGACAAGGCGCTCCCGCCGGTTTGTATTGGTCCTCGATCAATCGGGGTCGATGAAGAATAACGAGACCCAACAGCGGGCCCTAGAGGCGATGGCGCTTTTTGAGCATATCATGGAACAGCTCCGGATGGAGTACGGAGAGGTCGGTTTTGCAGACACGGCGGAAGCGCTTAAGGATTTTGGGGAGACGATCTCCGGGGATCGACAGAAGAATGGTCATATGCAGGAGCTCGAGTCTCAAGGGGGGGGTGGGACGAACGACCTCGAGGGGATCGGGGAAGCATTAGCCTTGTGCGAAGGTGGATGCCCGGGGCCGGATTCGAACCAGCACGGACCTTTCGGCCCTTGGGATTTTAAGTCCCATGCGTCTACCAGTTCCGCCACCCGGGCACTCGGTAAGGCGCGGGGGGGAATCGAACCCCCGTATAGAGGTTTTGCAGACCTCTGCATTACCACTTTGCTACCGCGCCGGTTTTTTTTCTTATCTTACACGCCGTTCGTCTTCGTCAACAGATGAAATCCAGATCGGCCAAACAGCCTGCCTAACACCGAAAAATTCTCAAAATGATAAACCGTATCAATTTGAGAAATTTTCAAGGGGGTCAATTTTCTATCCTATTGAAATGACAAGTCTTTATTTATTTAAGGATGGTACAAATTATGCGTCTTTATTCGAATCATGAAGGGGCAAGGGGAGGGGCGCCATGTTGGACGATAAATCGACTTTGACCCGTTGTGTTAAAAGGGGTAGAATCGCAAACAAGGCAGCAACTTCTGTCTTGATGGGACGACCACTGGGGCAATAGGGCATGGGAAACAAGAAAACAAAGGAAATCTGTCTCTCTCTCTCCCTGCTTCTGGTGTTTTTTGTCGGCGGGAGCGGTTGTCGCTTCATGAGGGTTGAACGGGGCGGTCTTGCCGATTCCACAGAAGAGGGGGGATCTGCCGAGGAAGAGGGGCAGGGGTCGACGACCGGCATTGTCGCCCTCACGCAAAATGTCTCCGGCTTCGGATCGTGGGGCGGGATCGCCCGGAGCGAGAGATACATCCATATGAGCGATCCCTCGGCCCTTGTTTCATCGGACCCTGATTCCCAGAGTGATACCTTTTCAGGCGCCTCGGGGTTGAATCCGTCAGAGATACTGCCGACAGGTAAACCATGAGGAAATTTCTTGTCTTTATCCTTTTGATCCTTGCCTCGCCGGCGCTTTTCGCCGGGACCCGGGATACCTTGCACCAGCAGGGTTTCCTGCTCTCTGTCGACAGGACGCCTGTGGAGGGGTTCCACGACATGAGGTTCCGGCTCTATACCACCGAGGAGGATGAGGCGTGGCTTTGGGAAGAGACGCTGACAGTCAGTTTTACCGGCGGGTTCTATGCGGTCGCCCTGGGGAATGAGTCGCCCCTCCCCGACGGGTTGATGGAGACGGCGGAGGATGTCTATCTTGGTATTGCGGTAGAGGATGATGAAGAGCTGAGGCCGCGCACCCGCGTCTCCTCGGTGCCGTTCTCCCGGATTGCGGAGGTTGCGATGACCGCCTTGTCTGTCGATGACGAAATCACGCTGCCCCGCGTTGTGATCGACGGTTTTGGGGAGGTCATCGATGACCAGGGGGTCTGGGTCGGCCCGACGATCACCGGGCTCTCCTCCGCCGGGATCACCGACGGGACGATCGTGAATGCCGATATCAACGCCTCGGCGGCAATCGCCTGGACCAAGGTTGACAAAACAGGTGCCGTGCCGGGCGATGTTGGGGCCGCCGCCATTACCCATACGCACGCGGCAGGGGATATCGCATCGGGCGAACTTGCCGATGCGCGAATCAGTGACACGCTCACAGTCGGCGCCTCCGGCTCCGTTGCGGATGCCGCCCTCCCGGCCAATGTGTCGCGGTTGGGGACATCGATCGATTCGTCCGAGATCACGGACGGGACAATCGTTGACGGGGACATCAGCGGGAGCGCGTCGATCTCCGATTCAAAGCTCGCAACCATCTCCACCGCTGGAAAGGTGAGCGGCGCCGCTTTGACGAGCCTTGCGAACATCCCTGCCGGCGCAGGGATTATCCCGGACGCCAACATCGGCCTCGGCGGGACGATCGAGACAGGTGAGATCACCGATAACACGATCACCGCATCCGATCTGGCAGCGATCCTTACCTTTGCCGACGGGGACATCCTGAATCTCTCTGCGATCAACGCCTCGGGAACAGCCGAGGGTCTGCTTCT
>CAYWRF010000139.1:0-4265 GCA_964460495.1 uncultured Pseudomonadota bacterium | reverse complement strand
TGAGGATAAATTGAGAAATTCCCTGATCGATCAAGGCCTGTACCTCATCCATGATCTGAGGAACCCTTTGAACCTCATCAATGATGATTAAAGGTTTCTCTTTTTTCATTGCCTTGACTTCTTTTGAGAGGAGAGAGGGATCTTTTTCGTATCGCTGCCGAATGTCCGTTTGAACAAAGGAAATTTCACGGGTCGATTCGATTCGGGAGAGGAGGGTCGATTTGCCGGTTTGTCGTGGTCCGAGGAGGAGAAGGCTCTTGCCACGTTCGAGGTGATGACGAAGGGTTCCCTCAATGGATCGCCGGATGTATTCCATGTGCCATAAATATTCCTAGAATATTTATGGTTAGTCAACAAAATTCTTAAAACGATGGTTACCGGCGTGAACCGTTGAGTTGAAGGATCGCCTCCCGCATCGGGACGACTGATTCGGCGACGCCGCCGGTATAATGCCAACGGGAGAGATCGCCTGGTCCAAACTCCCGACCCTTACTGTCTCTGGGCCTTCCTTGTGTGTTAATCCCGATGAGTTCTCCCCTCGCATTCAAAAGGGCCCCGCCACTCGAACCTTTAAAGGTCAGGGCGGTATGCTCGATTCTGTTTCCGGAGACACTGACGACCGTTCCTACGGAAAGGAGTCGTCGCTTTTCCTGTCCATCCTTAAGGTTCGGGTATCCGACCGAATAGACAATATCCCCTACCTTGGGCAATTCCTGTGCGATGGGGAGAAAGGTTCCGGGAACCTCTGTGACCCTGAGGAGTCTCACATCCTCTCCTCGTGGTGCAGGCAACGGCTCCATATTGAGTGCCGCCGCTCCAAAGCGGAGATGCAGGTCGTCTATCCGTTCCTCGCAACTTTCATCCAGCAACTGGTGGTTTGCGGTTACATAGAGAGCCGGGCCGATGCGAACCGCTGATCCGGACCGGTCCTTTTCTTCAGGTCCATCCGCAATCGTCCAGACAGAGTTGGCCGCGCTCTGAATCACCTCGGCATTGGGGTCATCGTAAAGATCGAGGGGGAAAAAGATTCTTTCCTCGAAGTCAAAGGGGAGGGTATGTGACGGGCATCGACTCACATGCGCAAGCGCCGGGTCTCTGAGCGGTTTATCAAACCGCTGGATAACCCTCTTATCCTTGAGGATCTGGTCCCTAAAGAGGCGGACCAGATCGCCTCTCCAGCAGGATTTTACGGAGGTCAGCTCCCGAAAACGGGCGAGTCCTGTTTTTTTCAGTATCTTTCTCCCTTTTTGGGACTCTCGCGGTAAAAGGTGGGTTGTCCCGGAGCTCAAGCGACTCTCCCTCGGCCGGAACCGTTCCGCCTCATAGGAGTTGTCGAGTCGGGCCAGTGAAAGGAGGGCCTCGGGGTTGAGGTCCCTCCGTTGGAACTCCGTCTCCGTGAGACGCCCGTCGCGGATCTCCCGCCTTGAAAAACCCAAATCCCTCAGGAGACGGACTGTGGCGGTGTCTGTCCGGTCAAATCTCAGGATCACGTTGGAGGCGGTTTTCATTTTAGACATGGCCGGTATCGTCCCCTAGTCGGATTGGTTGCTACCGAATCCGGGTTGCTCGTTGTCATCATCATCATCGTCGAGGTCGATGTTCCACCGAACCTGAGTTCGGCTGTCGTCGGCCTGCCGCAGGTCGCCGGTTCGGTACCAATCCTGGAAATTCCGGTAGTCCACGGGGTCGGGCGACGGGGGCTCATCGGGCGCCGGCGCGGGAGGATTTGTCGGGAGCGGTTCCGGATCGTCCCCGCCGCCGATGCCGATCATCGGGTCCGGGCCCGGACCGGGTCGCGGGTTTCCGAGGTCTCGCGGCGGGTCGCAACGGAGACCGTTCAGGCCGAACACGGGAACCCCTCCGTCCGGGCAGGGGTTGGAAGACGACTCGGGATCAGGGTCGGTGTAACCGGCAGGACCATTGAAGTTAGTCCGCATACCCCCCGTGTACATGACAGGGCAGCTGGGATCGCCTTCATACATACAACTATCGATCGCGCCGCCGGGCCCGTTGTAGTCGGTCATGTCGTCCGGCTGACCGCTATGCATGCAGGCGGAGAGCGCTGCCTCAAGAAGCGGGTCTCCCTGGGGGCTGTTCGGGTCCGGCGTCGATTCACAACCGATCGGGTTTTCCGGGTTGCCGCAGGAATTTTGAGCAAATTCACGCTGCTGTTCCTGATCCGACTGGAAAAAGCACTGTGCCATGTCGTTAACGAGTTCGTCCTGGACCGAGCAGTTGTCGGGGCAATCGGGGCAGGGGATCGTCCCGTTGGCGCCGCGGATCCGGTCCGGCATCATGCGATGATCTCGCACGGCATCACTGCTCCCTGTGATAAAACGCATCGCGGCATGGAACATCTCGTGCTCCATGGTATTGACGTCTCCTACGCGGTTCGAGTCAACAGTGATACGGTTCGGATTCCCTGCAGGACCGGACGTGGTCGCCGCCTGTTCATCGTTAAGCACATCGGAGACATTCGCCTGTCGACCGAGCTCCGCGGCCCGGTCGATCGCCCTGTCCACAGTCTGGCGATCTTCCTCCGTCGCCTCAACCGGGCCGGTCGTATTCTGCGGCAGACCTTGCCGTTTGAGGGCCGCGGCCCTCAAGAGATTATTGTACTCCGTCGAATTTTCGCGGCGCATCCTCTCGGCGGCGGTCTCGGCGGTCTTCTTGTTTCCCTTTTTCTCATCCGGGTTGGCCGGTCGGCTTGGTTGGGGGGCTGGATTGTTCCCGCCTCCATCCATCTCTCCGCAGGACCGGTTCATGAAGACCTGCGATCCATCACGGACCTCATATCGGCGTTGTCGATCTCGTGCGGCCGCCTCAAAATAGCAACTCATCTCATCCTGCCGGCGTGATTGATAGCTGCCGAGGGCACGACCGACCGTAGTTGCGGAGGCGATCATCGTCCTCGCATCACAGCGTCCCGCTGACACAACCCCTGAAAGACCGTCGGCAAAATTTCTCATCCGTTGCTGGTTGCAGGCCATCGTTCGGAGATCCCACTCCGAGAACTGGCCGAGGAAGGATGTCATCGGATCAGTCCCTGAAGAGAGACCCCCCATGAATCCGGGTGCCCCTGGGATCATGCTTGTCCGATCTGAACCGCCCATCCTCCCGGTGGAAGAGTGCCCTCCTCCGCCCGATCCTCCGGCGGAGTTGTTTTCTGATGTACAGGTATTTGACGAACCACAACCGGCCCCTCCATAGCGGCCTGCCGTGCTTCCACCGGCTGACTGAAGACCTGCCGATTTGCCCTCTCTGGATGAAGAACCGGTCAGTCCGGATAGACTTCCGGAAGTCCCGGGGCGGGGGGTTTCCCCCTCTGCCGAGATCATCTCCCGAAGGCAGGGAGGGAGATCCCTGTCGCACAGGAAGTTGTTTTCGATCATCTGCGAACAACGGCAGACCCCTGTCCCAAGGGCGGAGTTGTCATCGGCGTAAGTTTTGACCATCCGGGCCAGCGGATCGATCCTGAATTTTCCACTTGAACGGCGATATTGGCGGACCGAACCGAGGTGATCATCACACCAAAGGCCGGACTCCCCACTCGAGCGGACCGTCAGTTCCTGTACGATTGCCGATCTTGAGAGTTGAAATTGTCTCTGCAAGGCGCTCTCGCGGACGTTCGGAAACAGGTCGATCACAAGGATCGCAGCGTTGGCAATTCCCGCAAGCCCTTCACGGCAGGAAGATTCATTCGATGCGGAGAGTCTCCTGATATAGCCGGCCAATCGGCGGTCAAGATCGTTCAAGGCGGTTCGGTCGATGCATTGGAGACCCCTTGAAAGCCGAATTGTGTTCGCTGAGGCTCCAAATTCGTCCCTTCTAAGGTAATTCCCAGTGATCTTATGAAAGAGTCTCTCTTTGATCGGTCGCACGTCACAACGGGGGTCTTTTCTGAGAGAGGTTACAGGTTCCAGCCGGAGACCGGAAAGGGCATCGTTCAACGCATTCTCCCAGCAGGAGCCCATGCCAATCCTGGGGGCCGATGACTTTGATTTCTTATCTTTCCTGATCGGGATCTTGTTGATTGAGGCGACTATTTTCCCCTTTTTGGGGCCGGCGATAACCGGCTGGGCCAAGGTTATCAGGAGGGCGGTGATGACGAGTCTTGTAATGTTATTCATGGAGCCATAAATATGCAATGAAGGGGCCATAGACTGGGTTCAGGAGGGTACGGCCAAATGGTGCTTGCTAAAAGTACAGATTCATGTAGAAAAACAGGAGTTTATGCCAAAGATTCGACGGGCGCTCTTGAGTGT
>CAYWRF010000138.1:0-4343 GCA_964460495.1 uncultured Pseudomonadota bacterium | reverse complement strand
GTGCAAGCAGTCGATGCTCCGGAGAGTGAACAACCACTCTCCAAATCGTCTGTTTTGATCGAGTCACATAGGACATTCGAACCAGGCAGATTGGTCCAGCAACTCCGGTAACAACTCTGGGCGACACTCTCCCCTTCAAGGATCCGCTCATCATAGTAGGTAACGCAATCTGGAACCCGGGAGGGATCTTCCGAACTAGCACCTGGATTTTCCGGCTCTTCTTCACATGCCTCCGGATCGGCTGCGCAGTCGGGGGCCTGACAGGCGGGGTCTTCCGAATTCTCGCACTCCGCTTCGCAGGAAGGGCTGTCGACCACATTATGCTGATTGTCCGGATGGGTTGAGTCAGAAACGCCACATCCATTAAAACTACAGCTCTCCGCAAGCGTGCCGAGGAAGGCATATAATCCCCCGGCTTGGGTAAAATAATTCTCGACCGTAACGGCCGCCGATAACATGGAACCTACCATCCGGGCCCGCAGCCTCAGCGGAAGACCAGCGGCAAGCTGGGGGCCTCCTAACTCCTGTCCGATCAGCAGACGAGCTAACCTCCCGCTGTCGTCAGACCGAAGGGCATTAAAAAGATTTGAAAAAACGCTTGTGTCAGCGAGCTGATCCGTCATGAGACGATCTGGTTCCGGAAGGAAGTGATGCAGGATCGATCCGACGATCACCGCAGTGGTGTCATTTCCATAGTTGATCGGCTGGTCGCTGTCGAAAAGATCGCTGCGCGCCGAGGAGAAGAGGGGGATCGACTGATCAAACATGAAATAGGCAAGCCCCATACCGAGGTGCATCGTCGCCACGCCGATCGCGTCGGGGTGCTGATTGATCCTGTAAAGAGACGGCACATTGACGCTCAAATACATGCTCCCCACATTCACTCCGGCATGCACTGCGTGCTCAGCGGTCAGATGAACAGCAAGATGATAAAGAACCGCCGTCAACGGATGGCTGCGCATCAAAAGGGAAGCTGCCGCGCGGGTCAATGTCACAACGGTCGCGCTACTGAAGAGAGCCTCGACCAGTTCATCCGGCACCTCCTCCACCCCGTTTTCGAGGAAAGACCTCGTCACATCAATCCAGTTGACACGCAGGTCGTCGGTATCAAAACAACAAGCCGGGAGGTCCGACGGGCAATAATCCCCACCCCTTGTACGCAACAAAGCATCTCCACCCCATATCGCTACCGCACGGGCAAGATCAGAGTATCGACGCCAATCCGACCCTGAGGAACCGATCTCTTCGTCCAGGTTATTGTTGTAGGCATACTCCATTTGGCTTGCAATATTGATGAGGACGCTCGCAGCAGCAGCCCTTTCTTCAACCGTCCAGGGTGAAATGGAATCTGCAGGTATCGAATCTTCATCGGATTGGTAGGAGAGCATCTCATCCGATATCGCATAGGCGTTCGATATCAGGAGTGGCATCAGCAGCTCGTCGAGTTCCAACAGAAATGAACCATCATCTGACCCGGTTGATTCAGTCGACGCACCGATCGGCAGTTCTACCTCAGTCCAAGGCTCTGATGAGTTCGGCCGGGTCGGATGGCGGATATAGCAACGCTCATAGGTCGCCTGATACCCCCCTTCACCGTGGGCAGTTGACTCACCATCGCAACAGGTATCAACCGCCGAATCACCCCAAAAATTACCTCCACAGATGTACCGATCACAGTCAGAGCGATCGATACCGTCCGGTAATGTCCCATGCACCTCTTCTTGCCGACAACCATCCGGCGTCGACGGCGGAAGCTCTGCCATCGCCCCAAGCTGTTCGCGTGCCTGCCTGGCAATTCTCTCCCAATCGATCGCCCAGGAGGAAGAAGAGATCCCCGTGATCAAAAAGACGAGAAAAATGGCGAGGAGTCTCTTCACTTCCCTTTCCCTCCTTTTCCTTTCTCCTTGCCGCTCCCTTGTCCCGGAGGAAAGGGATCATCCGACATCGATCCGGGGGGATTCGTTTGCATTGGTTGGGCCTGTTGGATTTGAGTCGTTTGTTGATTCTGTTGCCAGATATTTGAGGAGCCGCTCGTCGGTCCATGCATCGGCAGGTAGGCAAACGGCCCTTCTTCGACTTGTACCACCTGTACCCCATTCACCCAGGCTACTGTATTTCCGACAGTCCGAAAGGCTGGAGGCTCGAGGGTCGGGGCATTCGCATGCCATAGGGCGAGCATCCGTGCAATTTCCGGCTCATGGCGATTTTCCCGGGCCGGTGCGCTAATCAGAAAATGCGCCATCGTAAACATATTATTGCAAAATGGACCGAGAAAGATCCCCTCATACCCCCGACATTCATTCGCGTAGAGGAACCGAAATCCACGGATAGCCCCATCGCTTGCCGTATGCCCACGGACAAACTCCCTTTTCTCCATCGCAAATGATTTTGGGCAAAAACCCAAATCACACAGATAGTAATAGATCAACGCCTGACCCAAGACGGCAATCTGCTCCTCGTTAATAGCCTCCGGAGAGGCGGGCCAGCCGTCGAGCGTCTTCCCCTTCTCCTCAAGGTACCAGGCATGGATCAATTCATGGGCGAGACGAGCGATCACGATCGGGCTGTAGCCCTTTGCTGAGACCAACCCACCGGGAAGATAATTAACTGTTCGACTTGAGCCGCTCCCCGCGTATTGAAGATTAAAACCTCTCGTCGAATCAAACTCGTTCTCAAAAAGTCCTCCTCCAGACCACTGTGCATACGAGGGACGATAACACCGCCCACCAATCGGCCCCGAGATATTGTACGTAGGACTGGAGTTCGAGGCCCTCTTGCTGAGACAGTCGTTATAGACTGGAGACTCAAGGAAGATCGCCTCCTGCTCTGGACGAAACTCGATAAAAGTCCCGTTGGCGGTCCCCCCCTTCCGCAGATCGACACTCTTTCCCTGAAGGGCGTTCGCCCAAAACCTAAGTGTGCTACACCCCTGATCTCCACAATCCCCAGGAATCCGATCGATCATCTCTCTCAGAATCTGACAAACCGGGACAACTATCCCTTTCATCTCGTTCATCCGGGTAGTTGGATAGGCGTAGTTGAAATTACCAAAGGTCCCCTCACCCACTTTTTTGCAAAGCCGATTGTTCGCCATGGCGAGCAGGGTCTTGTAGTGGTCTTTGTGCTCATTATCCATCGGATCCCCATCCCCTGCCGTGTACCCGCCCCAGAATGTCCTGAATAAGCGGTTCTTCTGATGATACGCCTCTCTCTGCGACAGGATCCCACAGGTAAAACCCCACTTCAGGTGGTTGAGGCTGTAAGGAATGTCCATAAAAGGACGTGAATATCCTAAAGGTGTGTATTGTGTATTCGAGTAAATAGGGATCGTGACTTCCATCAGCGGGGCAACAGGGCTAGTGCTCGCCTCGGGAGCGGGACAACTGACCTGATTGATCAAATATCTTCCAAAGAGAAAACCGTATTGATCCTGCACATAATTTCTCCCCTGCCAGCTCTCGTGACTCGCATTCCGGGGAGCGGTCGCAGAGGTGTCCCCCAGATTCTCATAGAGGGTACGATCCCAAACCCTTTTCCGGCCTAATGGATGGCAATTTGTCGCATGGGTCGGAAGACTGAAGATAAAACATTTATTGTCCGGTTCGATCTCTCCACAACCCCCCAAGGTCCGACAGGTATCCTCCTGAAGGATCGAGTTGTAGGTCCCGGAGGCCGCATAACTCCGAAGCCTCCTCAGCTGATTATGCCGGGAGTAGGCATACGCCTCATCCTCCCCGCTGCAAAAATAGTCACTGGCAATCCCGTTGCCCAGTGCGTTGGGAATCGCTTCATCCGGGGGACCAACGACCCGTCTCCGAAATTGCGAACTTCCCGCGAATGCAGGATGCTGATTGTAACGAAGTGGCTGGAGTTGATTCACGAAGTTCCCCTGAGCGGCCTGATTCTGCTCAATGAGCTGTTGGCCCGCTCGACGAGGCGATTCACCGGAAGAGAGAACGGCGGGAGCAAGGAAAATGGCAAGGGCTAGAAGAAGTTTATATCTTCTCATAGAGAGCGCCTCAGATCGATATCTCCCCATTGTCGCAGTTTCTGTTCTAAAACCGGCTGGGCTTTCACCTTGGGGTCATTCACGAGCAAGCTAAAGAACGCATCGCGTTCTTTTTTAAACAAGTTCTGTAACGATTGATGAAGTGCATTTTCGAGCAATATTTCGTCATCGGTTGACGGAGCTTCTCCCGAATCCGGGATAAGCAAAAGCATTGCCGCCCTTAAACGATCGGTAAAGGCAATCTGTTCCTCGGTGTTAATATAGGGTTTTGATCCCTCGTTGGGTCGCTTGGGAAAGGCGGTGATGTTGGACAATTCCAGATAGGCCCGTGCAA
>CAYWRF010000137.1:0-4349 GCA_964460495.1 uncultured Pseudomonadota bacterium | reverse complement strand
GGGTCCCCGCCTCTCCGGGTGAGGTCACGGTTCCAAAGGATATCACTGAAGGGGCGGCTTTAGAGGGCCCCGGGGCTGCGGCGGGGGGAGAGAACCAGGAGCCGACGCCGGCCGCATCGCCACGTGATGGATCGGTGCCCTATCAGTTTGTCGGGATCGGGGGGTGTTCGCTTATCCCCTTATGAGAAAGATCCTCCTTCTCATCCTGATCCTTTTCCCGGTGCGGTTGTCGGCGCAAACGACCAGTGTCTCCGGTTTTGATATCAACTTCCTCCGCCCCTCGCGCGACGGGAGCGGGATCCTTCTCACCGCCGGTTCGTCCACCCTCAAGTGGAGGGAGTTCGGGCTAGGCGCCGATCTCCGTTGGTCACAGGGGTTGCTGGCGGCAATCAACACGACGACCGGCAACCGCGTCCGGGTGGTGGACCGTCTGATCGTCTCCGATCTCAATCTGGCCTTGGGCCTCTTTCGTCCATTGAGTCTCGGGATCGGTCTCCCGGTGGTCATTCGGGGGCAGGAGATTAATCTTACCGACGAGTCGAGCTTCTCCTTTACCGGGATCGGCGATCTGGACACCGAACTTAAGCTTTCACTCCTCCCCGATCGCAAACGTTCCGTGGGGGTCGGTCTCATCGAGACTGTGAGTCTTCCAACCGGAAGCCCCGGACGATTCACGGGATACGGGCACGTCAGCTCGTGGTCCCGTCTCGTGATCGACAAGGCCCTGGGACCGGTCTATCTCGCTGCAAACGTCGGTTACCGGTTGCTCCAGTCTAAGACGGTGCTTGCGATCCCGGTCGGGAACGAGCTCACCTATTCCGCGGGACTCTCGATCCGGCTGGGGAAGGGATGGGAGCTCTTCGGGGAGGCAGGCGGTTACCTGGTCCCGTCAAATTCCACGGCGGCAAACCGTCCGTTAATCGGATGGGGTGGCATTCGGAAAAACTTCGGAAGGGGACGTCTCCATGCCGCCGGAGGTAAGGGAATTACATCGGGGTCTGGCTCCTCCGAATGGACCGCCGCAGCGGGTGGTGGCTTCAGGAAACTTGAATGGAAGAAGGGGAAGGAGAAGCAACGAACTCTGGTGGGGGCCGAGACGATCCAGTTTGCGTTTGAAAAGGACCAATTCCTTGCCAAATGGAATCTCTCTTTGGACCGGATCGTCCAAATGTTCCTCAAGTCGCCTTCGGCGAATATCGTGGTTTCGGCGGGTCACGCCGACAGCGAGGGGGATGAGGCGTTTAACTTGAGCCTCTCCCAAAGGCGCGCCGAAAGGGTCGCACATTATCTGAGAGAGCGCGGCATCCCTGAAGAGAAGATCGCAATCGAGGCGTACGGTGAATTGCAACCGATTGCCGACAATCGGACCTTTGAGGGGAAGGCAAGGAATCGACGGGTTGAAATTCGGATCTATAATTAGACGCGACGGCGCAAGCGGGAGAACTCCGTGGGATCTTCGACGAGGTTTTCTTTCACAATGTTGGGAAAACGATCGAGGTCGATTGTCTGGAAAAGCTGATCGGTTGCGATCCTGAGATCCGGAAGATCGCCGAATTCCTTCATGTGGGCCTGAATCGACTCCACATAATTTTGTGTCTCCTCAAACGGCGGAATCCCGCCATACTTCTCTACGTTACCGGGCCCGGCGTTGTAAGCGGCTAGCGCCAGATCGACCTTCCCGTCAAACCGGTCGAGCATCTCCCGAAGATACCGGCAACCGCCATCGATGTTTTGCCCGATGTCGTATCGGTTTGTGACGCCCATCTCGCAGGCGGTCTCCGGCATCAGTTGCATGAGTCCGGCGGCATCGCAATGGGAGGTGGCGTTCGGCTTGAATCCACTCTCTTGCTTGATCACTGCCAGGACCAGTTCCGGCGGGAGGTTGTATTTCTGGGAGGAGGTCATGACCTGCGAAAAAATCTCTCTCTTGACCCCCTCGTTTTTCACCCGCCCAAGGGTTTTGGAGAAAGGGGAGGTGACCTCCCGACCCGACTGCGGTTGGCTGCGATCCCGAACCTCTTCCGTCCGGTTCACATTCGGCCTGTTTTGGATAGGGTTCAACATCTCTATGAGGAGATTTACTAGCATTTTCCATGCCTTAGTTATCAACAAGCATGTATAAAACTAATCTTTATTTTTCATATACTTGCATGCGTGCCTGGCACGTGATCTATTCGAATCGCAGGTAGAGGAGGACTAAAGACCTCATATGACATGAGGCGATGCCCCAGCCCCCTGTTTATCTGCCTGACGGAAATAATTCCAGGCCAAGAGGCCTGCGGCGCCGAGGCTTAGTCCGACAAAAATTGCCGCCCCGACTCCTCCTCCGCCCGGTTTTGAGATCGGCAGAACCGGCAGCCCGGATGCCTCTCTCACTGCTCCACTAAAAAATGCGTCAAGGGCGGCTCCGACGATATTTCTTGACCCCCTCACCGCATCATCAATAACAGGGACCCCATCATTAATCACAACCCCAGCCGATCGAAGCGCCGCAAGTGAGTGGTTTTTCATCCTTTGAAACCCTCCGATCACTTTTGCCACCTGCGCATCAACCCCCTCTGCCGTAGAAGAGACCAGATCCCTGAGTCCAGCACTCAACAGGCCAAGATCTGCTTTAATGCATCTCGTCCGGTAATCACTAACACTAAAAACGGTGCCTCCCCCACTTCTCGCAAGGACTTCCTCTCCCCACTTGAAGAGTGCCCCCTTCTCCACCTGACCCGCCCTCTCAAGATCCCGAAAGGCTGTTGGCCAGAAGCTGATAAAATCGATTGGATCCTTCGGTGTGACAACTGAAACAGGTATTTCTACCATGGAATAATCCTCCCTTTGCCCCCTTCCTCGTCCCCCCCCAAAATAAGTTGCCTAAAAAACTACAAAAATCGACAACGAGGCCTGAATATTTATTAAACTTAATTCTTGTAATTTATAAGGTATAAGTTTATATTTTACATATGTGGATCCCCCGCCAGATCTCTGCCAAGGTTCTAACAATTGCCTCCCAGTACCCCGCGCTGATCCTGACCGGGGCCCGTCAAGTCGGCAAGACCAGTCTTCTCCAAAAACTGTTTCCGGAACACCGGTTGATCACGCTGGATCTCCCTTCTCACGCCGAACTGGCAGAAAAAAAGCCGGGGGATTTTTTTGACCGGTTTCCGCCACCCGTGATTATTGATGAAGTTCAGTATGCCCCGAACCTGTTCCGACATCTGAAGATCCGGATCGATCAGAACCGAAATAGATACGGCCAGTACCTGCTGACCGGTTCACAGAAATTTACCCTGATGAAGAATGTCTCCGAAAGTCTGGCGGGACGATGCGCACTCCTGGAGCTTGAGACGCTCTCCCTCGGCGAAATCAGGAGAACCGACCCGATCTTGGACCTCGAGGTCATGGTCAGGGGGGGGTTCCCGGAACTCCAGTCCCGGCAAGATCTGGAGACCCAGACCTTTTATGAATCCTATCTCGCCACCTATTTGGAACGCGATGTCCGGTCGCTTCTCAAGATAGGCCAGCTCCGGGATTTTGAACGTTTTCTCAGGGCCTGTGCCTTCCGTAGCGCGCAGATCGTCAACAAGGCCGAATTGGCCCGCGATGTCGGAATCAGCCCACCGACCGCCAACGAGTGGTTATCGGTCCTTCATGCCTCGAATCAGGTTCTTCTTCTGGAACCATGGTTCAGCAACAAGACAAAGGGTCTTGTCAAGTCGCCCAAGCTGTATCTCGCCGATACAGGACTCCTCTGCCACCTGCTTGGAATCTCCTCCGTCGATGAACTGAAAAAGAGCCCCCTGTTGGGATCGATCTGGGAGACATTCGTCTTCTCTGAGATGAGAAAACGGCAGGTTTTTTCCGATGGGAAATGGGAGATCTATTTCTGGCGGGACTTGAGGGGGCTTGAGGTCGATTTTCTCATCCATCACGGCGGAAACTTCGATCTCATTGAAGCCAAGTTTACAGAACTGGCGGATCACCGGGATGCCGTCGGATTAAAAAGGGTGGCGGAGGTATTGGGGGAAAGAAACGTGCGCTCGATGTCGCTGGTCTGCAGGACTGCAAACTCATACCCGATCGAGACCAATCTCAATGCAATCCCGATCGGCGAGTGGCGGTCCGGATCTCTCACCTGAAACGGCCGACCCGGAGATACCTTCCCAGGTTCGCGCCTCTTTGGACCACCGGCTCAATCAATCCATTGCGTGATGTGAGGATCGTCTGGACCCCCGGGCCATGGCCGGCCAAGTGGGAATTGCCGTGGACGACGACGGCGATCGAGACCGCCCCCTTTTTGTAGGACCAGCCAAACGTCGATTCATGATCGATGATCGCGACAAAGTCGCCGAAGCAGA
>CAYWRF010000136.1:0-4350 GCA_964460495.1 uncultured Pseudomonadota bacterium | reverse complement strand
GTCGAGACCCGCTACCGTCAGCGGTACCTCGACCTGATCGCGAACCCGGAGGTTCAGGAGGTTTTTCGGAAACGCTCCCGGATCATCCATCTCCTGAGGGAATTCTTTTCCTCGCGCGACTTTGTCGAGGTCGAGACCCCGATGATGCACACCCTGGCCGGCGGGGCCGCCGCGAAGCCGTTCGTCACCCATCACAACGCCCTCGACCTGAACCTTTTTATGCGGATCGCCCCGGAGCTTTTTTTAAAGAGGCTCGTCGTCGGTGGGATGGAACGGGTCTTCGAGATCAACCGGAACTTCCGGAACGAGGGGATCTCGACCCAGCACAACCCGGAATTCACGATGCTCGAGTTCTACCAGGCGTATGCAACTTACGAGGACCTGATGACGCTGACGGAGGAGTTGTTTCAGGTCCTGACGATGGAGCTCTTTTGCAAACCGGAATGCCCGTTTCGAGGGACGGTCATCTCATTCCGCCCCCCGTTCAAGAGAATCTCCCATGGAGAGATGCTGAAGATCGGAGAGGATCAATTGATCCAGCCGACCTTTGTTGCCCGGTATCCACTCAGTGAATCCCCCCTGGCGAGACGGAACGATCAGGATCAATCGATTGTCGACCGGTTTGAGCTGTATGTCGGCGGGATGGAGGTCGCGAACGCGTTCTCCGAGTTGAATGACCCGCTCGATCAGGCAGAACGTTTCGGAAAACAGGTGGAGGCGAAGAAGAAGGGGGATGAGGAGGCGATGCCATACGATGAGGATTACGTCCGCGCCCTTGAACACGGGATGCCGCCGACCGCCGGCGAGGGGATCGGGATCGACCGGCTCGTGATGATCCTGACCGACCAACCGTCGATCCGGGATGTGATTCTGTTCCCATTATTGAGACCCGAGAAGCCAGAGTGAGGTTTGAAACCTTTATCGCCCGCCGTTATCTTTCGGCCAAGAACAAGCCTGTCTTGATCTCCCTTCTCACCTTTATAAGTCTCCTCGGGATGACGGTCTCCGTCTTTGCCCTGATTTTTGTCCTCTCCGTGATGAAGGGATTTGAGGGGGATTTTGAAAAAAGGGTGATCGGCTTCCGCGCCCCTGTCACTGTCTCAGGCCCTCTGTCAACGGATTGGCAAAGGTTGAAGGCCGCACTGAAGGATCCTCGGATCGGTGATCCTCAGATCACCTCGGTTGATCCTTACGTGGAGGGGGAGGCGGTGATCCGGAGCGAGTCGGGGGATGTGCTGGGGATCCGCTTGCGCGGGATATCAGGCACCCCCGATGAAGGCCGATTCGCGCGGATCGAAGGTGAGGAGGCCATTGGCCCGGGGGCCATTGGCCCGGGGGAGATCCTCCTCGGCCGGGAACTTGCCTACTCCCTGAGGGTCGATCCGGGGCTTGCGGAGAGGGTCACCCTCCTGTTTCCGTTTGGGGAGGTGACACCCACGGGCGAGATGGCGCCGGTCTCCCATCCCTTTTCCCTCAAGGGGCGGTTCTGGACAGGGTTCTATGAATTCGACAGCAAATATGCGCTCGTTCTCTACGATGAGGCGGCCTCGCTTTTGGGAGAATTCGCCCGAACCGGATTGGAGATCCAGGTCCAGCCGCTCTCCTCCGCCTCCCGCGTCAAGAGGGAGATCGAATCACAGCTTTCGGCTATCCCCAATCTCAGGGTGGAGACCTTGAAGGTCGAGACCTGGGAAGAGCAGTATCCAAAGCTCTTTGCCGCGTTGAAACTGGAGAGGTGGGGGATGTTTGTCCTGCTGATGGTCCTCCTCTCGATCGCCTCCTGCACGATCTTCGGCCTGATATCCCTTTCGGTATTGGAAAAGGTTCGCGACATGGCGGTGATGAGGACCCTTGGCCTGACCGGCCGTCGTGTCTGCCGGATCTTTTTTCAAAAGGCGCTCCTGATCGGATTGTTGGGAGATCTTGTCGGGGGGATCGGGGCGATCGGGCTGGTCCTCGCCCTGATCCGTTATCCGGTAAAACTTCCGACAACATATTATGTCGAATATCTGCCGCTGGAGCTGGACGGGCTCTCGACCCTGATCGTCCTTTTGCTCGCCCCTTTTCTCGCCCTGATCGCCGCCTGGTACCCGGCGCGGCGCGCGGGGAGACTCGGCATCACGGAGCTCCTCCGGTATGAATAGCCCGTTGTCACTCACGCTCCGGTTTCTCCAGTCGCGCCGGTCAGACCGGTTTCTCTCCTCCGCCTCGGTTGTGGCGGTTGTCGGGATGGCGATTGCGGTCGCCTCCCTTTTTGTCTCGCTGGCGCTCGTCTCCGGATTCCAGAAGGTCTACAAGGAGTCGATCCTCAAGTTCAACGCCCACCTTGTGATCACACGGTCCGATGAGATTGCAGACCTCCCGGCATTGACCGATCGCCTTCCGGAGGGATTGAAGAGGGAGATCGTTGGCTGGAATCCGTTCCTCTACCGGGAGGGGATGCTGATCTCGGGTACCCTTTTGAAGGGGATCGTGATCAAGGGGGCTGACCTTGCCTCTTTTGAAAAATATTCCGGGATGAAGATTGAGGCCGGCTCCGGCCGGGGGCTCGTCCTGGGGAATCGGCTCCGGGCGGAGATCGGGGACCGCATGACAGAGGTGAAGATCCTCTTCCCGCAGGGGGAGGGGGGGCAGAAGGTGGAGAGATTTCCGGTCCGGGGAGGGTTTTCATCCGGTCTCTATGAGTATGACTCCTCGTTTGCCCTCCTCTCGCTCGAGGAGGCCCAGCGTTTTTTTCAGATGGGGAACAAGGTCTCCGGGATCGAGATCTGGCTCCGCGATCCGGACCGGGCCGCCGCCTGGGTCGACCGCCTCCGGCAGGATTTTGAATTTCCTTATACGGTGATGGGGTGGAGGGAGATCAATGAGAACCTCTTTCGCGCCCTGGAGATGGAGAAGGTCCTCTTTTTCATCCTGATGATCTTCCTCGCGGCGGTCGCCTCGCTGAACATCCTTGCGTCACTGATCATGCTGATCCTAAAGAAGAGGGGAGAGATCGCGATCCTGCGGGCGATCGGGTTTCCGTGGCGATTGTTGCAAAAAATCTTCCTTTTCGACGGCCTTTTGATAGGGTCGGCCGGCCTTGGCCTCGGCCTGGCCCTCGGGATCGGGATTCTCTTGGTCCTTGAGGTTGGGGGGTTCCCCAAACTTTCACCGGAGATCTATTTTGTCTCAACCGTTCCGATCGATTACCGGTGGGAAAATCTCCTGATGGTTGTGGCGGGGGCTCTTTCGCTCGTCGGACTCGGATGCCGTCTTACGCTCCGGGGTCTTAAAGATGTGCCGGTCCTGAAGGCATTGGAGGGATTTAGGTGACGATGCTGATTGAGGCGAGGAAAATCACGAAGTCCTACGGATCTCTCGAGGCGGCTGTCCTTAAGGGGATCGACCTTGCGATCTCCGAAGGAGAACGGGTGGCGGTCACCGGGGCCTCCGGGAGCGGAAAGAGCACCCTCCTGCATCTCTTGGCCTCCCTCGATCCGCCGACGACAGGCGAGGTCCTCTTTCGCGGCGAGGATCTTTACCGGAGGGGTGAGGAGGCGATCTCGCTCTTGAGAAATCGCGAGATCGGATTTGTCTTCCAGTTTCACCATCTCCTGCCGGAGCTCTCCACGCTTGAGAATGTGATCCTCCCGCTCCTGATCCGCGGTCTTCCCAGAACGGAGGTTGTCTCACGGGGCCGTGAATGTCTGGAGGCGTTGCAGCTTCAGGGCAAGGAGGGGAGGAGGCCCGGCGAGCTCTCCGGTGGGGAGCAGCAGAGGGTGGCGGTGGCGCGCGCCCTCATCTCCCGTCCCTCGATCCTCTTTGCCGACGAGCCGACAGGGAACCTCGATCGGGAAAACGGCGAGCGTCTCCTGGATCTGCTTTTCAGGGTCCAGGAGAGAAGGCCGATGGCGCTTGTCTTTGTGACCCATAATGAGTCGCTGACCTCCCGATTTTCCAAAAAATACCGGCTCGCAGACGGTTTCCTGCGCCCAGCGGGGCGAGCCCCCTCATGAAAAAACTGCTCTTCATCCTTCTCTTTCCGATCCCCCTTTTCGCGCAACCGGCGGAGGGGGTGCGCCCCGTTGGGGTGCGCTCCCTTGCCGGGATCGAGGTTGTCGGGAATCAGGGGGTGGAGAAGGCGGCGATCCTCGCGACGATCGAGTCCCGGGTGGGGCTCCCGTTTTCCCAGCCCCGTGTCCGGAGGGACATCCTCGCGCTTTACCGGATGGGGGTTTTTGATGACATCCGCGTGGAGAAGACGGAGTCCGCCTCCGGTCCGGTTCTGATCTATCGGGTTGTCGAGAAGACCTCGGTGACGAAGATCGTTTTTCTGGGGAACCGGAAGGTCAAGGAGGACAAGCTCAG
>CAYWRF010000135.1:0-4488 GCA_964460495.1 uncultured Pseudomonadota bacterium | reverse complement strand
TGCTGACCCCCCGTTCTGCCGCGCGACTTCTGTCCGGCACGACCCCGATCTCCGGCATATCCGACACAAAGTCCGTATCAACATCGGTGAAGAGTGGATCCCCCTCCATCTTCCCCTTGAGATCTTTCGAAACCTCGACCAGACGCCCCCAGTCGGGTCCCCGGACGGTGAATTCGACGGGATAACCGTGATGGGCGGTGAATCCGCGCATCGAGAGGTCCTGGATGAAAACCTTCGTCTCCGGGATTTTCTCAAAGAGTTTCCGGACCCGAACGGCAACCTCCTGCTGGGTCGCCTCCCTTGCCTTTTTCGGTTTGAGGGAGGCGAAGAGAACCCCCGTATTCACCTCCCCGCCGCCAAAACCGCCCACGGCGGCGTAATAGCGTCGGAGTTCCGGTTGTTGCATCAGGATCTCCTCGGCCTGCTTCATCCGGGCGTCGGTGAATTCGAGCGACGAACCGACCGGTGTCTGGAGACGGACGAGAAACATCGATTGGTCCTGAACCGGTGCAAATTCCTTCGGCAGAGGTTTCAGGATCAAGAGGGACAGAATGAAGAATGCCAACGCGCCGACAAGGACGCTTCCACGGCGCTTCAGGCAGACTTCAAGGAGTGCGGAGTAAAGAGTCGTGATTCTTTTGAGTGACGACTCCAGAAAGCGGCCAACGGCCGTTCGTCTCTCACCCATGGAGACGAATTGAGAGCAGCGCATCGGCGTCAGGGTCAAGGCCTCCAGGAGAGAGATCGCAACCGCGACAGACATCGTCACGCCGAATTCGAAGAAGAAACGGCCGATCACCCCCTTCATGAAGGCGACCGGCAGAAAGACCGCGACGATCGCAAGCGTGGCAGCGACTGCGGCAAAGGTGATCTGTCGGGCTCCAAGAAGCGCCGCCTCCCTCCGCTCTTCCCCCGCCTCCTGCCGTCTCACGATGTTTTCAAGGACCATGATTGCGTCATCGACGACGATTCCAATCGCAAGGATCAGTCCCAGCAGGGTAAAGTTGTTCAGCGTGAACCCCGCGAAATAGAGGATCAGAAAAGAGCCGATGACCGACGTTGGTATCGCCAGGAGTATATTAAAGGTGGAGCTCCAGGATCCAAGGAAGAGCCAGCAGACAAGCGCGGTCAGAAGGGCGGAGAGGAGGAGGGTGAATTTAAGCTCGCCCACCGTCTCCTCAATAAAACGGGTGCTGTCGAAGTTGATCCCCAGGTGAAACCCTTCCGGGATCCGGTCTTGAAGCGCCTCCACCTTTTTTCGGATCTCCCGGGCCACCTGCACGGCGTTCGCCTCTCTCTGTTTGATGATCCCAAGGCCGACCGCCCTTTCACCCAAAACACGTGAGATCCGCCTGACATCCTCCAGCCCCTCTTCGATAGTGGCAATCTCCTTCAATGGGATCGGCCGGAAGATCGGCTGGCCCCCTCGCTGATGAATCATGATGTCCCCGAATTCTTCGGGACTCGTCGCCTCGCCCAAGGCGCGGACATTAAATTCCTTCTCAGGCGTTTCAATCCGCCCCGCCGGGAGCTCGATATGTTCCCGGCCGATCGCGGCGATCACGTCGTCAACCGTCAGTTCCTTTTCGGCCATTTTGCCGCGATGGAGCCAGACGCGCAGATTCGGCTCGACAAAACCTCCGAGAAAGATATCCCCGACGCCGGGAAGCGTCTGAAACTGGTCTTTCAGGTGATCCCGGGCATAACTCATCAATTCCCGGAGCGGCTTTGTGCCTGAAAACGAGACCCAGACGATCGGCCGGTCCGAGGGGTTTGTCTTCGTGATGATCGGCGGGTCCATCCCGTTAGGGAGGCGTCTTTGGGCCTGCGAGAGTTTCGTCTGCACCTCCTGTAGCGCCGCATCTATATTTTTCCCCAGCTGAAATTCGATCGAGACGTACGCCTGTCCCTGCTGGCAGGTGGAGGTGATCTCGCGAACGCCGTCGATTGTCGTGACGGCGTCTTCCACGATATCGACGACATCCACCTCCATGACCCCCGGCGCCGCCCCCTCGAGCGTCAAGTGGACCGTGATGACCGGAAAGTCGACATCCGGGAGCTCCGAGACCCCCATTCGACTGAAACCGATCCATCCAAAGAGGATCAGCGCCGCCATCAGCATCCAGGCAAAGACCGGGTTTTTTATCGATATATCCGAAAGGGTCACGGTGCTTCTCCGATCGCGACGGCGAACCGGTAAGAATTCAGAAGGGATCGGTGAAACGCCTCGTTTGCCTGATGCTGGATCTGATGACGATCCTTGAGCGCCTGAAGCACCTCCAGATTATTGACCAACCCCAACCGGTATTCCTTGAGCTGCATCTCATAATTCCTGGCGGCCTTGACCCCGGCCGATTCAAGAAACCTTGCCTCCTCCCGGGACGACGTCAGCAGGTGATACGCCTCCTGGATCTCAAGCCCGGCCCTTCTCCTTGACTCCTGCCGGAGAAGCTCTGCCTGGCGGAACCGGCTCTTTGCCTCTTTGACAAGGCCGAATCTCTTGCCTCCCTGAAAGAGGGGAAAGTCGAGGGTGAAAAGGAGGTCCCAATCGATCGCATCGCGGAATCCAACACGGTAGGGGTAATAGCTCGCCTCAAGGTTGAGTTGGGGGAGATACCCCCCTTTTTCGTAGTTCAGGCTTGCGCGGGAAAGGATCAATTCCTCTTCGGAGGCTAGGAGATCCGGTCGCCCCTCTTTTCGGGAAAGATAGCTTTCCAGAGGACCCAACTCACCAACCGCCGGTTCCGCATCTGTGAGAGGGAGGTCAGGCGGAATTCCTGTCACAAAAGAAATGGTTTCACGCGCGATTTCAAGGGCCCCTTTGACCCGGGCCAGATCCGCCTCGAGAATTTCACTCTGCGACTCGGTCGTCAGGACCTCGCTCGGTCGGGATTTGCCCAACCGGACCCTCTCCCGAAGTTCCCGGATCCTTGTCTCCATGACATCCCGCTGCGATTCAAGGATCCCCTTTTCTTTTTCGAGTTTTTTGACCGAGAGAAAAACCTCCGCGGTCTCCAGCCAGAGGAGTTGACGGGATCGCTCATAGTTCAGGCGGCTTTTTTTCTTGTCGGCCTTCGAGCCTGAAAGGGAGCGGAATTCCCGGAGACCCTGAAAGAGCGGCTGTTTGACCGTCAGGGAGACCTCCGGGGTGCTTTGCCTTAAAAAGGTGGAACCGAAGGTGTCACCGGATGAGGCGGTACCGGAGGTATCCTGGATCAGCTCGGTCCCGGTCGCCGAGAGATTCGGGAGCGTCCCGCCCAATGCCTGCCAGTAGCGCCCTTCAGCGGCGCGGATCTCCTGCTCATCCCTCAAAATTTTCTCGTTAAACCGGATCGCCCGATCAAAACATTCCTTCAGGGTCACCGGTTTTTCCCCCTGACCGGAGGCGGTAAAAGAGGCGAAAAGAAAAAGGATCAGGAATATTCTCATCCGATATCCGTGCCTGCCCGCTCAAAAAAACAGATCGGGGGCAAAGAGAATTTCATCAAAGGCCTGATGGACTGTACGGCCCACCGGAATCTTTGTCCCCAGAAGAAGCACCTTTTGTATTCCATAAGATGGAAAATACTCTTGCAGGACCTTGATCTTGTTTTCCAAATCGCGGATCACCTTTACGGAAAGGTTTTGCACATATTTGATCTCGCAAAGTGTCAAAATCTTGTCCTGTCGCTGGAAGAGGAGGTCAATCTGGGCTGACTCACCATTCCTTCTGGAGGATCGAAACCACGACCCTGACTTGAAACCAATTCCGGAAAAGCGCAAAGTTGTGGCAATTTCAAACGAGTGGCGACGGCATAAACGTTCAAAGGCATATCCCTGCCACTGGGCCAGTCTCCCGGGGTCCCTCTGATGGGTCTGAAACTGTCCCTTTTGAATCGCCTGTCTGTTTTGGGCAATAAAAGAAAAATAGAAGTTCAGGTATTCATCCAGCAGTCGGTAACGGATCACCTTGCTCCGGGCCGGCAAATCCAGTGGCTGGTCTCTCTGAATAAAACCCGCCAGGGACAGGTCCTCCAAAACTTGTGAAAAGGTACCTCCGGGCGAGACGCCACAATACCTGGCCAGTTGCTCCGTGGAAAGAGTCCGGTTAACGAGGGAGGCAATCACTTTTTCGTAGTGGGGACTCCTTGCAAAATGACTCAAGAAAAGTCTTGGAAATTCCTGGAAGAAATAACCGCTTTGAGAAAAAGCGTATTCGTTCAGGTTTTGAAGGTACGAAAATCGGGGATTGATTTCCAGCAGGTATTTGGGGATCCCGCCAAAGGTCATGGCGAATTCCAGGACCTCTGCCTCCGATCTTTGCGGCAGGAAAGCCCGAATTTCTTTGAGTTTTAATGGTTGCAGATTTATTTCCGTATCCACACGACCATAGAGGGCCTTTGATTTGATAATTTTTTTGACAATGAAGGAGGAAACGGAACCGCAAAGAATAAAGCGGCAGCCCTTGCACTTTGAAAAGAAATTGTCCCAAAAATACTTGAACAAGGA
>CAYWRF010000134.1:0-4511 GCA_964460495.1 uncultured Pseudomonadota bacterium | reverse complement strand
TCCTCCGTCGGTGTCGTCTCGGCGCCTGTCGCCTTCTTCTTCAATGCCTTCGCCTCTTCCTCATCATCGACGACCTCGATCTCCATCTCATCGAACATCGTGAGGACATCATCCAGCTGCTCGGGCGAGACGACATCATCCGGAAGGGCGTCGTTGACCTCCTCGTAGGTTAGAAATCCCTTCTCCTTGCCGAGGCTGATCAGCTCCTTGACTTCCTTGATATCTTTCTTGTCGACTGTCTCTGCCATCTGCATCCCTTTCACTCCTCCAGGCTCCTTAATGGAGCCTCGTCATTTCCTTCAAGAGCAGGTTTTTCTTTGCGAGCAACCTTTCCACCCGCATCGTGTCCTTTTCCTCTTCGGCCTCTCGGATCTCACGCGAAATCCCTTTCAGCAGGTCGCGGTAATGATCCTTTTGAAACCGCTTCACACACGCCTCAACAGATTCTCCGTCCATCCCCTCCCAACGTTCGGAGGCAACCGCCAGTTCCGAGATCAAGCGGCGTGCCGATTCCTCAATCTCCCCCGTCAGGATCCGATCCACCCTGACCGAACCGTTCCTTTCAAAATCCGCCCGGCAAATCCCCCAGATCAGACCAAGGGGCGGTGATGAAAAATCACCGGATTGGATCTCCCTGAAGAGCTCTCCGGCCGGCACCTTTTCAGAAACCAGGATCTCCAAAAGGGTCCTCTCGACCACCGGAATTCGCCCCAGATCTTCGGGAACCGACTCCGGAAAGTTGCTTCCTTTCTTGGCCTTTTTCAGGGTCTCCCGGGCAACCACCGTTTCAGGGAGACCGGCCATTTGAGCAACCCTTTGAATATAAATACTTTTTTCAACATCGGTGGGAAAAAGCCGGATATATTCAACCCCCCTGTTGACCGCATCACGGACCCCTGCCGGATCCCTCCCCCCCTTCTCGAAGATCTCTTGAAGGATCCGGTCCAGAAGGAACGGCGCCGCCGAGATCCTTTCGGACATGGCTGCCCCCCCCTTTTGAAGGACAAAACTGTCCGGGTCCTCCCCCTCCTTAAGGGTCACCGCCCGCGGCAGGATGCCCAGCGGCAAGAAGATCTCAAGGGCCCGCCGCGCCGCCTTCTGGCCGGCGGCATCCCCGTCGAAGATCAGGACAAAATTTTCCGTGAACCTCTTGAGCCTCAAGACCTGCCTCTCCGTCAACGCGGTGCCAAGGGGGGCGACGACATTCCGGATCCCCTCCTGATACAGACGCAGTTGGTCGAAGTTCCCCTCAACGATCACGACCTGGTCCTTCTCCCGGATCGAGTCCTTCGCGAGATGGAGACCCAAGACCGATTCCCCCTTGTTGTACAATGACGAGTCGGTTGAATTGAGATACTTTGGTTCCCCCTGATCCAAAACCCTCCCGCTAAAGCCTAAGATCTTGCCGTCCGGAGAGAGCACCGTAAAGATCAGCCTGTCCCGAAAAAAATCGTAAGCCCCTCCGCCCCGGTTCTGGATCAGACCGATCTCCTCCCCCTTTTCCAGAGGGATGTTTTTGGATCGGAGCAAGGAACAAATATCTTGTCCCGAAGGAAGGGCGTATCCGAGAAGCGCCTCCCGGCAGGCCTCCGGCCTCATCTTCCTCCTCTCGAGATAGGCCCGCGCCTTCTTCCCTTTTTCCGGATCGTGCAGATTCTCAAAAAAATGCCTGGCGACCAGCTGGTTGACCCGATAGAGAATGTCCCGCGCCCCCTTCTTGACCGGATCGATCGGAGCCCCCCTCGTGATCCTGATCCCGAACCGATCGGCGAGACGCTCCACCGCCTCCGGAAAGCTCAACCCGTCCAGCCTCATCAGAAAGGAAAAGACGTTTCCCCCCTCTCCGCAACCGAAGCAGTGGTAGATCTGTCTTTCCGGATTGACCATGAAGGAGGGGGTTTTTTCCGCGTGAAACGGGCAAAGCGCCTTGAGATTCCGCCCGGACCGTTTTAACGGGATCTTTTCGCTGACGATTTGGACGATATCAGCCGCCTGACGGACCTTTTCCAGATCGCTTTCAGAAATAACCGGCATCCTCTAACCACTCCCCCGAGTGACGAAAAATTACTTCAGGAGTTCACTTACAACCTGACTGACCGTTGCCCCATCCGCCTGCCCTGCCAGATCCTTCACCAGGAGCTTCATGACCTTTCCCATATCCTGTTTCGACTGGGCTCCGACCGAGGCAATAACCTCTTTCGCCTTCATGACGATCTGGTCCCGGCCGAGCTGCTGAGGCAAAAAGGAGAGCAGGATCTCCGCCTCGCGGCTCTCCTTGTCGACCAAGTCCTGACGCCCCCCTTTTTTGAACTGCTCGATCGATTCACGCCTCTGTTTCACAAGCGTTGAAAGAACCCCCTTGACCTCGGCATCCCCCAACGGGCCCCGCTTCTCGATCTCCTTGTAACGTATCGCCGAGTTGACCATCCGGACCGTATCGAGACGGACCTGGTCCTTCGCCTTGGCCGCCTCAACTGCCGCAAGCTTTAATGCCTCTTTGATTTCCAAGATATTGTCCCCGGGATTTTTACCAGATCTCCCTGCGGTACTTCTTCAGCGCCCTCTTCCGGGCTGCCAACGCCTTCTTCTTCTTCCGAACGGAGGGTTTTTCATAATGCTCCCTCTTGCGGAGCTCCGTCAAAATCCCGGCCTTTTCGCAGGACCGCTTGAAGCGACGGATCGCGCTTTCGAAAGACTCTCCATCTCGAATCTTGACGACTGTCATCGAACCGTTTCCCTCTCAAAAAATCGAATAAAAACAAACCGTTATAAATATAGATTGGCGGGGAAGGCTAGGAAACCTTCCCCGAAATGTCAAGCTCGAAATAAATCGAATTGACAGCGTTTCGCCTCCTCTGGTAGCGGCGAGGGATAGCGTGGGTTTCAGGGAAGTGAGGTGAGCCCTTCGACGAGCTCAGGGCAAGTCCTCCACGGTCCCGCCACTGTGAGAAGGCGCATCGCTGCACATTCAAGCCACGACTGTCGTTCAAACGGTGGGAAGGCAAGTAGCGGTGCTTGGGAATAGGTCCTATAGGACATATTCCTTCTTTCAAGTCAGGAGACCTGCCCACGACAAATCCAATAAATCTCCCCGAGGAGGGAGTGTTACATGAAACGACACCTTCTTTTTCTGATACCTTTTTTTCTCCCACTGGAGATCTCGGCCGGAGAGGTCTCGCTGGGAGAGATCCTGGTCTCTCCACCCTCAAGAGGGCCGGAGTTGCCGGACACGATCCTTCCGTCAACCGTCATCGATCGTGAAACCCTTTCGACCAAACGGACCTCGCTCCCGGAGATCCTCTCCGAGACGGCCGGGCTTCAGATCAAAAGGCTTGGGGGGCTCGATGATTTTGCCACGGTGAGTCTCCGGGGATCGACCTCCGAGCAGGTGGCGATCTATCTCGACGGGCTCCTCCTCAATTCGGCGGTCGGGGGCGGGGTCAACCTTGCCTCGATCCCGTCCCACCAGATTGAGCGGGTTGAGATCTACCGCGGGGCGGTCCCTTCCCTCTACGCCTCCAGCGGGATCGGAGGGGCGATAGTGATCACCACCCGGCGACCTGAAAATAAGGAAACCGAAATCGTCGGGTCTTACGGCTCCTACAACAGTTGGGAGGGAGGGGTCCGGCAATCCGGGAAACTCTTCGAGTCGGGTTATAAGGCCGATTACCAGTTTGCCCACAGCGACGGCAATTTCCGGTTTGAGGATGACAACGGAACCCCCTTCAATCCGGATGACGACCAAACGACGACCCGCATCAACAACGAGTTTAACCGCCACAGCCTGATCGCCCACTGGACCCGGCCACTACCCGGTGAGGCGAAGGTCCAGATACAGGAGCAGATCTTTCGCGAGGATCGCGGAATCCCGGGACTTGGGAGTCTCACCTCGGAGGTCGCCCATCTTTCTACGACAAGGACGTTGACCCGATTCGAGATTGTGAAAAACCGTTTCTCGGTCGCCCCCTTTTTCTCTTACCAAAAGCAGCAGTTCTCCGACCGGCAGGGGGAGATAGGCCTCGGGAGACAAGAGACCGATGACGACACACTCCGTTACGGGGTGGAGGGGCATCACCAGTGGCTGGCAGGATCTCACCAAAAAATCCTTCTCACAACCTCCTTCACCGGTGAACAGTTCCTGCCCCAGGACTTTGAGTCAACCGAGGCCGTTCCCAAAAGCGTTCGGAATCAGGGATCGGTCGGACTGGAGGATGAAATTTCCCTGGCTGACGAGAAGATCCTCCTGAATCCCTCCGTCAGGGTCGAATTCGTGAAGAGCGACTTTCCCGATGCGAGTCCGGCCGAATTCCCGGTCAGTGGCAAGATCGGTGGACTTTGGCGCGCCTCGTCCCTCGTCACGCTCAAGACGAATCTGGCGCGTGCCTATCGGCTGCCCAATTTTTCCGAACTCTTCGGGGATCAGGGGACACTGATCGGGAATTCAGCGCTCGTCACGGAACAGGGATGGAACTGGGATGCCGGATTCGAACTGAAAAAAGACCGCCTCTCCT
>CAYWRF010000133.1:2636-4593 GCA_964460495.1 uncultured Pseudomonadota bacterium | reverse complement strand
GAATCGACGAGCATCGAGAGATAGGAGGCCCCGCCCGCCTGATCGAGATCCCCCTCCCCTTTGAGGCGGTTTCCAACCGTGACGAGGTCTATCGGCTCCAAGGCCTCGGAGAGTCCCAGCATCGCCCGGAAAATCCGGCGGTGGGCCTCCCGGTAAAAGTCATCGACCTGAAGGATCTCAACAACGCGATGGATCGCCTCGTTGTCGATCATGATCCCGCCCAAGACCGACTGCTCCGCCTCCACGTTCTGCGGCGGGAGGCGTGAGACGAGCGACTCGACCTGAGGCGCCTGTTCCATATTATTTCTTGCGGACATCGACAGTCAGATTCGCCACGACACCGCTCATCAGATGAATCGCGACCGAATGCAATCCCAGCGTCCGGATCGGCTCCTTCATCTGGACGTCGCGATGATCCACAACAATCCCTTGCTCCGCCAGCCCCTCCGAGATCTGCCGTCCCGTGACGGAGCCGAAGAGCTTGTCCTCCTCTCCCGCCGCCTGATTCAGGATCAGAGAGGCGGCCTGAATCCTCCCGGCCAGCTCCTCCGCCTCAGCCTTGACCTTCTCCCGCTTCGCGTCGAACGATTTTTTTTCCGTCTCAAGCCTCCTGAGATTTACCTCAGTTGCGAGGATCCCCTTCTTCCGGGGGAGGAGGTAATTCCGCCCGTACCCCTCGGAGACGGTGACCACTTCACCGATCTCCCCCAACGCCCGGACATTTTCCTTAAGAATGATTTGCATGCGCAACTCCTTTCTTGATCTTTCTAAAATCAAACCAAAAATCAAAGAGGCCCAGCAGGATCAACATGAAAGAGAGGGGTTGAGAGAGGAGGAGAAACAGAAGAAACATCAGGAGCTGCATCACGGGGGAAAAATTCTTGCGGATGATGAAGAGGCCGATCGAGAGCCCCTGAAAAAAGTAGAGGGAGGCGACAACCAGGAGCCCATTCACAAGCCCCCAAGAGAGCCACCCGAGGCCCCAGAGATAGTGGTTCAAGAGGGTCAAGGTCCCGAGGCCGACCGGCACCCAAATCCATTCCTCCCGGATCCTCCAAAGGGGGAATTCACCGGCGGGTGAGAAGATGTTCCGTGAGACCCAGCGGCGAAGCAGGAGCAGATTCAGCGCGACAACTGCCACGGTCATCAGGATCCAGACCGCCGGCAGGAGTCTCAAAAAGGTCTCCACAAAGGGGCCTGAGAGAAACGACTGCTCCTCGGAAGACAAGGCCGGGTTCAACTGCATCAGCCGGTCGAGCAGGAAAGTGAGCGCCCCGCGAAGCCCGGTCAGGACCGAAAGTCCGTCCCCGCCGGTGAGGCCCAGAAAAAGGACGGCCGAGAGGAGGATCGCGGAAAGGGCGATCCCGCCGACCCCCTTCTCCCAGGAGATCTTGCGATTCCCCAACCAGATAACCGCCAGCCCGATCCAGACATAATAAAAGAATGAGACGAGCGCGATTGCGCGGATCTGGGAGAGACTCCAGTGAGGGAAAAAGATCATGCCGGGGAGCGCGATCAACCCCTCGCCTGCAAAACGGTAAAGGAGATAGAGGCAAACAAGGGAGAGAAAGACGGCGACAACGGTTGGCCGGAGCCCCTTGCGAAACGCAAGGAGCGAAACAGGAAATGGGGTCAGAAAATTGAAAAAGCCGCTTCCGAAGAGGACCAGCGAGGCGCCGGCGGTGAGCAACGCAGCGAGAATCATGAAAATTGCCCGCCGGTGAATGGAAGCAGCGCCAGTATCCGGGCCCTCTTGATCGCATCCATCACCCTGCGCTGATGAAATGCACAATTCCCGGTAACCCTTCTCGGGATGATCTTGGCCCGCTCCGTGGTGAACGGGAAGAGGAGACGCGGCTCCTTATAGTCGATCGGCATCTTGGGATCGGCGCAGAAACGGCAGATCTTTTTCCTCTGGATCATTGTTGTTTTTTTTCGGGCCGAATTTGTATTCATT
>CAYWRF010000133.1:0-2626 GCA_964460495.1 uncultured Pseudomonadota bacterium | reverse complement strand
CCCGCCTGAAAATTCCCCAACGGGGCGGGCCCCGCCTGCGGCGCCCGGACGGAGAGGAACCTCAAGACCTCCTCGGTCAACCGGAGATTCTTCTCAAGATCGTCCAGGACCTGCCCGTTCCCCTCATACTCGAGCTGAAAATAGTGACCCTTGTTTTGCCGCTCAATCCGGTAGGCGAGCGCCTTCTTTCCCAGATCCCTCTGGAATTTCAGTTTCCCTCCCCGCCTCAAAATGAGATCGGCGATCTTTTCATTGATCTTCTTGACACCCTCATCGGTCAGATCCGCCTTGAGGATGTAGACCGTTTCATACAGACGTTCGCTCATCTTTTTCTCCTTCCTTTAGAATCCATTGCCCTAAAATATCCAAGGCCTCTTTCTCCATTTCGGCCACCTGATCCCACTCCTCAGGGAAGAACGGGGAGAGGACAAAGGCCTCGGTCTCCTCTTTCCTCTCCGGTCTCCCGATCCCCAACCGGATTCGGGAAAACCGCTTGTCTCCCAATTTCTCAATCACCGAGGCGACCCCGTTATGCCCCGCCGAACCGGCGTTAAAATCGAGCTTCACCCGTCCGAGCATGAGGTCCAGGTCATCATGAACCACCAGGAGCTCCTCCAGCCGGATCTTGTAGAACCGAACCGCCTCGGAGACCGCCTCGCCGGACCGGTTCATGTAGGTCTCGGGGAGGAGGAACAGGAGCTTCTCCCCCTTGAACTCCCCAGGCGCAAACCGGGAGGAGAACCTCTCCTGAAACCGCAACGAGAAACCGCCGGCAAACCGGGAGACGAGACGCCTCCCGATATTATGTCGGGTCTCTTCGTACCGATCCCCGGGGTTCCCCAATCCAACAACGAGTTTCACTTCTCCTGCTTTTTCTCTTCCTTCTTCTCCGGCTTCTTCTCGGCCCCCTCGGCAGGGGCTGCCGCCCCCTCCGCTCCGGCCGCTGGCGCTGCCGCCACCGCTTCAGCCGGCGCCGCCTCTTCGGCCGGCTTCTCCTCCTTGGGAATCACAACCGCAACGATCACAAAGTTCGCCTCATGGGGTAACTCAACCCCTTCCGGAAACTTCAGGTCGTTGACATGGATCGAGTTGCCGACATCGAGCGCGGCGATATCAACCTCAATCGCCTCGGGGATGTTGCCGGGGAGACACTTGACCTCTAGCTCACGCCGCGACTGCTCAACCAGGCCACCCTTTTCGACCCCAACCGGCTTGCCGGTGAGGCGGATCGGGACTTGCACGGTCACCTTCTCCTTCATGTCGACCTTCAGGAGGTCGAGGTGGAGGATCCGGCGCGAGAGGACGTCCGTCTGCATCTCCTTGATCATTACGACCAGGGGGGATTTTTCCTTGTTCCCTTCAAGCTGCAAGTCGATCAGGGCATTCATCCCACCCTTTCGGACCACCTCGATCAACCCCTTTGAATCAACGGAGAGCGGGACCGGTTTCAGATTCTGTCCATAAAGAATCGCCGGGATCTTCCCCTGAAGCCGGAGGGAGTGGAGCCCCCCCTTGCTGAATGCCTCTCTTGAATCTGCCTTGATGCTTTGACGTTCCATAAATTCTCCTTTTACACAAACAACGACGACACGGAATCGCCCGTATGGATCCTTCGGATCGCCTCACCCAACAGTTTGCCGACGGAAAGGACCCTCAATTTGTTGGTCCTTTTTTCCTTATCGCCCAGAGGGATCGTATCCGACACCACCAGGACCTCCAGAGGCGACTCATGGATCTTCTGCACCGCCTGCCCCGAGAGGACCGGATGGGTGCAGACCCCGATTACCGACCTCGCCCCCTGCTTGATGATCGCCTCGGCCGCCTGACAGAGGCTCCCTCCCGTATCGACGATGTCATCGACGAGGATCGCATGGAGCCCCTTCACATCACCGACGATATTCATCACCTCGGACTGGTTCGGCTTCTCACGCCGTTTGTCGATGATCGCCAGATCCGCATTCATCCGCTTGGCGTACGCCCTCGCCCTCTCGGTCCCCCCCGCATCGGGCGAGACAATGACGAGACCGTCTTGTTTCTTTTCCTTCTGGATGTACTCGAGGAAGATCGGATTCGCGTAGAGGTGGTCGAACGGGATGTTGAAAAAACCCTGGATCTGCCCCGCATGGAGGTCCATCGCCATGATCCGGTTCGCCCCGGCCGATGTCAGCAGATCGGCCACCAGCTTGGAGGTGATCGGCGTTCGCGGCTGGACCTTGCGATCCTGCCGGGCGTACCCGTAATACGGGATCACCGCGGTGATCCGGTCGACAGAGGCCCTCTTCAGGGTATCGATCAGGATCAGGAGCTCCATCAGGTTTTCATTTGCCGGGGAGCAGGTCGGCTGGACGACAAAGACATCCATCCCACGGACGTTCTCGTCCACCTCCACGAATATCTCTCCATCCGAAAATCGCTTAATCTGGACCTGGCCCAGAGAAACACCTATGTGATCGGCAATCTTCTGCGAAAGGGCCGGGTTCGCCGTTCCCGAAAAAATCTTCAATTGTTGATACATCGGCATAGCACCTCCTTGACGGATCACCCCGCGCTCTCTATGTTCGCCCTACCATTCATTCGGGGGTCGTCTAATGGCAGGACAGGGGCCTTTGAAGCCCTTAATCGAGGT
>CAYWRF010000132.1:0-4673 GCA_964460495.1 uncultured Pseudomonadota bacterium | reverse complement strand
TGTTAAAAAGTCAACTGGTAGTGAGTTCCCGCTCCTTGACCGTATCGCTGGAGAATTACATTAATCCTCTGTTCCTCCATGTTTGTCAGTGTCATCCTTTCTGCCCTCCTGCTGCTTTCAACACCACAGGCAGAAAAGACCACTGTCATAATCACGTGGGAATAAACCCTGTCTTTTTCACTTGGGTACCACATGATCCGTGAAGAGGCTGGAATTTTTCCCTCACCTCGGGAAAGAATCGCCGCGGGAGGGGCTCATGCCACTTTATGCCTATAACTGTCAATCCTGCGGGAAGGAGCATGAGGCGATCCAGAAGTTCAGCGATCCGCCCATTAAAAAATGCCCCTCTTGTGGTGGCAGGCTGGAAAAGAAGATCACCTCAACCGCCTTCCAGTTAAAAGGAGGTGGGTGGTACAAGGATGGGTACTCCTCCCCCGGACCGGAAAAGAAGACAGAGACGGCCCCTCCAAAAAAAGAAGGACCCAAAAAGACGGAACCTAAAAAGGATTAAGAGTAGCCGACATCCATTCCATAGTGGCAGATCGCAAAATCGTACTTGACCGGATCCACCGGATCGAGCCCCCTCAGGAAAGTGGTCACCTCCTGCGCCATCTTCCAGCCGGGGGTCCGGTAGCGGCTCAAACCAAAACGGCGGGCGAATTGAAAGAGGTGGGTATCGAGCGGGACAACGAGTTTGGAAGGGGAGACACGCCTCCAGAGGTGGAGGTCGATCCCGTCGGCCGGGCGAACGACCCATCGGAGAAACATTGCGAGTCTCTTGCATGCGGAACCGTTCGCCGGCGAGGGGAAAAAAAGACGGTTGTTCAGGGCGCTGACAAAACGCTCAAGGGATCCGGTGATGTCAGGGTCGTTCCCCGAATACCCCTTCAAGAAGAGGTCCTCCAGTGAGGAGTAGCCCCTGTAGACCTCCCTCAAGAGCGAAAAAAGAGAGATCAGATCTGCACCTCGTACCCACCGATGTCCCGATGGAACCCCCGCCCATCCCTTTTTTGAATCGGTGATCCGACTGAAGGGATGTTCTCCTAAAAAGCCAAGAACCCTCTCAAGAGATCCGAGAATTGCCCGGACGTTCCCGAACGCCAGGAGCGACGCGATCAGCGCCACAACCTCCTGATCCCTCGGATCCCGGTAGCGATGGACCAGGGAGACCGGGTCTCTCGGGACAAGCCTTCGATCATACCTTTTGTAGATGACCTGAAGGAGCTCTCTCGCCCCTGATCGGAGAAGTTTTGCCGTCATCGGAATGACTCACGCCGGAATGGCAGTCCCCTTATCCGCCGGGACATCGGTCCAACCAGCCGCGGCGGTCAACTGCTGGACCACGGAAAGGTCCTTCGGATGGACGGCGCGGAACTGCCGGATCGAACGCCCCCATTTCTTGAGCAGGCGACCGGCCAAGGGGCTTCCGGTCAGCTGGAGATGTCTTTCAAGGAACCCTTTGAGGATCGGCTCCTCCTGACCGCCCACCGGCGAGACGGTCACCAGCTCCCGATTGCCATGATACTCAAGGATGCCTGTTTCGTCCCAGACAAAGGCGACGCCGCCGCTCATCCCGGCCCCGAAGTTTCTCCCGACAGGCCCCAGAATAACGACGACCCCGCCGGTCATGTACTCGCACCCGTGATCACCGATCCCCTCCACAACCGCACAGGCGCCGCTGTTCCTGACGGCAAATCTCTCGCCGACTCGGCCCGCGATAAAGACCGTACCTCCGGTTGCCCCATAAAGGATCGTGTTCCCGGCGATCACGTTTTCCTCCGGTGGGAAATTCGATTCAGTCGGAGGCCGAACAATCAACTCACCGCCGGTCATCCCCTTTGCCAGATAATCGTTCGCCTCTCCGATCAGGATCCAGCGCATGCCCGGCAGGAGAAACGCCCCGAAGCTCTGACCGGCGCTCCCATGAAACGAACAGTCGATCTCAATCCCGGCCGGGAGCCCCTTGTCGCCGTACCGGCGAGCAATTTCTCCGGAAATCCTTGCCCCAACGGAACGGTTCACGTTCCGGATCGGATAGGAGAGTTTTACAGAACGCCTCCCTTCCACCGCCTCACGAACATCCTTAATGATCTTGATCTCTATCGAATCGGGCGGGGGGTCGTTTCTCGGTTGTATCCGCCTTCGAGGCCTTGTGCGGGAAGGATCGGCATCGACCAGTATCGCGGCCAGATCGACATATTTTGTCTTTGGATGATCGGTAATCTCCCGTCTCCTCAGGAGATCGACACGGCCGACAATCTCCCCGAGACTCCTGATCCCCAGACGAGCCAGGGTCTCGCGGACCTCCTGCGCGACGCCATCAAAATAGCGGATGACCCTTTCCGGCGTCCCGACATATTTCTCGCGGAGTTTCGGGTCATGCGTCGTCACGCCGACGGGACAGGTGTTCAGGTGGCATTGACGCGCCATCACGCACCCCTCCGCGACGAGCGCCGCCGTCCCGAAACCGAACTCCTCCGCACCGAGGAGCACCGCCATCACGACATCACGACCGGTCTTCAGGCCGCCGTCGACCCGAAGCAACACACGTTCCCGGAGACCGTTCGCCACAAGCAGCTGCTGTGTCTCTGCAAGACCGATCTCCCAGGCGCTCCCGGCGTTCTTGATCGAAGACATCGGGGAGGCGCCGGTTCCCCCCTCATGTCCGGAGATCAGGATCAGATCGGCATGCGCCTTGACCACACCGGAGGCGATTGTCCCGACACCGAATTCGGAGACCAGTTTCACACCGACCCGCACCTCGGGGTTCACCTGTTTCAGATCGTAGATCAGCTGTTTCAGGTCCTCGATCGAATAGATGTCGTGGTGCGGTGGCGGGGAGATCAAGGTCACACCGGGCTGGGCATGCCGGACCCGCGCGATCTCCGGTGTCACCTTGTGACCAGGAAGTTGCCCCCCCTCTCCCGGCTTGGACCCCTGGGCCATCTTGATCTCAAGCTCTTGGGCGCTCACAAGGTACTCGGTCGTCACACCAAACCGCCCCGACGCCACCTGCTTGATCGCGCTGTTTTTCGAATCGCCATTCGGCAGAGGCTTGTACCGTGCCGGGTCTTCGCCCCCCTCACCGCTTCCGCTCTTTCCGCCGATCCGGTTCATCGCGATCGCGAGCGTCTCATGCGCCTCAACGGACAAGGCCCCGAACGAGATCGAGGCGGTCACAAATCGTCTGCGGATCTCCTCTGCAGGCTCCACTTCCTCGATAGGGATCGGCGTCCCGGCCTTAAAATCGAGAAGATCCCGGAGACAGACCGGGCTCCGTGAATTGACGGTCTCCTCGTACCGCTTATAGTCCTCTTGGGAGCCACCCTTCACGTAAGTCTGAAGCGCCTTCACCACATCCGGATTGAAGGCGTGATACTCCTCCCCGCGACGAAACCGGTAGGCGCCGCCCAACGGGAGCCGATCTACCTCCTCGGTGAACGCCTGCCGGTGCCACTCCAGGACCTCGTGGATCACCTCATAGAGGCCGACCCCGCCGATCTTCGCCGGTGTCAGCGCAAAATAACGATTGATGGCCGATCGCCGCAGGCCAAGGGCCTCGAAGATCTGCGCCGCCTTGTAGGAGGAGAGGGTCGAGATCCCCATCTTCGACATGATCTTCAGGATCCCGTGATCCAACGCCTTCTTGTAACGGGCACAGGCGGTCACGGCGTCGATACCGGGCAGATAGCCGCGCCGTGCCTGATCAGCCAGGGTCTCATAGACAAGATAGGGATAGAACGCCGCCGCCCCATAACCCAAGAGACAGGCAAAGTGATGGATGTCAAAGGCGTCCCCGACGGCGGCGATCAACGAACACCTCATCCGGAGCCCCTCCCGGATCAGGTGGTGATGAACCGCCGCGACCGCCGCCAGCATCGGGACAGGCGCCCGGTCGGCGCTGATCCCCTGATCCGAAAGGATGATGATCGAATGTCCGTCCAGGACCGCCCGTTTGGCCATCTCGGCGATCGAAAGAAGCGCATCCTCCGTCCCGTCAGCCCCCTCCGATGCCGGAAAGGTTGCCGGGATCACAATCGACTTGAGTTCCGGGTCCTCCAGATTCTGAAGCGCTTCAAATTCTTCGGGGAGGAGCGTGGGGGAGGGGAGGGCGAGACGGCGTGCCTGTTCCGGCATATCCATAAAATAATTCCGGCAGGGACCGACATGGGTCTCCAGCGACATCACGCTCTCCTCGCGGATCGGGTCGATCGGCGGATTGGTGACCTGGGCAAACAGTTGCTTGAAATAGTGGTAGAGACGGCGCGGTTTGCGTGAGAGAACGGAGAGGGGGGTGTCGTCCCCCATCGAGAAGACCGGGTCCTTCGCCTCCGCCGCCATCGCCCGGATCACAAGCTGGATCTCCTCCTCCGTAAGCCCAAAGGCGCGCTGTCTCCTCGTGAGTGTCTTCGGATCACCACCTGCCTCTCTCGAAGAGAGCCTCGGGAGGCTCTTCAGATTCTCCCTCAGCCATTGCAGGTACGGTCTGCGCACCGCAAGCTCCTTCTTGATCTCGTCATTTATCAGGAGCCTCCCCGCCTCGGTATCGACGGCGATCATCATTCCGGGTCCCAAACGCCCCTTGCCCACCACGTGAGACGGGTCGACGTTAACAACCCCAACCTCAGAACCCATGATGATCAGGTCGTCGTCGGTCACGATATAACGGGCCG
>CAYWRF010000131.1:0-4762 GCA_964460495.1 uncultured Pseudomonadota bacterium | reverse complement strand
GAAGGGGGTCACACGGTAGGCGCAGGGGTGGTGGCAGAGGTGGTGGAGTGAGGACTGATGAATTCAAAGGGCCAAAGATTCGAATCCGATTAAAGGCATTCGACCATCGATTGCTCGATCAGTCGTCGTCCGAGATTGTCGAGACGGTCAAGAGGACCGGCGGGCATATCGCCGGCCCGATCCCGCTGCCGACACAGATCGAGCGTTACTGCGTCCTCCGCTCCCCGCATGTCGACAAAAAATCGCGGGAGCAGTTTGAGATCCGGACGCACAAAAGACTTTTGGATATCCTCGAGCCGACCCAGCAGACAATCGATGCCTTGATGAAGCTCGAACTCTCAGCGGGGGTAGAGGTGGAGATTAAGATGTTATGAACGGTTTATTAGGAAGAAAAAAGGGAATGACGCAGGTTTTTGACGAGTCGGGCGAGGTGGTGCCGGTGACCGTCGTCGAGGCGGGCCCTTGTCCGGTCGTCCAGAGGAAGACGCGGGCTAAAGATGGATACGACGCGGTCCAGTTGGGTCTTGGGGAGGTCTCCGAAAAGAGGCCGAGGAGGCGGGTCCTCCGGGAGTTTCGGGTCGCCGAGGGGGATGAGATAAAGGAGGGGGCGACCGTTTCTGCAGAGATCTTCAAGGCGGGCGATCCTGTCCATGTCACCGGGGTTTCGAAGGGGAAGGGATTTCAGGGTGTGATCAAGCGGCATGGCAAGGGAGGCGGGCCGGCAAGCCACGGCTCCCGTTTTCATCGCTCGACCGGCTCGATCGGTCAACGAACCTCGCCGGGCGAGGTTTTCAAGAATATGAAGTTGCCCGGTCATATGGGGAGCGAACGGGTGACGGTCCGGAATCTGAAGGTGGTGCGCGTCGACGGGAATCTCGTTTTTTTGAAAGGGGCGGTGCCGGGCACAAAGGAATCGCTGGTGGTATTGAAGAAAGCGGTCAGCGATCAGCAATCAGCCAAAAGCTGACTGCTGAATGCTGACTGCTGAAAGTTGGTCATGGAACTTACAGTTTACAACATGGAGAAGAAGGAGATCGGTAGGGTCCCGATGCCGGAGGGTCTTGCCGGGGTGAAGGTAAATTCTGCTCGGATCTATCAGACGGTCGTCCAGCAGCAGGTGAACCGGCGGCAGGGAAACGCCCGGGTCAAGAACCGTCACGAGGTCTCCGGGAGCACACGGAAGATCTATCGTCAGAAGGGGACCGGCCGGGCCCGGCACGGGGATATCAAGGCGCCGTTGTTTGTCGGGGGGGGGCAGGCCTTTGGCCCGAAGCCCCGCGAGTGGCGCTCCAATCTCCCGGCAAAGATTCGTCAGGGGGCGATTCGGGATCTCCTGGGTCTGAAGGGGAAGGAAGGGAAGCTGTGGATTGTGGATCGGCTGGAGTTGCCGGAGCCGAAGACCCGCAGAATGGCCGATTTCTTCAAGGCCTTCGGTCTCTCCTCCGGGTTGCTCCTGCTGGAGGCGGCGATGCCCACGGTCGAAAAATCGGTGAGAAATCTCGCCCGGTTCAAGGCGATCACGGTTGGGGCCCTGAATGCGGTTGATCTGATGAAATACGATCATCTCCTGATGACCCGTGCCGCTTACGATCGGTGTGTGGAGAGGTACCGATGAGGCCGGCCCATGAGATCATTCTCCGGCCGGTCGTGACCGAGAAGTCGGTACTCGCGCGTACCCGGTCGCGGTATACCTTCAAGGTTGCCAAGGATGCGAGCAAGCCGGTGATCACCCAGGCGATCGAGGAGTTCTTCAAGGTGAACGTGCTGTCGGTTCACACGATTGCGGTGCCGGGAAAAAGGCGTCGGCATGGAAGACATGTCGGGATGGGGTCCGGCTGGAAAAAGGCGGTCGTCACACTGAAGGCAGGTCAAAAGATTGAGATGTTGGAGGCTGAGTAAATGGGGTTAAAAGATTACAGGCCGGAGACCTCAACACTTCGTTATCAGACCGTTGTTGATTTCAGGGGGTTATCCCGCGTGAAACCGGAGAGGAGGCTCCTCGAACCTTTGACGAGGTCGGGGGGGCGCAACAACACCGGTCAGGTCACGATGCGGTGGATCGGCGGCGGGCACAAAAAGCGCTACCGGCTGATCGATTTCAAGAGGCGGAAACATGGAATCATCGGCCGGGTCGAGACGATCGAATACGACCCGAACCGCTCCGCCTTTATCGCGCTGGTCGCCTATCGCGACGGTGAAAAATGCTACATCATCGCGCCGGAGGGGCTTCGGATCGGGTCAGAGGTCCTGGCGAGCCCCGAGGCGGAGATTGAGATCGGGAACCACCTCCCGCTGAAGGCGATCCCCGTCGGGACAGGGATCCATAACATTGAGCTCCAGCCGGGCTCCGGCGGGCAACTGGTCCGGAGCGCCGGAGGCGTGGCGCAGCTTTTGGCCAAGGAGGGGGATTCGGCCCAGATCCGTCTCCCGTCGGGCGAGGTTCGCCTGACGCGCCTCGATTGCTGGGCGACGATCGGGCAGGTCTCGAATCTGGATCATGAGAATATCACGATCGGCAAGGCGGGGCGGAGCCGATGGTTTGGCTGGATGCCGCGTGTCAGGGGAGTGGCGATGAATCCTGTCGATCATCCGCATGGGGGTGGCGAGGGGAGGTCCAAGGGAGGCAATCATCCGAGTTCCCCCTGGGGAACTCCCGCCAAGGGGTACAAGACGCGCCACAACAAGAGGACCGACCGTTTCATTATAAAGGACCGGAGGGCCAAACTTTAGGGAGATTTTATGCCACGTTCACTCAAAAAAGGGCCGTTTGTTGATCTCCACCTGATGGAGAAGGTGAAGGGGGCGATGGAGACCCGGAGCCGGAAGGTGATCAAGACCTGGTCGCGCCGGTCGACGATCACCCCTGATTTTGTCGGCATGACCTTCGCAGTCCACAACGGGAGGAAGTTCGTCCCGGTGTTCGTGACCGAGAACATGGTCGGTCATCACCTGGGGGAATTTTCTCCGACCCGGTTCTTTAAGGGGCATTCGGGGATTCGGAAGGAAGAGGCGAAGCCGGGTGCAGTGCCGGCAGTCGCCGGTGCGCCGGGGGCGGTCCCGGCAGGGGCGGCTCCCGCCGGGGCGGGCCCCGCTGGGGCGGGCGCTGCGGCGGGCGGGTCGAAACCGGCCGGGGGGGCGAAGTAATGGGCCAGTTCAAGGTTCAGTTGAGGCATTTGCGGATCGCCCCGCGGAAGGTTCGTCTCGTGGCGGATGCGATTCGGGGGAGGTCGGTTCAGGAGGCGCTGGATCGGCTCACCTTCTCTCCGGTCTCGTCGGCGAGGCCGATGACAAAGCTGATCCGATCGGCGGTCGCCAATTGTCATCAGAAGGGGGGGGTCGATGTCGATCACCTCGTGATCCGGTCCCTCTGGGTCGATCAGGGGCCGACACTCAGGAGGTTTCTGACCCGTGCACGCGGGAGCGCCTCGCGGATCAACAAGAAGACGAGCCATGTCACAATGGTCTTGGAGGATTAAATAAGGTATGGGCCAAAAAACTCATCCATTGGGATTTCGTTTGGGCATTACGCGGAGCTGGGGTTCTCTGTGGTACTCGCAGAAGAACTATGTTCGCTTTCTGCACGAGGATATCCGGATCCGGAAGATCATCAAGAAAACGCTGTCTCACGCCGGGGTGTCGCGGATCGATATTGAACGGCGCGGAGACCGGGTCACCGCCAAGATCTACACCGCGCGCCCGGGGCTCGTGATCGGCAAAAAAGGGACCGGCATTGATGCGCTCCGGGCCGATCTTGCCAAACTGATCGGCAAGGATGTGGAGATCAATATCCATGAGGTGAGGAAGGCGGAGCTGGATGCGCAACTGGTGGCGGAGAATATTGCGATGCAGCTGGAGAGACGGATCGCGTTTCGCCGGGCGATGAAGAAGAGCGTCCAGCAGGCGATGAAATTCGGCGCGCAGGGGATCAAGGTCAAATGCGGGGGGCGTCTCGCCGGGGCGGAGATCGCGAGGAAGGAGTGGTATCGGGAGGGGCGTGTCCCGCTCCAGACACTCCGCGCCGACATCGATTATGGACAGACAGAGGCGGTGACGACCTACGGAAAGATCGGTGTGAAGTGCTGGATCTATAAAGGTGAGGTCTTTGGCCGGGGGACGCCGGAGGCGCAGAAGCAGGAGGAGGTCTCTTAATGCTTCAACCGGCGCGTCTCAAGTTTCGAAAGCTCCAGAAGGGGCGGATTCGCGGTCGGGCGACGCGGGGTTGCCATCTCGCGTTTGGCGATATCGGGTTGCAGGCCCTGGAATCGGGGCTCGTCAACACGCGCCAGCTTGAGGCCGGGCGGCTCGCGATGGCCCGGTTCATGAAAAAGGGGGGGAAGATCTTTATCAGGGTCTTTCCCGACAAGCCGATCACAAAGAAGCCGGCCGAGACTCGGATGGGAAAGGGAAAAGGGCAGGTTGAGGGATGGGGGGCGGTCGTGAAACGGGGACGGGTCCTCTTTGAGGTGGAGGGGCTGGATCAGACATCGGCCCACGAGGCGTTGAAGCTGGCGGCCGACAAGATGTCGGTCTTGACACGCATCGTGACGCGCGAAAGATTCAGCGAGGTTTAGGTTATGGAACCGAAGGAATTGAGGGAAAAGAAGCCGGAGGAGTTGGGAATCCTCGAGCGCGATCTTCGGCGGGAACTGACGGAGCTTCGGCTTAAAGTCAGGATGGGGACCGAGTCCCACACCGCCCGGCTGTCGCAGATCCGGCGCGAGATTGCACGGATATTGACGATCCGAAGGGAACGGGAGGCACG
>CAYWRF010000130.1:1974-4779 GCA_964460495.1 uncultured Pseudomonadota bacterium | reverse complement strand
TTGGGTCGCTTGGGAAAGGCGGTGATGTTGGACAATTCCAGATAGGCCCGTGCAAATTCAGGGGAGTCATGCCAATGGTTCGCCCCTATTTCCATGAGGAGCACACGAGTATTGGGGGTATTAATGTGAACCAGGTCTTGCAAGATCGCGATCACCTGGTCCGGCGAGCACTCCCCTATTCTCAAGGAGGCTGCCATGAGCGGCACATACTGACTCCCTTTGCGGCTGTACAAGTTGGCATGCAAAAAATCGGTCGCCTCCCTTGAATAATCAAAGTCGGCCGAGGAAAAACAGAGATTGGCCCCCTCCACAAAGGTAGAAGAGCGCCCTTGAAGAAGGCGGTTCTCCGGGTGCCTCGGTCCAAAGGTGCGGGGGACCAGCGGGGGAACTATATTGAGGAGTGTTGTCCAGGCCTCCTGATAATCCGATGCACCGCCCGGCAGCAAGGGAGGGTCGTTGATGGTATCAAGCGCCTCCTTCACCTTTTTCTGTGTCGCGGGTGGGAGAGACGCCAGTTGTTGGGGATCGATAGTTACTGCCATAATATCACCTCGCTAGTATCGCGTCCCATGAATAACTTTATGCTTTGTCACCACTCGTCGAGCATCCTCGACGTACGGCTCAAGTACGCCTGCGGTGCTCTCCTCGTGGCTTCGCGCCTAAAGGGTATTCCTGGGACGCTCCTTACTGAAACCTTTTTCAACATCCTTATCATGCCTACTTTGTCAACAGGCTGTTAAATAGCCCTATGTGCTCATATTAGCGCAAAAAGAGAGCCAAGGCACGCTATAATATTAAAGAACTAACCACTTAATATCATTTATCTATTTTTATAATTGGCCATGCGACAAGGCAGGCTCTTTTCTATCAAGATGATAATTATTATCATTTTGAGAAAACGACCCTCTTTCCGTCGGAGAGGAGACGGACCGCCCCGTGGAGGTCGGTCCGGTAGACCTGAATCCCCCGTCTCTGATATTTTTCAAGAACACCGGGATTTGGGAATTGAAACATATTCCCCTCGCCGAGGCTCGCGACCGCAAATCGGGGTGAGACCGCCTCGATAAACGGGATCGAACTCGACGTGCGGCTCCCGTGGTGCGGAATCTTCAACAGATCGGCCTTGAGGTTTCGACCGGACCGGATCAGGATCTCCTCCGCCTTCCTTTCAATATCCCCGGCAAACAGAAATCGCGTTTCGCCGTACTTGAGTGACAACACGAGACAGTTATTGTTCATCCCGAGTGATGGCTTCACCTTTTCAGGGTAGAGGATCTCGAACAGGACGCCGTCAATCTCCCGCTTGAAACCTGCCGCGACCTCTTCGGTCTTTCCTGTCAGGGTGTCCTGCAATCGATCAAAGGTCGGATCGGGGAAGGTCTGACCGTTCCACCAGAACTCCCTGACCGGAAGTGATTCGGCAATCGCTGTAAGCCCCCCATAGTGGTCCGGGTGCGGGTGGGAGAGGATCATCAGGTCGATCTCTCGAACCCCTTCGCGCCTGAGGGATGGGAGCACCACCTCCCTTCCGACATCAAACAGGACCGGCCTTCCGGGGATCAGGAAGCCGCCCCCGTCCATGAGGATTGTCCTCCTGTGTGGTGTTCGAATCACGATCGCATCCCCCTGACCGACGTCGAGCATCGTAACGGAGAGTCCCTTCGAGCCCAAAGACCCCCAAAGAAAAAAAATCAGGATCAGTGCCGTGGCGGTCCCTGCCGAGCGGATCAGCGAGAGTTTTCGATGAACGGAAAGTACGAAGAGGCCGAGAAGGAGGTAGGAGAGGATCACCTCCGATTGCCTCGGATAGAGTTCAAGGGTCAAGGACCAGGAGGCCGATTGATGGATCAGATACAGGAAGAGCCTCGCTGCCTCCTCCGGAACGATTGTCAGCGTTTTGGCCAGAAACGGGAGGAGGAGTGAGAGGAGTTGTGAGAGAAAGGTGATCCCCAAGAGGAGTCCGCAGGCGGGGACTGCCCAGAGGTTTGTCAAAACGCCGGAGAGCGAGACGATCTGAAATCGATAAGCAACGAGAGGTGCCGTTGCCAGTGTGGCCGACAGGGTGGCAAGGAGTGCCAGGAGTGTCCAGCGGACCAGTCGTCCTGTTTTTTCAGGATCGGAAAGGAACCTCTTTGAAAGAGGGGACGTCAAGAGGGCGATCCCCAACACCGCCAGAAAGGAGAGCTGGAACGAGGCGCTGAAGAGGGTCGATCGATCCAGGGAGACAAGCAGGATCGCGGCAAGCGCGAGCGCCGAGTAGATGTCGAAGTCCCTCCGGAGCCAATAGGCGAAGACGCCCACCGCCAACATGATCAAGGCGCGGACGGCGGAGGGGGGAGAACCGGCGACAAGGACATAGGCGACGGCGACCGGGAGCGATAACAGCAAGGCGGCCCTTTTTACCGAGAGGGTGAGCATCAGACGGACGGAGCGTTTGAGCCCCCAGAGGATCAAGAGATAGAAGAACGAGACGACAAGCGCGACATGCTGTCCGGAGATGGCGATCAGGTGGGCGGTCCCGGTCTTTTGAAAGTCGTTCCAGAGTGAGGGGGTCAGTCCGGTTCGGTCTCCGAAGGCCAAGGCGTTCAGAAAACGGCGTGCCTCTCCTCGTTCCCCAGCGGGGCGAGCCCCCTCTGCCCGCATCTTTAATGAGTCTCTTACGGATCTCAAGAGGGAAGGGGGGCGTGGCGGGATTGGAATCAGCCTCCAATCCCGCTCGGCAACAAAGGCGGCAAGGCGGATCCCCTGGCGCTCGAGGTGGCGTCTGTAGTCGAAACTGTCCGGGTTCTTGTAATGGGTCGGTCT
>CAYWRF010000130.1:0-1964 GCA_964460495.1 uncultured Pseudomonadota bacterium | reverse complement strand
TCCCCCTCTGCAGGGGGTGTCGATTCGAACGTAAGAAGGAGACGTTGGTTGGAAAAGGTTGCCGGTGAAACGAGGATTGCGCGTGTGCGATAGCCGCTCCGGCCGGGGCCGAGCGTCTCCTCGATAATCGCCTCGTAGTCCTGTTTTTCGAGCGGAAGAACCGGTGACGGGCTGCTCGGAGTCAGGCGGTCATGAGCCCAGACCGCCACCAGCAGGAACAGGGCGCAAGGGACGAGGGGGCGCGCCCCTAGGGGCCGTGCCCCGTGGGGCCTTGCCCAGAGTCTCTTTGATCTCTTCCAGAAGTTCCAGCGCCGTGGGTCGAATCTTGCCATGGTCCGGGTCGTTGACGATGATCTCGAGCTTCTCCTTCAGACCCTCCAGATAGCGTGTCGCCTTCTCGTTCCGGTTCATCCGGTAGAGGGCCAGAAACGAGCGGACGTTAATCCCATTCAGGATCAGTTGTCCATTTTCCATTTGCCACCGGATCCCGCTCCTCTTCTGGTCGTAGACCCTCTTCAAGCAGCCCAGGATCTTTCCGATCAACGCCTCGACCACCGCATCAAACTTGGTGAACTGGCTTGTCTGGTTTGCCTGGGCGGCGATCTTCTTTCTGTAGGTGTCGAGTCCGGAGGCGAGTCCCAGCCAGGTCCGGACACTGCAATTTTCATCGGAGATCAGGGCATTCACGTCATGCCCCTCGAGGAAGACCCTCCCGCCGGAGAAGCTCCATCGGAGCCCCTCTTCATAATGGCTCAATTCCTTGTCGAGTATCGGGGCTGCGGGGCGTCCACCCGGTCTTCGGACCGGCAAACGGATCCTGGCATCGGGGCGGATATCTCTGGTCCTGACCACGTGAGAATTCTATCGTAGTGACGCGTGTCCCGCCAGAAAATAAAAAACCTCGGCCCACGCTAAGGGGTGGATCGGAGGGCCCTGTCTTTTTCTACAATGATTTTATCGAGGGTCCTTTCGTACGACTCCGCGAAGCGGCGCCCCTTCGGATCACCCTTGAGGGTGCTCCTCATCTTTTCCAGCATCTGGAGCTGGATCTCCTCGAGCTCCATATGGCGGATGTTGTGTCCCTTGTAGAAGATCTCGCCCCGCATCCGGTCAAAATGGATCGAGCCGACCTCATCCTTGTGGACAAATGTGAGTGTGACCCTCTCGCCAAAGCTGACGAGTTGCATCTCACGAAGCGCCGGATGAGGGGAGGCTGGTTTCTGGGAAGGGATCTTTGTTGCCTCTTTTTTTTCTGTTTTTATCTCATGCGACTCATTTGACACCGGGCTCCTCCAGGTTTATTGGACGTCTCATTAGGGATAAGTGCATTTCATATGCCAGCAATCAATTTTCTGTGTGGCGTTTAAGCTATTGTAAATCAATGTCTTTTTTTGACGCTTTCGCCGAAGCCGATTCTCATTCTGATAATATTCTCATTTTGAGAGAATCAAAATGATAAAAAAGGGACCTCCAAAAACGCCCCATCTGCTGCGTTGGCTGCTCAGTCCCTCCCTGCGGCGTACTTTCAAGTACGCCTCAGTCGTGCCTTCGCAGCCGCCTTGCATCTGGGGCATTTTTTGAGGTCCCTAAAATGTGAATTGTAGAGGTGCCTAGAGATGAAAAGAGATAAAAAAGTCAGGCGGTTGATTGATTCTCAGACAGGAACTGCTTTTGAAAAGAGTGTCTGGAAGGCAATCATGAAGATCCCAAAGGGGGAGGTTCGGTCCTATAAGTGGGTAGCGAAACGGATCGGTCGGCCGCGTGCCTGCCGGGCGGTTGGGAACGCCCTTCGGAAAAACCCCCTGGCGCCGCTGGTCCCCTGCCATCGGGTCGTTGCCTCAAACGGTCTGGGCGGGTATTCAGGTGGATTGGAGAAAAAGAGACTCCTGCTTGAAAAAGAGGGGGTTTATCTTGAAGGGTGACCCGCTTGTCTCAACCTTTGAACAACCTCCCGGATCTTTTGA
>CAYWRF010000129.1:0-4813 GCA_964460495.1 uncultured Pseudomonadota bacterium | reverse complement strand
AGGGTGACACGGACGCCCACCGGATGGAGCACTCGCTTGAGGTCCAGCTCCCGTTCCTCCAATATCTGAAAAGGGAGTTCACGTTTGTTCCACTTACCCTTTCCCATCTCCCCCTCCCGGTTTGCCTCGAGATCGGACGGGCGCTGGCGCAAACGGTCAAGGCCGCCTCTGAACCGGTCCTGATCATCGCAAGCTCCGATATGAACCATTACGAAAACCAGGAGATTGCGATGAGAAAGGATCAGATGGCGATCGACAGGATCCTGGAGCTCGATCCCTCCGGTCTCTACGAAACGGTCAAGAAAAACGGGATCTCGATGTGCGGGATCATCCCGACCACCGTGATGCTTGTTGTCGCGAGGGAGCTTGGCGCCAAAAAGGCGGAGCTGGTCAAACATGCAACCTCCGGCGACGTGACCGGCGACTACGGGTCAGTGGTTGGGTATGCGAGTCTGATTGTCGAATAAAACATCTCTTTCTAAAACATGAGATCAATATCTGAAGACAGACCATAACATTTATTTACAATCAAAACCCTCTTTGTATCTTGATAGACCCTTTCTCCTGTGATATCGGAGGACGGTATGACAATTCCCAAGCCCTCTCAAAGCGAAGAGGAATATTTTGCCCGCCTTGAGGCGGAGAAGAAGAAGAAACTGGCGGAAGAGAGGGGCAAGAGGCTCTCGGAATCCGAGCTGGAACAACTCAAGTCACTCCACTGGATGCACTGCCCCAAGTGCGGGATGGAGCTCCATCCGATCCCGTATCAGGATGTGACGCTCGACAAGTGCTTCCACTGTCAGGGGGTTTTCCTCGACGACGGGGAGTTGGAAAAGATCGCCGGCCGTGAAGGGGGATTCCTGAAAGGGGTCTTGAGCCTGTTCCGGTCCTGAAGATTTCAATCGCAACAATTTCGAAATTAACCCGCAACCCTTCTTAAGTCGGGGTCGAAGAGAAGAGCATGAAATTCATGGTCCTTGGCACCGGCTCGATCGGGCGGATCATCGCGATGGATCTCGCCAGACGGGCGTCATGCGGGTCGGTCGTCGTTGCCGACTACAAACTACAGACGGCTCGGGCGGTGGCGAGAGAGCTGGGCAACGGGGTCCGCGCCTTCTACGCCGATGCGAACGACGTCAGGGCGACCGCGGAGCTCTTTCGGGCACAAGACACCTTTGTCGTGGTGCATGCGGGGCGATACCGGCTGAACACAAAGGTAATGGAGGCGGCTTACAGGGCGAGGGTTCATTATATCGACATGGGGGGCCTCTATGATCAGACACTCAAACAACTCCGGTGGCACCAACGATTCCTGAGGAAGGGATTGCTGGCGCTTTTGGGGTGTGGGGAGGCGCCCGGCACCTCGAACGCACTCGCCGAGGCCTGTGCGAGGCGCCTGAAGGAGACCCGTGAGGTCCATGTCCGGTACGCCTGCCTTGAGGGAAATCGGTATGCGGGCGGGAGGCTTCCATTGGCCACCTATTCCCCGGAGACAATCAGCGATGAACTGACCAAACTGGCGTGCGTCTTCCGGCGGGGCCGGATGCTTGCGGCGGGCCGGATCACCGCGCGCGGCACCCTCCATGCCAATCAGGCGCTCCCGATCGATGAATACCTCGCTGAACTGAGGCGGCGCGGGATGGGGGTCTACCTTCGTACGCTTCAAGGGTGGGGATATAAGGCGTGACCGTTTCCCTGGTCCCGTCAGCATCGTTCCTCAATGAGTTGGTCTGAGGTCTCCGATTTTTCAGTTGGGTTAAGAACCCCTTTCCCCAACGCGGCTTGAAGAGAACCCCTTGAGGAGCGTCACCGGTTGTGTTAGCCCGTTGGCGTGAATCTTTCCCCGGAACAGGTCAGGAAGATTGCCGAGCTCGCGCGGCTCGATCTCACCGAGGCGGAGGTTGAAAGGTATTCCGTTCAGCTCTCCAATATCCTGACCTATGTCGAAAAACTGAACGGGCTCGATGTCTCAAAGATCGAGCCGACCGCGCACGCCATCTCCGTGCCGACCCCATTTCGGGAGGACCGCGTAACATCGTCGGGCAAAGAGAAGGAGGCGGCCTTGGGGCAGGCCCCCGACCGGGACGGAGATTTCTTTCGGGTCCCCAAGGTGATCTGAGATATGGAGCTGTGTGATCTCACGATTCATGAGCTGCACGGGCGTTTGAAGAAGAAGGAGATCCGCCCCTCCGAGATCCTCGATTCGGTCTCCAGGAGGATCATCGCCGTTGAGCCGAAGATCCACGCCTATGTGACCGTGACCGAGGAGATCGCCCAAGAAAGGGCCAATGAGGCCGATCGAGTCATTCAGAAAGGGAGCGAGTTTCCACCGCTCACCGGGATCCCGCTCGGGATCAAGGATATCTTTCTGACAGAAGGGGTAAGGACCACCTGTTGCTCAAAGATTTTGGGGGACTACATCCCCCCTTATAACGCGACAACCGTTGAAAAACTGCTCCGACAGGGGGCGGTCTTTTGCGGCAAGTTGAACATGGATGAATTTGCGATGGGCTCTTCCAACGAGACCTCCTGTTTTGGACCGGTGCGAAATCCCTGGGATCCCGATTATGTGCCGGGCGGTTCGAGCGGCGGGAGCGCCGCGGCGGTCTCTGCCGGAGAGTGTCTTGCGGCGACCGGGACCGACACCGGTGGTTCGATCCGTCAGCCCGCCTCTCTCTGCGGGGTCGTCGGGATCAAACCGACCTATGGCCGTGTCTCCCGTTACGGTGTGATCGCCTTCGCCTCGTCGCTCGATCAGGTCGGACCGATCACGAAAGATGTGACCGACGCGGCGACCATGCTGAACGCACTGGCGGGGTATGACCCGCATGATTCCACATCGCTCAACCTGCCGGTGCCGGATTACACGAAGGCGCTGGTTCCTGACGTAAAGGGTTGGCGTGTGGCGGTCCCGAATGAGTTTTTTACCGAGGGGCTCGATCCGGAGGTTGAGAAGGCGCTCCGAGACGCGATTGAGCTTTTCAAGCGGCTTGGTGCGAAGGTCAACGAGGTTTCGCTCCCGCATACCGCGTACGGTGTCCCCACCTATTATATCCTCGCCACGGCCGAGGCCTCGTCGAATCTCGCGCGGTATGACGGAATCCGTTACGGATATCGCAATAAAGAGGAAAAGGATCTGATCCGTCTCTACAAGAGGAGTCGGACGGAGGGGTTTGGTCCGGAGGTGAAGCGTCGGATCATGCTCGGCACCTACGTGCTCTCCGCCGGGTACTACGATGCCTATTATCTGAGGGCGCAAAAGGTCAGGACACTGATCCGCAATGATTTTGAAGAGGTCTTCAAGGAAAACGACATCATTCTCTCGCCGACCTCACCCACCGCCGCCTGGAAATTGGGTGAAAAGATGGATGACCCTTTGAAGATGTACCTCTCGGACATCTTTACAATCAACGTTAACCTCGCAGGACTGCCGGGAATGAGCCTCCCGTGCGGATTCACAAAATCCGGTCTCCCGATCGGGTTGCAAGTGATCGCCGCGCCGCTGCAGGAGGAAAAGATCTTCCGGTCCGCCTATGCCTATGAGCAGGCGACCGAGTGGCATAAAAAGAGACCCCGGCTTTAGCCTTTGCTAGGAGCCCCTTCTCTCCTTCAGGAATTCAATATCTTGGGCATCTGAGGAAGAATGACGATCCGCGTAGGCAATCTCTTTAAGGCGGAGAAGGTCCTCATCAGAGGCAACCCACAAGGAGCCCGGTGGGATTTTAAGACGTGTAGCCCGGGTCAGAATGTCACTGGCAGGGAGTGGGAAATCGAGCAAAAGATCAACCCGGAGTCTCGTCTCCCAATTAAAGAAAAAGAGGCTGTCCGGTAAATCCTCCCTCAATTTAATAGCAGCGACCCTTGGATTGTCGATTGTCCTTAAGACCTCACGCTGTTTATTGAATTTTGTTACCAGCTCGAAACCTTCCTTGTAGAATTCTTCCAGCATTTCTTGGATGGGCAAGCCCCGAGAAGAGACAAGAAAGTCAAAGTCCTTGGTGACCCGTTGCGAGCCCAGCAGGATGAGGGCCATCCCGCCGATCAGGACCGGTTGGATTCCTTTTTCCCCCAACGCCTGAGAAAGGGAGAGGATGCTCTGCAAGTGATTGATGTTATCTGCCATAGACCGCTTTCCTCAAGGCCTCGACCGCCTGAAGGTAGCGAAAATTATCTTCCACCCGTTGTTCGGCGTGGCGGGCCATCGCCTTGACCCTCCCCCCCATCGAGGCGATCTTCTTTTTTTGTTCAGAGGAGAGTTTCTTGGCGCGTGCCCGTCCGCCGAGACGACCCAAGGCCCTGGCAATAGCGGTTCGGTTCATGGGGCTATTCTACTTAGCGCTAAGCAGGATTTCAAGCGGGATTTTTTAAGCGTCATTTAAAATACGATCGATCGCCTCAGCCCATGGACAGGCTAAAACATTTGAAAAACGCTTTTGATCCGGATCATTCGAAATCAAATATTGTTTGGGTGATTTAAAATCATCCCCCAGTGTCAGAAGCCCCTTTGCATGACGTTCGTCTACCCTGTTCGCGGATTTGATTTCTACCAGTGTCGGAGCCAGTTTCCCTCGCTCTATAATCAAGTCGATCTCAAGATCTTCTTTGACCCGCAAGTAAGAAAGTTTAAATTGCCTGCCTTGATAGGTAAGACGGCGATGAAGCTCGTTGACAACGAACGCCTCAAACAATTGCCCGTATTCAAAGCTCCGCGGAACCAGATCGTAATCAACCTGTCCGGCCAAGGCCCGGGCAACACCCGTGTCAAAGAGATAAAATTTAGAAGCCTTTTTTTGCTGTTTTCGGATTGACGTGT
>CAYWRF010000128.1:0-4852 GCA_964460495.1 uncultured Pseudomonadota bacterium | reverse complement strand
CCCCTTTTTTAAAGGGAGTCTCCCCAACGGTGGCTGGTTTCAATCGATGTCTGATCTTTTCAGCGAGGGGACGATCGGGATCTTCGGGCCAAAGTATCCTGCCCGAATCTAGATCAAAACGGATCTCCAGTCGGGAGAGGATTTCGTGAACCTCTCCGACAATCTGTATCCCCTGCTCGCTCAAGATGTCGGACTTTTCAAAGGCAACGTAAACAAAATCATCCTTGCCGAAATCCGGGGCATACTGTTTCAGATAATAGCGATCGACTGGATCCTCGAGGTTAAACATGTCGTAGACGCTCTGCCTGTCCTGAATACGGCCATAATAGTTTCCAAGGACAACGGTGAGGATCAAGAGCAGGGTTCCCGTGATGAAGGGATGATGGTGCAAGAACAACAGACATCGGAGCCCTTTACTCATCGCCTGATGAAGATCATTAAAAGAGAAAATCTTCAACCCCTTCATCGCGGGGGCAAGCCCCTGACGCGAATGGACATCGGATTGCCTTGACCTGATTCTGAACCGATGGTACCTCGCGGCTTGAGATGAAGGCTATTGCGGTCGTTTTTGTTTTGTTTTTTTCAACCTCCTGCAGTTTCTCCCGTATGGCCTCCAATTTGACGGCCGATATCATGAAGGCGGGCTCCCCTGTTTTTGAGGAGGAGCAGGATATCGAGGTCGCTGAGCAGTCGGCCCTCGCGATGTTGAAGACGATCGAGGCGTTTCACCGTCACAATCCGGAGAATGAGACCTATCTCCTGTTGTTGGCAAAGTCCTACGCGACCTATGCGTTCGGGTTTCTGGAGACACGAATCCTGCAATATGAGGGGACAGATCCGGAAAGGTATGCGCGTTATGTGGAACGGGACAAGCTTTTTAATCTGAGGGGGAAGGAGTATGGCCTCCGGCTGATTGCGAGGCAAAATCCTGATTTGAGAAAGGCGATCGATGCCGGACTGGAGCCGCTCCGGAGGGAACTTGCCAATCTCAAGCGGGATGAGATTGAGCCGGTTTTCTGGACCGCTATCGCCTGGGGGCATTACATCAATTGGACCAAGGATTCCGTCCGTTCCGTATCCGACCTGACGATCGTGGAGACGCTGATGGGGCGAGTGCTTGAACTGGATCCGACCTTCTTCTACGGGGGACCGCATCTCTTTTACGGTGTCTACTTTGCAAGCCGGCCCCCGATGCTGGGGGGGGATCCAAAAAAGGCGCGCGAACATTTTGACAAGGCGGCCGGCGCCGCGGGCGGAAAGTTCCTGATGCCGATCGTTCTGGAGGCGCAGTATCTGGCGGTCCAGATGAACGACAAGGCGCTCTTTGATGAGCTTCTCGCCAAGGTGGAGGCCGGGTCGCTGGATGATATGCCGGAACAGAGGCTCGCAAATGCGTTGGCGAAGGAGAGGGCGAAATTCATGAAGGCGAACGAAAAGAATTATTTTTGAAAGGAATCGGTTATGACGAAACATCTCTGGATCCTTCTGGTTCTGATGGCGACGGCGACCTCCTTTGCCCAGACAAAGGAGATCAAGCTCGCCACGATCGCGCCGGCCGGGTCGTCCTGGGACAAGATCACAACCAAGATGAATGAGGAGTTGAAGGCCAGGACAGCCGGAAAGCTCGCCTTCAGGGTCTATCCGGGCGGGACGCAGGGGGATGAGAAGGATGTGGTGAGAAAGATGCGGATCGGTCAGATCCATGCGGGCGGCTTTACCGGTTTTGGGTTGGGGCTGATGGCGTCGCCGGTCCGAGTCGTCGAGCTGCCGGTTCTCTATCAAAATTATGAGGAGGTCGATTACGTTGAATCGAGAGTCCTGCCGGAGATGGAGGCGGTGTTTCTGAAAGGGAATCCGCCGGTGGTCTTTTTGGGCTGGTCCGAGGCCGGTTTTGTCTATGTCTTTTCCAAAAAGCCTGTGAAGAATGTGCCGGATCTTCGTACGGCGAAGGCGTGGCTCTGGGAGGGGGATCAGCAGGTTGAACGGGCCTACAAGGCCCTGGGAGTTTCGCCGATCCCGCTTCAGGTGCCGGACGTGATGACCGCCCTTTCCACAAACATGATTGATACGGTTTATGTCCCCCCGCTGGGGGCGATCGCCCTTCAGTGGAACTCGAAGGTGGAGTATATGCTGGATTTTCCGCTCGGTCTCTCGGCCGGCGGGATGGTGATGCTGAAGTCGGAGTTTGACAAACTGCCTCCGGACCAGAAGAAGATCCTGAAGGAGGTTGCGGCCAAGTACACACGCGAGATGGTCACCCAGTCAAGAAAGGACAACGCGCAGGCGATTGAAGAGATGAAGCGGCTCGGTCTGAAGGTGGTCTCGGGGACCGACGCGGACCGGATCGAATTCAGCACGCTGATTAAAAAAATCTGGAAAGAACAGGTCGGGGTTCTCTACAGCGCCGAGCAATTGGATCGGATCGAGAAGCTGATTGCTGAGGTGCGAGCCAAGGGACAAAGTGCGTCTGCTCAACTTCATTGATCGGGGGCTGGCCCGTCTCGAAGGGTTCTTCCTCTCATTTTTCCTTCTGGTGATGATCCTGCTCGCCTTTGCGCAGGTGGTCGCGAGGAATTTTTTCTCGGTCGGGATGATCTGGGCCGACATCACCGTGCGGACCCTGCTCCTGTGGGTCGGGCTGCTTGGCGCCTCGCTCGCGACGCATCTGAACCAACATCTCTCGATTGATGTCTTCGCCAAATTTCTCGGGGGCCGGTCGCGCCGGGTGGTCGGGATCTTCGTCAAGCTGTTTTCGGTGATCGTTTGCCTTTATCTTTTTATGGCCGCCTCCCGGTTCGTGCAGGGGGAGCGGGAGACAGGCACCCGGATTCTCGAAACGGTCCCGCTCTGGACGACCGAACTGATCATCCCGATCGCGTTCGCCCTGATCTCCTTTCATTTCCTGGTCTCCATCCTGAACGACCTTACCGCCCTGTTTCCCGGTAAGAAGGGAGCTGCATGATCCTCTTCGTTGTCTTTGGTATCGTCGCCGCAGCCCTTCTCGGGGCACCGCTCTTTTCGATCTTCGGGATCTCGGCCCTGATCGGGTTTCACGGGGCCGGGATCGATTCTCAGGCGATCATCATCGAGATGTCGCGGCTGATCTCGGCGCCGATCCTCGTTGCGATCCCGCTCTTTACCTTTGCCGGCTACATGATGGCCGAATCAAAATCTCCGGAGCGGATGGTCCGCCTCGCCCAGGCGTATGTCGGGTGGCTTCCGGGGGGGCTTGCGATCGTCGCGATCGGCGCCTGCGCCTTTTTCACCGCCTTCACCGGGGCCTCCGGCGTGACGATCATCGCGCTCGGGGGGCTCCTCTATCCGATCCTGATCAAACGGGGATTTAGCGAGAAATTCTCGCTGGGGCTGATCACCACCTGCGGGAGCCTTGGGCTCCTCTTTCCACCAAGTCTGCCGCTGATCCTTTATGGTCTGGTTGCAAGGGTTGATGTCGACAAGCTCTTCCTTGCCGGGATCATCCCCGGCCTCCTCCTGATGGTCCTGCTCGGGGTCTATTGCCTTTACCAGGGGGAGGAGAGCGAACGTCGGGTCCGGTTTCAGTGGAGGGAGGTGGCGCGGGCGCTCCGGGCGGCGATCTGGGAGGTCCCGCTCCCGATCATCATATTGGTTGGGATCTACGGCGGTTACACAACTGCCTCCGAGTCGGCGGCGGTCGCCGCTTTCTATGTCCTTATCATCGAGGTGTTTATCTATCGGGACTTGAGTTTTACAAAGGACCTCCCGCGGATCATGAAGGAGAGCATGGTGCTCGTTGGCGGGATCATCATTATTTTGGCCGTCGCCCTCGGATTCACCAACTACCTGGTCGACGAACAGATCCCGATGAAGATCTTTGAGTGGATCCGGCAATACATCCACAGCAAAGGGACCTTTTTGCTTCTCCTGAATCTCTTTCTTTTGATTGTCGGGATGCTGATGGACATCTTTTCGGCGGTTATTGTCGTGGTCCCGTTGATTCTGCCGATTGCGAACGCCTTTGGCGTGAACCCGATTCATCTCGGGATCATCTTCCTGACGAATCTTGAGATTGGCTATCTCACGCCGCCTGTTGGTCTCAATCTCTATCTCTCCAGCTATCGGTTCAAGCAGCCGATCATGAAAATTGTAAAGGATGTCCTGCCGTTTATTGTGATCTTGTTGACCGGGCTCGCCCTGATCACGTATGTCCCGGATCTGAGTTTGTGGCTGGTGGGGGCGTTTTAAAAATGGATGTTGTTATTGTCAGCGCCACCCGGACCCCGATCGGTTCCTTTCAGGGGGCCTTTGCAAACATACCGGCGCCGCGTCTCGGGGCGGTTGTCATTACCGAGGCAGTGCGCCGCGCTGCTATCAAGCCGGATGAAGTAAATGAATTGATCATGGGGTGTGTCGTAGCGGCCGGGATCGGCCAGGCGCCGGCGCGTCAGGCCGCCATTTTTTCCGGACTGCCGAAGGAGACTCCGTGCCTCACGATCAACAAGGTCTGCGGGTCGGGACTCAAGGCGGTGATGCTGGCGGATCAGGCGATCCGCTCCGGCGCCTCGGAGATTGTTGTCGCCGGGGGGATGGAGAATATGACGCTTGCCCCGTATCTCCTGCCCAAGGGGAGATCGGGCTACCGGCTGGGCCATGGAGAGGTGGTTGACAGCATGATCCGCGATGGACTCTGGGACGTCTACAACAACATGCATATGGGGAATTGCGCCGAGTTGTGTGCGAAGGAGTATCGGATCGGCCGGGAGGAGCAGGATCGATATGCCGTTCAAAGCTACGAGCGGGCGATCAAGGCGTCGAAGGATGGTCTTTTTAAGAAAGAGATTGTTGCCGTTGAAACAGTAGATACCGATGAGGA
>CAYWRF010000127.1:0-4899 GCA_964460495.1 uncultured Pseudomonadota bacterium | reverse complement strand
CGCGTGCTCGCGCCCGCCGGAGCCGATGACGAGGATTTTCATGCACCGTTCATACCCTCAATAAAAGGGAAATACAACTCCCAGGAAGACCCTTCTGCCCCCTTGATAGACCTCATTCGGGAGAAAACCCTCGGTCTTGAAATCCCCCCGCACAAAGATCTCCGCCCCGCGGGTTTGCGCATGGAGACCGACACCCCCGCCGTAGACGACGTCCCGCCAGACCTTGTTGTCTTCTTCATTGCGCCAGTCATCCACAATATTAGCGGAGTAGATCCCGGAGAGGGAGAGGGCAAGACGGCCGCTCCCGATCCTGACCGGCAACTGTCCCCGATTCAATTCAACCTGCCAACCGAACGGATAACCGGTCCCCCCCTGACGTCTCCAGGAGCCCCACGTCTCAACCGAGACGGCAGAGGGCATCGGACCAAATCCACGCCTGTAATGATAAAGCTTTGCACCAAAGATCGGGCCAGTCGGGGCGAGGAACCCTGTTGTGGCCAACCGCCAGGCACCGGGCCTCGTCTGGTCCAGAGGTTCCGTGCCGTTCCAGACATAACGCGCCAGACGCGAGACCGGCCAGTAAAGGTCCGCCATCAACCAACCTGAGAGGAGGATCAGGGGGACCTGATCGTCGGACCCTCCCCTCTCTTCGCGAAATTCCCTGTAGTCGGAGAGATCACCGTCACTCTTTGACATAAATTTCCTTATGTAGGGCTCTTGCACTGCAAGATAAAAGGGAAGGTCGAGTTTATGAAAGGTGTAGGCAAGATCCCCCATGACCCCCAAAGAGGGATAGAGGAGAAGCCCCTGTGCCAAACCGAGCGTCGCATTGATCCCTGCAAGGTCGTCTACGATCCCATCTTGCGTCCCACTGCGGTGAAAATAGTCTTCTACTTTAGAGTTAAATTTGTTTCGGAAATGTCCTGTCAAGTCGTGTGCCCAATAACCGCCCAAAAGAAGCGGCACTGCCTTGGCACTCACCGATCCGAAACGGAGGAGGCGACTCTCTTCCCTTCCCTTCTGCGGTATCCAGTGATCAAGGGCTGCATTGGCGAGGCTGAATCCACTGAACAGGAGGGGTTGAAGGACCCGAGGATGGACGAATGGCATGACGAAATCTTCGTCTCCCGGCTCTCTGACATCGGGGTCCAGCGTCACCTCCCCACCTGCCGTGACGGCGATCAGCGGTCCCCTTTTTGGAAACACTTCGGGCTCTTGAGGTTCCTCCTCCCACTCCAGGGTAAGCCCGCGGAGCGGGTGGGTCGGTTGCCCGCATCTCTCGATCAACACGCCGGCATCAAAACTCCGCACCAGCCCCAGTTCCGATTGCAGGATCTGATCAACCTCGTGAAATTTGATAAGCCCGGCGATGAGGGTCTCTTGCCTTATCAATCCCTCCTCCTCACAGGAAAAGCGGCGGTCATCCCAAATCCCTTGCCGGATCGTATTGATGAGATTGATCTTCCCTATCCAGTGCCGGTCGAACCCCTGCGCCTCCGCCACACGACCGGCGATCCCGATGACGCGCGGGTCAATTGTAATCCGGGGATCCTTGAGGTAGGTGTCTTCGACGAAACCCCGGAGATCACGAAGCGCCGCCGTCGGATCCTTGCGGTATTCGGGTATGAGGGCCATCGCCTCGCCAAACGAGAGGTCAAAACCGTTTTCAGGCCGGACCGCCGCACGGAGCCTTTCGAGAAATTCTCCCATCGGAGGGCTTTTCGGCAGGATTCAAAATTGGTTGTGTTAGATCACCGAAAAACTGAACGAGATCTACGACAAGGAAAATTCTTCATTGGACCCTGCCTTAAACCGTCTGCAACACCGATCCCTGGCGTCTGAAAAGTGGCCAATGTCTCTCAGGTGATTACCATCGACAAGTCATTCCTTTCCAGGAAAATCTCCCGACTCTCTCCCTCCCTTTTTCGAAGGATTGAGAGTGGCTTAAAAACTCGTTCTGTCACTTTAATTGGGGCACAACTCGTCAGCCCCTTGCCGCCGATAATCAAAGAGTTACCATGATTCGCCTCAAAGATATTCAGGAGATAAGCACCGATCCGTCGGTCCAGAAGAGACTGCGGGAGATCGGCAACCACGATTCCTGGATCGAGAGGAGAGAGGTCGACGCCGACCGAGATGGCACCCTCGATCGCAATACCGTCACAAGGCGTTGGACCGGTTGTCAGTTCAGGCAGGTCGAACAGGCCCTCTTCAGGACGGGGCTTTTGGCCAAGGTCCGAGGAGCCACATGTGGAACCGCGGATGTCGTGTTCAAGACAGAGATCGATGGCGATCGGAAGATCGGAAATGTCCTTTATATCAGACAGGCTCACCATCGCCCTGAAGCCAACGAATTTGAACAAGACCTCATTTTCAGATGGCAGTCCCAGATCTTCAAACTCCTTCTGGAGAGGAGGCCAATGCACATCTTCTCTGAGGGGGCGGCTAACGAACTCCCTCCCGGCCGTCCCGTTCGTGAGGCAGAGGTAGAGCTCCTGGACGGATCACGCGTCAGCGTCGCCGATGTGAAGAGGATCTTCCCCGACAAGAAAATACCGGATTCCCCAACCCCTGAACAGCGTGATGCCCTTATCAGATTAGGGGCGGATACAATTTATGCCTTTCTGTTCGATTTTGTCCATATTCACCCTACGGCAACCACGGAAGAAATGGCGGAAAGTGATGGAGCGGGGCTAAGCGGACGCGGTGTGAATCACTCGGCGCGAGAGGCCCAGGCGACCCGTGAAGTCTTGAACTTTCTCAAAGAACACCCCGGAGAGGAAGTTGTCCTGGTTTATGGTGCCGGACACAATTTTGACGATAATTTCCGAGGCGCCACAAATCCCCCCGCCCTGACGACCACCTCATTCCCCCATCTGGTGCGCGAAGCATCCCACCTGCCAGTCTTTTCAAATCTCACCTACAGAGAGGCGTGGGGGATCGGAACCTCGATCCGCGAGGCACGGGTCAATCCAGAGATCCAGACGACAGTCATTGAAAGATCGAGGGTGATTCCAAACGGGGCTTTTGGTGAGATTGTGACTGAAAAAGGTCAGCTGATCGCACTCACAAAGCTGGAGCTTGATGCGGAACGATGGAAACAGGTTAAAGGAACTGAGCTGAAACCCTTCCTTCTCAAAAACGCCCGCTCCGAAAAGGTCAGAAGGGAAATCCGGGCCCGGTTCAAATAAACCAGATACCTAGTGGCGGAAGTGCCTGACCCCGGTAAAGACCATAGCCATTTTATGTTCATTGGCGGCATCGATCGATTCCTTGTCTTTGATCGAGCCACCCGGCTGTATGATCGCGGTAACCCCCGCCTTTGCCGCCTCATCGACATTGTCGCGGAAGGGGAAGAAGGCGTCGGAGGCAAGGGCGGCGGGGAGAGGGGAGGTCATTTTGGCAATGGCCAGCTTGACGGCATCCACCCGACTCATCTGTCCGGCCCCGATACCCAAAGTTGCCCTCACCCCCAACCCCTCTCCCGCTGAGGGGAGAGGGGAGACCCCCGCAATCACAATTGCATTTGACTTCACATGCTTCACGACCTTCCAGGCAAACGAGAGTGCGGCCCACTCGGCCTCCGTAGGTTTTCGTTCACTGACAACCTTCCCCTTTCTCACGTCAAAGCCGGAGAGATCCGGATCCTGAACCAGCAGACCTCCCCCAACCCTTTTCAGGTCGTGACCCCTCGGGTCGTGACCCCTCGGGTCGTGACCCTTCGGGAATTGTATTGTCTCCCTAAGCGACGGCAGTTCCATCAACCGGATATTCTTCTTCCTCGCAAGGATCTCACGCCCCTTCGGATCGTACCCCGGGGCGATGACACATTCATAAAAATCCCTGGCGATCTCTTCAGCGGTCTCCCGATCGATCTCCCGATTCATGGCAATGATCCCACCGAATGCCGAGAGGAAATCGCAGGATCGTGCCATACAAAAAATGTCTTTCACCGCAAATCCCTCTTCCCTTGCGACCTCCGGCTCGTTGAGCCGAAAGGCTCGTAGAGGAGAGGGTGCCCCGAGCGAAGTCGAGGGGCGGGTGAGGGTAGCCACCCCGCACGGATTCGAATGTTTCACAATCACACAGGCCGGCTCTTCAAATTCTTTCACCAGCTCAATCGCCGCATCGAGATCGAGAATATTGTTGAACGAGAGCTCCTTTCCATGGATCTGAACCGCATTCACGACGCAAGGATCAGACGCGGTGACATCCCGCTCCCGATAAAACGCCCCCTTCTGGTGCGGGTTTTCCCCGTAACGGAGGTCCTGGACCTTTTCCCACTCGACAAAGAGGTTCTTTGGAAAAGATTCTTCGGAAAGGAGGGAAAGATAGTGGGAAATCGCCGATTCGTATCGGGCGGTCCTTAAAAAAACCTTCCGGGCGAGCCGGAAGTTGGTCTCCTGCGAGACCTCCCCCGCCCGTGCCTCCATCTCACAGAGGATTGTCCCGTAATCCGACGGGTCACAGATCACCGTCACATCCTGCCAGTTCTTGGCGGCGGCCCGGAGCATCGTCGGACCGCCGATATCAATTTGTTCGATCGCCTCTTCCAGTGTCACTCCGGTCCGTTTGACCGTCTCCTCAAACGGGTAGAGATTGACGACGACCATGTCGATCGTCTCGATCTCCGAGCGTTTCAGCTCCTCAAGATGCCTTTTCTCGGACCGTTTTGCCAGGATCGCGCCATGAATCTTCGGATGGAGTGTCTTCAAACGGCCGTCAAGGATCTCCGGCTGGCCGGTGTAGTCCGAGACCTCAACGATCGGCAGGCCGCTCTCCCGAAGCAGTTTTGAGGTCCCTCCCGTAGAGAGGACTTGAACCCCCATTTGCACCAGTTCCTTCGCCAGTTCCACAAGACCGGTCTTTTCTGAGACACTCAAGAGCGCCCTTCGAATC
>CAYWRF010000126.1:0-4943 GCA_964460495.1 uncultured Pseudomonadota bacterium | reverse complement strand
TTAGGTTTCGGGGAAAATGAGTTGAGTAGTTCGAGCTGCACACATTTTTTTAGAAAAACTTGTGAAATCGGTTTGACAACCCTTAGAGATATACTTATTATATAACTATTATGTCTAAAGTAATGATTTCTATGCCACAAGAAGTCCTTGTGGAGCTGGATAAGGCAGCCAAGGCAAATCACAAGCGTCGGAGCGAGCTCTTGAAGGATTTAGTCCTCGACTATCTGCGCGGCCGGCGTACTCCTTGGGAGGGACCCAGGCCTTATCGAGGTTCGACCCAAAAGATCATCAACGAATTGAGGGAATTCACTTTTAAGTTGGAGCCGGGTGAAACGACCGAGGCCCTCATTCGAAAAGAGAGGGAGTCTCATTGACGACCCAACTCGTCGTAGATTCCTCTGTTGCCGTAAAATGGTTTGATGAGAGGGAAGAAAACGCTGCTGTCGCATTGCGCCTTTTGGAAGTATTTGTTGATGGAGCCATTGAGGTTATCATCCCAGATCTCCTCTTCTATGAGGTTGGCAATGTTTTGCTGAAAAAATGGCCTCATGATCCGTACAAGGTACAAAAGGGCCTCGAAAGATTATGGCACCTTCCATGGCTCTTGTTTCCACTGCGGGATTCCTTATTGACGCGTACGGCTGAAATTGCGGAGCAGTGTGGTATAACGTTCTACGATGCCTTGTTTCTTGTTACCGCAGAAAGCTCAGATATTGACTTGATTACCGCCGACGAAAAATTTCTCAAAAAGGTTGGAAACTTCCCATTTGCAAAATCTCTAAGTGCCTTTCAAGGTTAATCGATGCCCGACCAGATTCAAATGTTGATCGAGATCGCCTTGCAGGAGGATATCGGGACCGGCGATATCACGACCGAGGCGCTGTTTGGCGGGCAGACGATCGAAAAAACAGGGGCGATCGTTGCCAAACAGGATCTGGTGATTGCCGGGTTGGAGATTGCCAAGCGGGTTTTTCTGACGGTCGATCATCATCTCTCCTGGCAACGGTATTTTGAGGACGGGGCCTCGGTCAAGAGGGGGCAAAAGGTGGCCGAGGCGACCGGCAGGCTCGATTCGATCCTCAAGGGTGAACGAGTCGCCCTGAATTTTTTACAGCATCTCTCCGGCATCGCCACCTTCACGCGACAGTTTGTCGAGAGGGTAAAAAAATATCCGGTGAAGGTTCTTGACACCCGGAAGACGACGCCGGGGATAAGGGCATTGGAAAAACATGCGGTCCGGATGGGCGGAGGCAAGAACCACCGGTTGGGGCTCTATGACCGGTTTCTGATCAAGGATAATCACCTCAAAGATGTTTCGATCCGTGAGGCAATCGCACGGGTTAAGGCAAAGAATGTGAACAGGGTTCCGATAGAAATGGAGGTAGGGGCGTATTGCAATACGCCCCTACAAGAACAGATTGAAGAAGCCTTTTTTGCCGGTGCTGATATCATCTTGTTCGATAATCTCTCCCCAAAGGAATTGGGCAAGGCGGTCAATCAGGTTGCCGGAAGGGCCAAAACTGAGGCCTCCGGTGGCATCACGTTAGACAATATTGTTGATTACGCCAAGACTGGCGTCGACTTTATCTCAATCGGCGCCCTCACGCACTCCGCGCCAGCTTCTGATTTTTCACTGAAGATTGCCGGGCCTGCATCTCCTTGACCCGGTGGAGCACCTCCACCGCCAGGGCCTGGTAGTTCTCCGCGCCGGAGGAGGAGGGGGCGTAGTGGAAGATCGGCAACCCCTCCAGTTGCGCCTTGTTCAAGTCGGTGTTCACGGTGATCTGGGTCCGGAAAAGTTTTCCATCGACAAACTTTTTCATGTTATCGACGATCAGCTCGTTCATCGTGGTATTCCGCCCATCGACGCGGGTAAAGAGGACCCCCAGGAGTTGCAGCTTGTCATTCAGACGGTCGTGGATCTCGCGGAAGGTCTCCAGGATGTCGCTGACCCCTTCAAAGGCGAGGGCGCTCATCTCGCACGGGAGAATTGCGTAGTCGGAGGCGCAGAGGGCGTTCAGTGTCAGGTTTCCCAAAGAGGGAGGGCAATCGCAGAGGATGAAATCATAATGGGTGCGGGCGGTTTCCATAGAAAGTTTCAGGATAAACTCCCGACCGATACGGTTCGCCAGGGACGACTCCGCGGCGATCAGCTCCTTGTCCCCCGCGGTCAGGTGAAAATTCTCCAGTTCCGTCTGGAGGACCGCCTCCAGGATCTCGGCCTTCTTTGAGGTCAACACCCTGGAGAGGGGGGTATATTCCACGCCCCCCTGCACGAGGGAACCGACCGCCTTCTCCACATGCCCCTGCGGATCGAGATCGACGACGAGGACCTTCTTGTGGTGGAAGTAGGCGAGGGCGCTCCCGAGGTTGACGGCGGAGGTCGTCTTCCCGACCCCCCCCTTCTGGCTGCAGATCGAGATCACCTTCGCGCGTCGATTGCCGGTCTCAAAATGGTGCCCGTCAAGCGAGACCAGGTCCTTCAACTTGTCGGCCAGGGACATGATGAGGAGCGGTTTAGTTCATGACGGGTGTCATGGCAAGCAGGAAATCGCTTTGACAAAATCAGCCTGTCCTCGTAGGAGAAAGAGGGATGGACAACCTTGACAAGAAGCTCCTGACCAAGATCCAGTTTGATTTCCCGCTCGACCTCCAGCCGTTCAACCGGCTTGCGGGTGAGCTCCAGTCGACCGAGGCGGAGGTGATCAACCGGCTCCAGCAGCTCCGGGACCAGAACGTGATCCGTCAGATCAGCGCGATCTTTGACACGCGGAACCTCGGCTACACCAGCTCTCTCGTTGCGATGCGGATCCCTCCGGAACTCCTCTCCTCCTCGGCGAGAAAGATCAATGAGTTTCCGGGCGTCAGTCACAACTACAAGAGGGAGAATTTCTTCAACCTCTGGTTCACCGTGGCGGTCCCGCCGGGGCGTGACCTGAACGACACGATCCGCATCCTCGCCTTTGAGGCGAATGCCGAGACGACACTGATCCTGCCGACGATGAAGCTCTTCAAGATCGGCGTCAAACTTGACATGACCGGGGAGTCGAACGGGTTGACGGAAGAGGGGAGGCAACAGTTCAAGCGGGTCAGACGACCTTTAAGCCGGGAGGAGAGGGAGATCGTGAAGGCGCTCCAAAGGGATCTGGATCTGATCTCGCGCCCCTTCAAGCCTGTTGCGGAGAAGATCGGCGTCCCCGAGTCGGAGGTCTTCCGGATCATGAAGGCGTTCATGGAGGAAGGGATCATGCGCCGTTATGCGGCGGTGTTGCACCATCGCAAGGCCGGTTTCACGCACAACGGGATGGGGGTCTGGAAGGTTCCGGAGGATCGGATCGAGGAGCTCGGCTGGAAGATGGGCTCCTACCGGGGGGTTTCGCATTGCTATCAGAGGCCGACTTATCCCGAATGGTCCTACTCCCTCTATACGATGGTTCACGGCATGAGCGAGGCGGATTGCGAAGTGATCATCCAGGGGATCTCCGAGGCGACCGGTCTGAAGGAATTTCTGATTCTCTACAGCACGGTGGAGTACAAGAAAGACCGGATCGACTACTTCTCCGATAACTTCGACGAATGGTATGCGGCGCACTCGATCCCCGCTCAGTATGTCCCCAAAAATCTTCGGGCCCTCGAGTCTTACGCCCAAGTCTACTAGTGTCCCTCTCCCTCTACATCCATATCCCGTTCTGCGAGGTCAAGTGCGGCTACTGCGATTTCTTCTCCGTCCCGCGCGGTCACGGGGACTTTGACCTGCAGAAGGAATACACGGGCCAGCTCCTGAGGGAGATCGGGCAAAGGTCGCCGGAGTTTTCGAAGAGGAAGATCCACTCCCTCTTTTTTGGGGGAGGAACGCCCTCACTCCTGGACCCTAGCCTTATGGAGTCGATCCTGAGGGAACTCTCGAGACACTTTTCCTGGTCGGATCGGACCGAAATCACACTCGAGGCAAATCCGAAGACGGTCTCCCGGGAAAAACTCGCGGTCTTTCGTTCGCTCGGCTTCAACCGGCTCTCGATCGGCGTCCAGTCGTTTCAGGATCAATTTCTAAAGGTATTGGGCCGTATCCACTCCGGCGATGAGGCGAGGCGAACGGTGGAGAATGCCTTTGACGCCGGCTTTGACAATGTGAACCTGGATCTCATTTATGCCTTGCCCGGCCAGACATTGACCGATCTCCTGCAGGATCTTGAAACCGCCTTTTCGCTCAAAACGACCCACCTTTCTGCCTACAATCTTACTATCGAGACCGGGACACCGTTCGAGCGGTTGAGTGCGGAGGGTCGAATCGCGCTTCCACAGGAGGAGCAGCAGGTGGAGATGCTCCGACGGGTACGGTCCAGGATGAAAGAGGAACGGTTTGTTGCCTACGAGATCTCCAACTTTGCGCGACCCGGGTTCGAGTGCCGGCATAACCTGAATTATTGGAACTACGGAGAGTATCTGGGATTTGGTGCAGGGGCGGTATCATCTGTGGCCTTCTCCCGCCGCCAAAACGTTCGCGATCTGAGACGCTACCTCGCCGGAGAATCGGAACAAGAGACCGAGGCAATTACTTTTGCAACGGCTGTCGGTGAATTCATGATGATGGGCCTCCGGAAGGCGGACGGCATCTCCCGCGCTGCCTTTCAGAAAAAATTTTGCGAGACATTAGAGAGGATCTATCCTAAGGAGCTCGACTCTCTCCTTCGGGACAATTGGATCGAGGAGAAGGGTGATTGTTTGCGTCTGACCGAAAAGGGGCTGCCTGTGGCGAATGAAATACTGATGAGGTTTCTTCCGGGATGAACTCTCTTCACGCCCTCTTTCTGGGGGTCCTTCAGGGGCTGACCGAGTTTCTGCCGGTCAGTTCTTCGGGTCACCTCGTCCTTTTTCAACACCTGTTCGGGTTCGGGAATGCTGAGGAGGCGTTTGCGTTTGATGTCCTCCTCCACTTTGGAACC
>CAYWRF010000125.1:0-4964 GCA_964460495.1 uncultured Pseudomonadota bacterium | reverse complement strand
GGGGGACCTGTCGTCTGGGGGACCGTTGATCGCTGCGAGTCGTGCCATGTCGCGATCAACAGGGAGGGATTCGAGGAAGAGAAGAATCCTTTCAAGACCCATCCGCATCGGGAGGAGATTTTTGGGAATCACCCGATTCCGTCGTTCGGTTGCACCACATGCCACTGGGGTCAGGGGAGGGCGACCCAGATCAAGGGTGAGCCTCTGGAGGAAGGGGACTTTGTTCATGGCCTCGTTCACCACTGGGAAAAACCGCTGCTTCAGGGCGATTTCGTCCAATCCTCCTGTTTCAAGTGTCACCAGGATCAGTGGGAGTTATCCCATGCCCCGATTGCCCAGCAGGGGAAGAAGCTCTTTTGGAACCGCGGTTGCACCGGCTGTCATAATGTTGAGGGTTTCGAGCAGGCGCCTCGGGTCGGTCCGTCACTCCTGAAGGTCGGCTCGAAGGTGAGGCCGGAGTGGTTGGTTCGCTGGATCAAGGATCCGAAGGATTATCTCCCGAAGGCGAAGATGCCGACGCCGCCGGTCGATATTGAGGAACCTGGCCAGACCGAGAAGATAGCGGCGTATCTCTGGCAGGAGTCGGAGGGTTTCCAGCTCCCGTTTGGGAAATTTCCCGGCGGAAACTCCGGAAGAGGAAGGGAACTGTTTGAGAGGGTCGGATGCCTTGGGTGCCATACGATCGGGGATAAAGGGAGCCCGCTTGCCGCGGCGCTCGACCGAATCGCCGAGAAAACGGATCCCGACTGGATCTACAACTGGATCCAGGACCCAAAGAGATTCAACGCCGAGGCCCGCATGCCCCGCTTGAGACTGACACCCTCCGAGGCGGCCGATATCACCGCCTACCTCTCCCGGCAGGGGACCCCGAGCTCGGAGGAGATGGCGGTCCGGAAGATCCTGTCGGATCCAGAGAATTCAAAGAAGGGGTATCTCTTGGTCTCACAGTTTGGATGTTACGGATGTCACCAGATCAAGGGGTTTCAAGACGCCTCCAAGCTCTCAGTCGATCTCTCGACATTTGGGTTGAAGGATATCCACGAGCTCGACTTCGGGGATACGGAGGTCCCGAGGAAATGGGAAGATTGGACGCGAGGCAAACTAAAAGATCCCCGCCAATATCTGACCGAAAAGACCACATCCAAGATGCCGAACTTTCACCTCTCCGATGAGGAGACGGAGGCGCTGCTCGTTTTTCTGAAGGGTTTAAGAAAGGAGAAGGTCCCGCCCCGATTCGTGATGTCGATCAAACGTCCCCGTCAGACCGATATCGATAATGGCAGGCGGCTGATCGAACGGATGAATTGCCGCGGTTGCCATACGATTGAGGGGGAGGGGAGGGTAATCGAGGCCTCGTTGCCGGAGGGGTCGGCATTGCCGCCGATATTGGACGGGATCGGGGCGCGTGTCCGTCCCGAGTGGATGTTCGAATTTCTGAAGGACCCGTCTCGGAAGATGATTCGTCCCTGGATCGATGTCCGTATGCCGAGCTTTGATTTTACCGATCAGGAGGCGAACAGGGTGATCGCCTATTTTGCCGCCCGCGACCAGGTGCGGGCCGACTTCTATGCCCCGACAAGAGCGCCTCAGCTATCCCCGGAGGTGCGGCAGGCGGGGGAGCAGCTTGTCTCCGGTCAGTATTTCAGCTGTTATTCCTGTCACGCGCGGGGAGGAGGGGTTGTCCCGCCCGGTTCGCCAACCCAATGGGGGCCTGATCTGGGACTGGTCCGTGAAAGGATCCGGCCTGAATTTATCCCGGAGTGGTTGAAGGATCCGCAAAAGTTCACGCCCGGTGTCGTGATGCCTGGATTCCTTCCGGACGACAGCGCCGCCCCGCAGGAGGTCCTCGGAGGGAGCAGCCAGCGGCAGGCGGAGGCGATTCGCGATTACCTCCTCAATTTAAGCCATTGACGGGCCACCCTTAAAACGCATAGCTTGCCTGCCTTTATGGATCTTCCCTATTCGCATCTGAGGCTCCTGAAGCCGAATCCACGCGAGGCGGAGATCTGCTCCCGGATCGTCAAGGGGACGAGCGGGATCGTCGCCCGCCTGCTGAACAAGCGGTTTTCCCTCCCGATCAGTCTCGTTCTGGCCAGACGCGGTGTCTCCCCCAATTCGATCACCTTTTTCAATCTGGGTGCCGGGCTCCTCTCGGCCGCCCTCGTCAGCCTGGGGACGCGGTCCGGTCTGGTCTGGGGGGGGATCCTTTTCCAGGTGGTCTCGATCCTCGACGGCGTCGACGGAGAGGTTGCCAAACTAAACAACAGATCGAGCCGTCTCGGTCAGTGGCTCGATACGTTTGGCGATAATCTGAGCTATTTCACCTTCCTTTTTGGTCTTACATGGGGCGGTTACCGGATGACGGGGGATCCCCTGATTCTCACTTTGGGCAAGTGGGCCCTTGTGAGCTCCCTCCTTTTTTTCCTCCTGATGCTCCTTTTTATCCGTGGTCATTCTGATTCGGGGAGTCTGACGACCTTTGAAAAGGAGGTGGTCCGGAATTCCGAAGATCGGTTTTTGAGCCGGCTCGTTGTCTCCAGCCGGTATCTTGTGAAAAAGGACTTCTTCTCCCTGATCTTTTGTCTTCTGGCGATCCTCAATCTTTCCGATCTGCTCCTCGCGCTGACGGCTATCGGCACGACTATCGGATCCGCCGTTGCCCTCATTTTGCACCTTCGGAGGAGACTGGTAGCAATATGATCCGGCGATTTCAGAAAAAGGCATGCCTCTTTGATTTTGACGGGACCCTCGTCAACTCGATGGAGGAACTGGCAGATCTTGGGGCCGAGGTTATTTCGGAGACCTATGGCCTCTCCCATTCCGAGGCGAGGGGGTCCTATGTCCGGACATCTGGCCTCCCGTTCTACGGCCAACTGGAGGTCCTGTTTCCGGAGGATTCCAGAAACCACGCCGCCTCCGGACAGTTTGAGGAGAGAAAGAGGGAGCGGTACTTCCATCATGATTTTTTTCAAGGGGCAGCGGAGATCGTCCGGTATCTCCGTTCCCGCAAGCTCTGGACCGCCATCTCCTCGAGCAATCATCAGCGGCTTGTGGAGGAGTTTCTGCAGGCCAAGGGTGATCTGAATCTTGATCTTGTCCTCGGGTGGAGACCGCAGTTCAACAAGGGGCGCGATCACTTCCTCACGGTCCAGAAAACGTTTGGCATCACCCCTTCCGATCTTGTTTTTGTCGGGGACTCCTTGCATGATGCCGAGACATCCCGGGGAGAAGGGATCGATTTCATCGCAAAGAGCGGTCTCTTTTCTGCGGACGATTTCAGGGGACGCTTCCCTGAGATTCCGGTCATCCGGGGGCTGGAGGAGCTGAGGGAATTCCTATGAAGGCAGTCATCCTGGCGGCCGGCCGTGGGAGCCGGCTTGGGGCATTAACGAACTCGATCCCTAAGTCTCTGCTGCCGGTTGCCGGCAAGCCGTTGATTCATTACACGCTCGATCTCTGCAGGGATTTTGAAGAAGTACTCGTCGTCGGCGGTTACGCGTTTCCCAAACTTGAGGCGGATCTCGCCGGTCGTCCGGTCCGACTCCTCTGCAACCGGGACTTCCGAATGGGGAGTATTACGAGTCTTGTGAAGGCGGTGCCGTATCTCGCGGAAGATTTTCTCCTTGCCAACGCCGATCATATCTACCCCCGGTCTCTTTTCGAAAAATTCGTTCAGGACGGCCCCGGCTTGAGGGCCGCCTGCGATTTTGACAGGAGACTGATCCACGATGACATGAAGATCCGGTGCGACCCGGGAGGGAGGATCAGCACGATCCGCAAGGATCTCTTGAGTTTCGACGGCGGCTATATCGGGATGACCTTCTGCCCGGCCCCTTTTTTAAAAACCTATCTCCGGGCGGTCCAGGCAACGCTCGTCGGTCGGGGACCTGGCGCGTCGGTGGAGGAGGTTCTGCAGACACTCGCCGATTGGGGGGAATATCCGCTCGTCTCCGACTTAAGCGGTTTTGGCTGGTGGGAGGTGGATACGCCGGAGGAGCTGCGGCGCGCCGATCGGGAGTTGGGGGAGAAGTGATTGCGGTCATCTTGACAGCGGTCAAGGACTTTGTTACGGCACACCGTCTGAAAAAAGGAGTGACCATGAAAAAAATCATCGTTGTTGTCGCCGGTTTGGCAATTCTCTCGGCCGTGTCAGAGATACGAGTGGCAGAGGCAGGGACGATCAAGGGATCGGTGAAGTTCTCGGGCACAGCGCCCCAGATGCAGATGTTGAAGAGGAGTGCCGATCCGTTTTGCGGGAAGACTCCCATGAAGGATGAGACCGTGGTGGTCAATCCGAACGGGACACTCAAGAATGTTGCGGTGAGGGTCAAGGGTCCCGTGGCAGGTGGCGCTGCCTCATCCCCGACAGTTCTGATTGATCAGTCGAACTGCATGTACAGGCCACGTATTGTGGCCCTTGGGCCCGGCCAGAAACTGCAGGTGCGCAACAGCGACCCGGTACTTCATAATGTCCACTGTTATAAGGAGACCCAGACCTGTTTCAACCGGGCCCAGATGAAGGGCTCCAAGGATATCGAACAGGAGCTTGGAGCCGGCATTTACAAACTGAAGTGTGACATTCATCCCTGGATGACCTCTTACGTGATCGCCAATGAAAATCCGTTTGTTGCGGTGACCGGAGACAACGGGGAATTTACACTCGCCAATCTCCCGGCAGGGACCTATACCGTTGAAGCCTGGCATGAAAAATACGGCATGAAGACGGCCCAGGTGATTGTTGCCGCTGACGGTGTTGTACCAGCAGATATCAGCTTCGCGGCCCAATAGTTTTAGACTCGTCAATTTGCTGACGCCAACCGGGTAAGCCCTAACCCCTTTTGGGGGATCAATAATAGTCATTTCAATAAGTTAGATGACCTCTCTCTTGGCACCCCAATTGCTCATATAAGGGGGTGCGATGGGAAGGGGATTTTTACAGGTCTGTTCAGTCATTTTGGTGACCG
>CAYWRF010000124.1:0-4972 GCA_964460495.1 uncultured Pseudomonadota bacterium | reverse complement strand
AAGAGGAACATCATGAGCGGAAAGAGGAACGTCCCGATCCAGTCGATATGTCGAAGCGGATTCAGCGTGAGCCTCCCCATCAGGCGGGCGGTCGGGTCTCCCAAGCGGTTGGCGGTCCAGGCATGGGCCGACTCATGAAACGAGAGTGAAAAGAGAAAGACCGGAAAAAAGAGGATGAATTCGGCAACGTTCCCTAACATCCCCGGTTTCGTAGCAAAGGGGGGGGCTTAAGTCAAATAGCGTGCCACAAGTGGCGCCACGAGAGATGCACCCGCAATGAGCGCCAGCGTCTGGAGTCCCCTGACACTGCAAAAGAGCCGCCGGCCGTTTTCACCACCGACGATACCATGGGTCCTCATGAAGACCCCCTCGGCCTTCACGATGAAGGTTTCGATCCCGGCCTTGAGGAGGGCGAAGAGATCGTCCACGGTGGCGCCGGCCAGTTGTTCCCTCCCCGGTAGGACGAACCTGGCGGCATTTGGGGGGCGGCAACCAACTACACTCCCTACACCTTCTCCCGCCGCCTCAAAGGCATAGGTCTTCGGTGCCACCACGATCCCGGTGCATCGGATATCGCCAATCTGGGTGATCGGCGCCGACGTAGGGACAAGTGGGGGGATGGTCAAACGCTCGAATCTACTAAGACCGTCCGCCCCTCGGGTTGCCCAGAGGTCGACGCGTGGGGCAGGGACTCCATCGGGATAGGTGAGACGGGCGCCAAAATCGGCATCGACAAGTTGTGCGGTCATTTCTGCAGGAGGCATGTACCCTCCTCGAACCCTTGCATAGGCCCGACCGAGCTTGATCTCCCCCGGCGGGCAACTTGCCTCTACCCTGTGAAGAAAGACGTCGTTACCATCCGGCACCGCCGAGAGGAGCCTCGCAGAGGGGTGGGGACGGGCGGCGAGGTATACGTCGAGATGACGCCCGCCATCACTATACCGGTATGTCCCTTCAACAGATTCAGAAGCTATCGGTAATTCGGTCAAGCCAACCTGGTCACCCTTAGAATAAAACAGATACTCAATGACCCTGTCCCTGGCGCGCCTGAGGTCTTGGAGTGGAAAGTCTCCCCTTGCACTACCTGGCATAATAGATCCCTTTCAACGATACGCTTCGCCCGGTCTCCAGAAACAGTTGCGTGAAAAATTCTATTCCGCCCCGCAGGCAAGCGGCAGTGTATCCAGCGGATCGGGGGAATAAGGGAACGTCTTGGTCATCGGCGACTGAAGAAATGTCCCCACCTCCAGATCGCTCAACCGGACCGGCTCCCCGTCAACCGTATCCGGGATACAGATCCGCTTGGCAACATCGCAGACGGCAAGATCTTCACAAAGGGCCGGTTCCAGACCGGTCGCCCTCATGAACCAATCATCACCATAGTATATTTGTCCGCCGATCACGACCCCCGCAACATCCCCCAGATAGGCCGGTTCAAACGGATCGGGTGACCCCCCTTTAATAATGGTAATATCGGCCAACATCCCGACCTCAAGCCGCCCGACATCGTCTTGCAACCCCGCGGCGTAGGCGCCATTCACCGTAGCCATCCGGAACAACTCCTCATCCGTAACTGATCCTGCTGGGAAAAATTCCTCCGCGTATCTCCTCGCAATATTTATTTCCGTGATCATCCCGATCCCGTGAGACGGTTTCCAGTCAGGACCGAGGGCGACACGGATCCCCAACTGCAGGGCGTACGCGACATCGAGCGACGCCTCGGCATCCCAGCCATAAAGATCGGTGTTGGAACTGGGCGACCAGACAATGATCGGACGCTCCTCCGGTGTATCACCCAACGCCGCGACCTCCTCCAGTGTCTCTCGTGTAAAGTTACCATGGATCAGGACCAGTTTGCCGGCCCGATCGGGATCCAGCAGACATCCGCCGGCAAGCGCCCCCAGTGTATCCCACTCCTCCTCCACCTGTTCGGTGCCGCGTCTTCCTTCACCGATATGGATGAAGACGCGGTCCTCGTCGCCATCATCCACCGCATCACAGAACGTCTGGGCATCCGCATCGGGAACCGCATCAATCCCCAAGGCCCAGGTCCTCACATGATCCGGGCCGATCCCGTCGACACTATCGATCATCCTTCCCAACAGCGGCACCGACGTCTCCTGCCGGAAACACCTCCGGTTGATACCGACCCCCTGGATCGCGGTCGCCGCACCAAAGAGAGAGACGGCAAGACCATAATGGTATTTCTCGCAGACCAGATCGTCATTGGGATCGTAGTAGGTATCTCCCCATTCGGCATACTCGTCACTCCCCCTCCATTGACCGTTATGGAGGTAGATTCTGGAGTGCTCGAAGATGGGACAAAAATTATAATGGGGATGATTATGTGGATCAACCAGTCCCGGATAGACCTTGTCGTTGGGGCCCAACTGGATCACCATCGCATCGCCGGGGGCGTCACAAGTGGTGGCACTCACGCAATCGATCGTATCGCCGTTGACATAGAGTTCTCCCCCTTCGATGGTCGTGACCTCGCCGTTCTCATCGGCGGTGACGATGATCCCGCCACGGATCAGGAGACGATCCGCCGCACCGGGAAGGACCTCTCTCTCACCGACACCGGCATCGCGTGATGCGACCAAGCCACTATCGAGCCGATCTCCAGGTCGATCCGGACTTCCGCCGGCATCGGGTCGATTCTCATGGTCACGGGAAGCGGTTCCATCTCTCCCCCCGGCATCTCTATCGACCGCCGGACCGGCATCCTGTCTCCCATAACTTGGGGTCTGAAACTGTTGCGGATCTCCCCGGCAGCCGAGTGCAAACAGCAACGGAAGCCAGCGGGATCGGGTCGAGGAAGAGAGACCAAGCCCCGAAACAGGTGCCCCCCTGGTAAACCTCGTCGCATTGAGAGATAATTTTGCAGCGGTCGCGAGGGCACCCGAAACAAACCTGTAGGCCAGCGTCGGCCGTGTCACCAGTGGGATCATCTTGGCCTTACATTCGGCTTAACGAAAAAGAGGTTGCTATACAATTTTTCTCAATTGAAATCGGCCTGATTCCATCGGATAAGGGGGTATGCGGCTGGGTTTTTTCTGTCTCCTGACGATGCTCCTCTTCTCCCCTTCTGCCGCGACCTGTTCCGAATGGTTTGGCAATAACGAATCGCAACTTGATCGGCTGATCAAGAGTCCCGGGCAAAAAAAACCGGTCGCGATCTTCGATTGGGACAACACGGTGATCAAGAACGACATCGGCGACGCGACATTCTTCTGGATGGTCGCCCATGACAGGATCCGGAGACCCAAGAGCTGGCGGGAGACGAGCCGCTACCTCACGGGTGCCGCCATCCGGGAGCTCGACAGATATTGCGCCCCTCTGCCGATCTCTGCTGATTGCGCTGATTCACTCCTGACGATTTATAACGACGGCCTCCTCAAGGACGGCAAGACCGGCGCCTGGAAGAAGGGTTATGACCCCGATCTGATGAAACCGGCCTATGCCTGGGTTGCCCAGTTGCTTGCCGGTTACAGACCGGACGAGGTCCGGGAGATGGCGGAACAGGTGATCCGGTTTAATCTCAAGAACAAGGTCGGCGCGAGACAGAGGATCGGCTCAAAGGAGTATCCCTCCTTTATCCGGATTTACAACCCAATGAAGCGGCTGATTGCGAAACTGAAGCGAGCAGGTTTTGATGTCTGGGTCGTCTCCGCCTCCTCGCAATATATTGTTGAGCCGTTTGCAAAACGGGTCGGTATCTCCGCCGATCACGTGATCGGGATTCGACCGGTTCTCGATTCCGATGGAAAAATCACCGCCGATTTTGAGGGGTGTGGCACAAAATCATCGGGGCAATCGGTCATCACCTACCGCAAGGGAAAAAGATGCTGGATCAACAAGGTGATTTTCAATATGAAGGATAAGAGGGATCAGATGGAGAGACCGAGCCCGATTGCGTTCGGGGCGGGCGACTCGGACACCGACCTCTTCTTCCTCCGCGATGCGACTGCCTTAAGACTCGTGATCAATCGAAACAAACGGGAGCTGATGTGCCACGCCTACGCCAATCAGGATGGCAACTGGATCATCAATCCTATGTTTATCCTGCCTAAACCAAAGAAGGCTGACGGATACACGTGCGGCGATTTTGGCCTTCCGGATCAGGAAGATTCAGTCTACTGAAAGTTTCTTGAAATCGATTTCAATTCATTCCATAAGGGGGCGTGACCCATCTCAACCGCGTCCTCGGTCCGCTGATGCTCTGGGGACTTGGTGTCGGTTACGTGATCTCCGGGATGTATTTCGGCTGGAACCTCGGCCTCCCGCAGGGGGGGACGCTCGGTCTTGGCATAGCGACCCTCTTTATCACCATCATGTATGTCACGTTCACCTTCAGCTATACGGAGCTTGCCTGCGCGATCCCGAAGGCGGGCGGCGCGTTCGATTACGCCTGCCGCGCCCTGGGACCGACCTGGGGGTTTATCGGGGGGTTGGCGCAGATTATCGAATTTGTCTTTGCCCCGCCGGCGATCGCCGCCGCGATCGGCGCTTACTTCCATATCTTCTTTCCAGGTATCCCGGTCCTTGTGATCGCGATCTTCGCCTACCTCCTCTTTACCGCCCTGAACATCTACGGCGTGCGGGCCGCCGCCTCCTTTGAGCTCTGGATTACCATCCTCGCGGTCGGGGAGCTCCTTCTCTTTGCGGCGCTCACCCTGCCGCACCTCCAGTGGTCCCGCCTGACTGAGAACGCCTTCCCGAACGGCGTTTCGGGGATCTTCGCCGCGATCCCGTTCGCGATCTGGTTTTTTCTCGCAATCGAGGGGGTTGCAAACGTCGCCGAGGAGACGGTGAATCCGCAGAGAAATGTCGTCCTCGGTTTCGGTTCGGGGCTGGCCGGCCAGGAAGGCTTCGGCGTTCCGGCCGGGCCCCAGCGCGTCGAACGAGACTTGAGACCTCTCCTTCGCCTTGAGCCAGTCCAGACACGCCCGCACCGCGATCCCGTACAGCC
>CAYWRF010000123.1:0-4982 GCA_964460495.1 uncultured Pseudomonadota bacterium | reverse complement strand
TCATCCGCCAGATACAATTCATCCCTTGCAAATTTCTCATGGACCACTCTAATCCCGTGATCCTCGCACAAGGTCATCACGCTCTTCGCGGTGACCCCCTCAAGGATGGAGGAGCCGGCCGGAGTTGTTTTTACGACACCCCCCTTGACGATGAAGATGTTCTGTCCCGAACACTCCGAGACATACCCCTCCGTATCGAGGAGGATCGATTCCTCGTACCCCCCCTTGATCGCCTCCTGTTTCGCCATGAACGAATTGATGTAATTTCCGGAGGCCTTAGCCTTGTTAAACATCGCGTTCACATGATGGCGCGTGTAGGAGGATATCTTGGCGCGGATCCCGTTTTTGACCCCCTCCTCGCCAAGGTATGCCCCCCACTCCCAGGCGGAGATCGCGACACGGATCGGATTACCGGTCACATAGATCCCCATCTCCCCGTCGCCGATGAAGACGATCGGGCGGAGGTACCCCTTTTTGAGCCCGTTCACCCGAACGACCTCCTTGCAGGCCCGGGTCAACTGCTCTGCGGTGAAGGGGATTGTGATCGTGAGAATATGGGACGAGTCAAAAAGTCTTTCGATATGCTCTTGGAGACGAAAGACGTTAGACATGCCGTGGGTCCCCTCGTAAAACCGGATCCCCTCGAACGCCCCAACTCCATAATGCAGTGTGTGGGTCAACACATGCACATTGGCCTCGTCCCAGGGGACCATCTTTCCATCGAGCCAGATCTTTTCTGTCTTCTTCATGATGGTTCCCGTTGAAGCAATCGGAAAAGATTCTCCTGATACGGTTCCCGGATCACCCCCCTCTCGGTCACGATCGCCGTAACAAGTTCATGGGGGGTCACGTCAAACACCGGATTCCGGACCTTGATACCTTCCGGCGCCACGGGCTGTCTATTAAAATGTGTCACCTCGGAGGCGTCCCGTTCTTCAATCGGGATCTCCCGTCCGGTCGGCGTCTTCAGATCAACGGTCGATACCGGCGCCGCGACATAAAAAGGGATGTCATGTTGCCTCGCAAGCACCGCAACGGCATAGGTCCCGATCTTGTTTGCAACATCCCCGTTTGCGGCGATCCGGTCCGCCCCGACGATGACCGCGTTGATCCTTTTTTCCCGCATGAAGTGCGCGGACATGTTGTCTGTAATCAGCGTCACCGGGATCCCGTTCTTTGCCAGCTCCCAGGCGGTGAGCCGCGATCCCTGCAGGAACGGGCGCGTCTCATCCGCAAAGACCTCGAACCTCTTCCCCTGTTCCCACGCCGCATAGAGGACCCCGAGGGCGGTCCCATACCCTGCGGTGGCGAGCGCCCCCGCATTGCAATGGGTGAGTATCGTCTGACGAGACCCGATCAGAGGGGCGCCGTTCTCTCCTATCTTCCGGTTGATCGCAATATCCTCCTCAAAGATCGCAAGCGCCTCCTGTTTCAATCTCTCCCTTAATTCGGAAACCGGAGGCGCACCTCGTTGGGCGTTTTTTCCCCCCTCAAGAACCCGCCTCATCCTATCGAGGGCCCAACGGAGATTGACTGCAGTTGGTCGCGTCTCTCCCAACAGATGGAAGATCGACTCCATCTTTTCCAGAAACGCCCCGGCATCCCTCGCGTCGACACCGAGGGCGCCTAATGCAACCCCCATCGCGGCTGCGACGCCGATCGCCGGGGCCCCGCGGACCGTCATCTCCCGGATCGCGTCGGCCACCTGCTTGTAATCGGAGCACTCGACATAGACCTCCTCTAATGGGAGCCTCCGCTGGTCGATCAGGATTACCTTATCGTCACGCCACTCGATCGTCTTAAAGTTAAACATGGGAGACGAAGTAGCCTAGCCCTTTCTGAATATCAAGAGGGGATGCGAAAGGCGATCCCACAAGGGCCCCAATCGAGGGACAAACGAGAAAGAACCGAGCAGGATCAGGACCACCCCGATCAGTTCGAGTGTCCGGTGGATCCGGAGGAGTGAGAGGTTTTTCCGGATCGGCTGCGCGAGGATCACAAGGACGACCCACCAGAGGAGGCTCCCGCCAAAGACACCGCCGCTGATCGTCAGGTAATCGATCCTCCTGGGATCGAGCGGGATCAGGTTGGAGCCGGCAAAGAGCGCCCCAAAGGCGATGATCGTCATCGGGTTCGTCAGTGTGAGGAGGAAGACCGACAAAGAGTCCCAGAGGTAGTGATGGAGGTACCGTTCGCTCAAGACCTCCTCGGTCTTCAGGGCAGGTGGTCTTTGGAAAAAGAGTTTCAGGCCGACCAGGATCAGGACGAATCCGCCCAGACCGCCAACCAGGTGGTGCGACTCCCGGATCCCCTCGAGGAGGGCGGCTAGGCCCAACCCGGCCAAAAGGGCGAAGAGGGCATCGGCGGTCGCCGCCCCTATCCCGCTCACCAGCCCCGCCAATCCTCCGATCTCCAGACTCCTCTGCAGGATCAGGATCGCAATCGGGCCTACCGGCAGGGCGACGAGAAAACCGAGGACGAATGACTTGAAGAAAAGGATCATCCCTTCAGTTTCTTCCCGAGGAGTTCCGAGAGGAGTTTCGGATTCGCGCGCCCCCCGGTCTTTTTCATCACCTGACCGAGGAGAAACCCCAACAACTTCTCCTCTCCCCCCCGATACCGCGCCACCTCTTTCGGATTCCCGTTCAGGACCTCATCGATCATCCCCTCAAGGGAGGCCTGATCGGAAACCTGTGAAAGCCCCTCCGACCGAACAATCTCGTCGACCGCGCGGCCGGTCTCGAACGCCTTCTGCAGGAGAGACTTGAGCATACCGGCCGAGATCTTCCCCTCGTCAGCGAGCCGGAGGGCACGCGCCACCTGAGCGGGCGGCAGGGAGTTGATCTTTTTCTCATCCCCTTTAAGGAGTCTCAAAAATTCATTCACGACCCAGTTCGCAATCTTCTTTGGCTGCGGATAAAGCCTGGCCGTCTCCTCAAAGAAATCGGCAAGCGGACGGGACTCTGCGAGGATCGCCACATCACCCGCTGGCAACTGATAGTCCTTGAGGAATCGCCCCCGTTTTGCCTGCGGCAGCTCCGGGAGATTCCGCTTCACCTCCCCGATCCAGGCCTCGGAGATCTCCAGCGGCAGGAGGTCGGGGTCAGGGAAATAGCGATAATCATGCGCCTCCTCCTTGGAGCGCATCGGGCTCGTCTCCTCCCTCTCCGGATTCCAGAGCCGGGTCTCCTGTGTCAGCCTCCCCCCGGCATCAAGGATCTCCGCCTGGCGTTTGATCTCATAATGCAGCGCCTTTTCGATGTGACGAAACGAGTTCATGTTCTTGATCTCGATCTTCGTGCCAAGGGGCTTTGCCCCTTCCGGCCTGATCGAGACATTCGCATCACACCGGAGTGACCCCTCCTCCATGTTGCCGTCGCAGACCCCGAGATAGATCAGGACCCGGCGCAACTCTTTCAGGTAGAGGACCGCCTCCTCCGGGGATCGGATGTCCGGTTCCGAGACGATCTCCATGAGTGGCACCCCCGCGCGGTTCAGGTCGACCCACGACGCAGCCTTCGACCGGCTCGTTGGATGCTCGTGCAAGAGTTTTCCGGCATCCTCCTCGATATGGATCCGTGTGAGGCCTATTTTCCTGACTTGGCCATCGAGATCGATTTCAACAAATCCCTTTTCGCAGATCGGCCGCTCATACTGAGAGATCTGGTACCCCTTCGGGAGGTCGGGATAAAAGTAGTTCTTTCGTGCGAAGATATTTTTTGTGGAGATCTCGCAATGCGTCGCAATTCCGGCACGGATCGTGAAATCGACCACCTGCCGGTTCAGGACCGGAAGGACTCCCGGAAGGCCGAGGCATACGGGGCAGGTGTTCGCGTTGGGTGCCTTGCCGAACTCCGTGCTGCAGCCGCAGAAGAGCTTGGCTCTAGTCAGGAGCTGGGCATGGACCTCAAGGCCGATGACCGGTTCAAATGGCATCATCTGATCTCTATCAACATCGATTTATTTTAGCAACTTCCTGTCTACGCGCACCGATCACCCTTGCAGTTTATGTCGATGATCCCTCGAATCGTTTCAACGGCGATAGGCGCCTCGGCCGGGGCGATCCTGGATGGCACCCTGCAAGGATCGCCCTGGAGAGGTGCCGGGGAATCACCGCCTCCCTTGAATCCCGAATGGGACCAGCACGCGATTATGCCGCGGCGGAGGCAAAGGCACGGATCCTCATCCAGGAGACCGCCGGTCAGTCAGGGAGGCAACCGCTGGCCGAGGCATTAGGGGGTCGTCTTGAGGGCTTAAGGCGGGAGGTCGTCGATCTTTCTTCATCTGGATCACGAAAGTCTTTACTACCTCCTCAAGGGCCTATCCAATCACCTCAGCTCTTAAAACATCGCCCCCTTGACTACGACCCAAGAATGAATGTAATATTTGGTCCATGTTCCATAGACTAATCAACCCGTCGAAATCAAACTCTTTTTTTCTGTTTGGGCCCAGGGGAACCGGAAAATCGACCCTTTTAGAACGTCTTTTCGGGCCTGAGGAAAGTGTGGTGCTGGATCTATTGAATTTTGAGCTCGCAAACGAACTGATCAGCCATCCCAATAATCTCTTAAATCGTCTCGCCCCCTACGCGGGTAAAAGGGCCTGGGTGGTACTTGATGAAGTTCAAAAGGCGCCCCAGCTGCTGGATCTGGTGCAAAAGCTCATTAAAGAAAAACGGTTTAAATTTGCCCTGACCGGTTCAAGCGCCAGAAAGCTGAAACGGGGCGCGGCGAATCTTTTGGCCGGCAGGGCCTTTGTTTACAATTTGTTTCCCCTGACGATGACTGAACTGCAAGAGAGCTTTTCTCTTGATGAGGCGCTTAAGTTCGGAACGCTTCCGGAGATTTTTAATTTTGAAAGTGAATCGGACAAGGCGCGGTTTTTGAAAGCCTACTCCGAAACCTATCTCAAGGAAGAAATCATGACGGAACAAATTGTTCGCAATCTGCCGCCGTTTCGCCGTTTTCTGGATGTTGCGGCCC